>DJYC01000085.1 GCA_002448445.1 Treponema sp. UBA6988
GGGGTGTCCCGCCCCTTATCTACCATATTTGACAAAAGACGGCATATTTCTTACAATTAAAATTCCTATGAAATGTTTACCTACACAAAAAAACTTTTTGAACTTTACTCGAAAGACTTTTGCGGCAGCTTTTATTTTTTCTGCGCTTTTGTCATCATTTGCATTTTTTTCATGCGCTTCTTCTTCAAAGGCAAAGCTTCACCCGGTTTATATTACCGACAAAAAATGTATAGAACTTCTGCCGCCTTCTGCCTGTTCCCTTTCCAAAGAGTGTGCCCAGGAATTCAGCGGTGATTTTGATGGAAAATCTTTTTCGATGATGGCATATCTTAAGCTGGATAAAAAAGAAATTTCTGTCTGCCTTTTGAGCACTTTTGGCGTGGACATTGGCTTTCTTTCTTACGACGGAAAAAGCGTTAAATTTGAATCACACTTTTTCCCGGACAGCTTTAGGGCTGAATACATTGTTGCGGATTTTCAGAATGCATATTATGACTTTGACGTGCTAAAGGCAAATTACTCTGCGGCAGGACTTTCCTTTGAGGAGAAAAAAACTTCCACTTCCATTACGCGCACAATTCATGACGGTAAGAATTTAATAGAAGAAATAGAAATAACTCTTAAGAAAAAAAAGATTAGCCGCATCAAGATAAGAAACCACCTTCGTAACTACACATATATCATTACGGAGGTTGAACCTTAATGAGTGCAGGAGCTTTGCAGAAAATTTATTTTTCTGCCCCCGGAGTTTTTTGTTCAGCAGGAAAAAACATTGGCGAACTTTGGTCTTGTGTGTGTGCCGCTGACAATTCGGGAATAAAAAAAACAAGGACTCTTTCTGGAAAGGAATTTTTTGCGGCCCGGGTAGAAGACCAGTCTTTGCCCAATGTGAATGCCCGGCTTGACATGAAAATAATCAGGATGGAAGCGGCGGCTCTTTTTCAGATAGAGGACTTTATTTTTGAAGCAAAAGAAAAATATGGCCCTGAGCGCATTGCAGTCTGCGTGGGCTCTTGCGATAACGGAAGCGAACTTTCCATTGCTGGGCACAGGACTTTTTTTGAACAAGGAAGTTTTCCACTTTCTTATACCTTGGAAAACCAGTGCGCGGATTATGTTGCAACTTTTGTAAGCGAAAGCTATGGTCTTAAGGGTGCGTCCCTTGCATTCACTACGGCATGTGCTTCAAGTGCGGCTGCAATTTCCAAAGCGGCGGAACTTATCCGTTCTGGGCTTGCAGATGCCGTTGTGGCTGGAGGAGTTGACGTTGCGTCTGACACGGTTCTTCTTGGCTTTGACGCTCTTGAATCTGTTTCTTTGCAAAAGACCAATCCTTTCAGCAAAAACAGAAGCGGAATAACCCTGGGCGACGGAGCGGCATTTTTCTTGCTTAGCCGTGACAACCTTTTAAAAAGCGGAGTGCCTGTAATTCTTTCTGGAAGCGGCCAAAGTTCGGATGCTTACCACATAACATCCCCCGATCCGGAAGGAAGCGGTGCTGCGGATGCTATGCAAAAGGCACTGGATGATGCGTGCCTAAAAGCAGAAGACATTGACTACCTTAACCTTCACGGAACTGGTACACGGCTTAATGATTCTATGGAAGCAAAAGCTGTAGAAAAAGTTTTTGGAAGCCACAGGCTCTTGTGCAGCTCCACAAAGTCTGAGACAGGACATACTCTTGGTGCGGCTGGTGCTTTGGAGGCGGCTGTGTGCTGGAAGCTCATTCAGGAAAGTGCCAAGGGAGCGGACAAGGTTCCCCTTCAGGCTTGGGATGGAGAAAGAGACACTGAACTTCCAGACTTGAATTTTGCATGCGGGAATGCGGCCACAAAAGTGCGGGTAAAAAACTGCATGAGCAATTCTTTTGCATTCGGCGGCAGCAATACTGTTTTGATTCTTAGCGCGGAGGATTCCTATGCAGTTTGAGCTTCCGGTAGAAAAAGAAGAACTTTTGACAATGGTTCCCCACAAAGGCAAGATGTTCCTTTTGAACCGTGTGGTTCAGTATGACGTGGAAAAACTTACGATAACCTTGCAGCTGGACGTTAAGCCTGACAATATTTTTTACGATGAGGAACTTGGTGGAATTCCTTCCTGGTGCACATTTGAAATTATGGCCCAGGGAGTTGCGGCTCTTTCCTTCATAAAAAAAACAGTGCGCGGGGAAAGTGAAAAGTGCAACCCCGGAGTTGTGCTTAGCATTTCGCATTTTAAGACAAGGGTTTCATCCTTTGCTACAGGAACTACAATAAGGATAAAAATTTCTGAGGATGTTTCTTCCGGGGACATTTCAAAATTCAGCTGTGCAATATTTGGACAGGACAATACTTCGCAGGATGATGCGGATGTGACTACATTCATTACCGTAATGGAGTCGAAAGATTTGGAGCAGAGACTGGGGCAGGGATGATTTGCCCAAGGATAAATAAAATGGAAGATGAGCAGAAAAAAATTCTTGTAACAGGTGCAAGTGGGGGCATAGGACGTGCCATCTGCCTTGCAGCCGCAAAAAAAGGATATTATGTAATTGCCCACTACAACCGTGGTAAGGAAAAAGCGGAAGAAACCTTGCGCTTGATAAAAGATGCCGGTGGAAAAGGGGAGCTTATTCAGTTTGATGTGCTTGACCGCGACGGCTGTAAAAAAAAGATGGAAGACATTTTGTCTGCCCACGGTGCGCCATGGGGTGTTATAAGCAATGCGGGAATAAACAAGGATCAGACTTTTGCAGGTCTTGAAGGCCAAGACTGGGATTCCGTAGTGCACACAAGCCTTGACGGTTTTTACAACGTCCTTCAGCCTCTAACCCTTGCCATGTGCCGTAAGAAGAAGGGGCGCATAATTGCAATTTCTTCCGTAAGCGGAATTACCGGCAACAGGGGACAGACAAACTACAGTGCTGCAAAGGCGGGGCTGATTGGTGCCTGCAAAGCCCTTGCGGTGGAACTTGCCAGCAGAAACATTACCGTTAACGCTGTGGCACCCGGTCTTATTGAGACGGAAATGCTAAAAGATGCACCTGTAGAAACTCTGCTTGCTTCTGTTCCAATGAAGCGAATGGGAAAGCCCGAGGATGTTGCAAACCTTGTAACCTTCCTTTTGGGCGAAGAAGCGGGATACATTACCCGTCAGGTAATTTCTGTAAACGGCGGTATAATATGAATTTTACAAAAGCAAACGGAAAGAGAAGGGTTGTTGTTACAGGCGGCGGAATGCTTACCGCTTTGGGTAAGACTTGGGACGAAGCCTATAAGACTTTGCGCTCCAGAAAAAACTGCATACGCTACATGCCAGACTGGGACCGCTTTGACAAGATGAACACACGCCTTGCCTGTCCCTATACAGGAGAGTTGCCCAAGTACCCAAGAAAAAAAGTGCGCGGTATGGGTAGGGTAGCCCTTCTTGCCCTTACTGCAACAGAAGCAGCCTTTGAAGATGCAGGCCTTAAGAATGAAGACGGAAGCCTTTTGGAAGAACTTCACAACGGCAGGACAGGAATTGCATACGGTTCCTGCATGGGAAGCATGGATTCCATGGTGGACATGTTCGGCATGGTGCTTACAAACGACTCAAGCAAGATAGATTCCCAGACCTACATAAAGTGTATGCCCCAGACTTGTGCTGCAAACATAAGCGTCTTCTATTCACTTCGAGGAAGGATAATCACCACCAACACGGCATGCACTTCCGGCAGCCAGGCAATCGGTTACGCATACGAAGCAATAGAAAACGGCATACAGGACATGATGGTGGCAGGCGGTGCAGAAGAGCTTGTCCCTCCTGACGCAGCGGCCTTTGATGCTATGGGTGCAACCGCATACGACAACGCCCACCCCCAGGAAGAGCCAAAGCCTTTTGATGCAAAGCGCGACGGACTTGTAATAGGCGAGGGCGCTGGAACCCTGATTCTGGAAGACATGGAGCACGCATACAAGCGCGGTGCAAAGATATATGCGGAAGTTGCAGGCTTTGGAACCAATTGCGACGGAACCCACATTACAAGCCCCAATTCAGAGACTATGGCCCAGGCACTTAGGCTTGCACTCGATGACGCCGGAATTGCCCCTGAAAAAATTGCCTACGTAAATGCCCACGGAACTTCCACTGCCGCAGGTGACGTTGCAGAAAGCATTGCAACTTATTCAGTCTTTAAAAGGGACGTCCCCATTAGCACGACAAAAAGCTACATTGGTCACACTCTTGGTGCATGCGGATGTGTAGAGGCTTGGCTTACCATAAACATGATGAATGAAGGCTGGTTCCATCCAAACCTTAACCTTACCCAGCTTGACCCAAACTGCGCCCCCCTTGGCTACATCATGGGAAGCGGCTTGGACTTGCCGGATGCGGAATACGTTATGAGCAACAACTTTGCCTTTGGTGGAGTGAATACGAGCCTTGTCTTTAGAAGAATTTAGGAGCGGGCTGTCATTTTTACGCGCCCTGTCATAAATGACAGGGAAATCATTTTTCCGGGCTTTCCGGGGCTTGCCCGTCTTACGACGCGCGGCCCGTCCGTACCGGCCGGTCGCCTACGGCCCCCTCCAATCCCTGCTACTACCCTTTGCAAGGAGGATAGGCTGGACATTCATATATTTAAAAACAAAAGCACCGCCTCTTAGTGCGCGGCACTAGAATCGAACTAGTGACCCCCACGATGTCAACGTGATGCTCTAACCATCTGAGCTAGTCGCGCATTAAAAAGCGGTGTAGAAATAATATATATGCTAAGAAAAAAAGTGTCAAGTGCCTAATCAAGTGCCTGCAGAAAAGCGTCTACACAGTTTTTGTAAAATACGCTATTATGTTCCTATGACACTCAAGGACTTGGCATTAGGAAAAACTGGACGCATTTTAAAGGTTGGCGGCAACGGGGAACTACGGCAGCATTTTTTGGACATGGGAATCATTCCCGGTACTGCCGTGACCAAGGTTAAGCTTGCCCCCATGGGAGATCCCGCAGAATTTGACGTGAGCGGCTATGAGCTTACCATGCGGCTGGACGATGCACAGAAGATAGAAGTGGGAGAATGCGAAGGCTCTGGAGTGGAATCCGGGACAGGCAGCGGGCCTTTGCCCTTGGACAGAAAATTTAGGACGGAGCATCCCGGGCTTGGCGAAGACGGGCGCTTCCATGCAAAGGAGGGTGAAAATCCCCTTCCCGAGGGAACCCTTCTTACATACGCGCTTGTGGGAAACCAGAATTCAGGGAAGACGACTCTTTTTAACCAGCTTACGGGTTCCAGCCAGCACGTTGGGAATTTCCCAGGGGTTACGGTAGACAGGAAGGACGGCTCCATACGCGGGCATTCGGACACGCTTGTGACTGACTTGCCGGGAATTTATTCCATGTCGCCCTATTCAAGCGAGGAGATTATTTCAAGGAATTTCGTGCTCAACGAAAAGCCCAGGGGAATCATAAACATTGTGGATGCCACCAACCTAGAGCGCAACCTTTACCTGACCATGCAGCTTTTGGAAATGAACGTTCCCATGGTTGTTGCCCTGAACATGATGGACGAGGTTTACGGCAATGGCGGTTCGGTGGATATAAACAAGATGGAGGAGCTCTTGGGGGTTCCTGTTGTTCCCATATCCGCAGCAAAGAACCAGGGTGTGGACGAGCTTGTGAAGCATGCGCTTCATGTTGCCCACTTTCAGGAAAAGCCGCTCAGGCAGGATTTTTGCGACGAAAAGGATTCTGGGGGGGCAGTGCACCGGGCGCTTCATGCGGTTATCCACCTTATAGAAGACCATGCGCTAAAGGCGGGAATACCTGTGCGCTTTGCGGCCAGCAAGCTGCTTGAGGGGGACAAGAGGATTGTGCACCAGCTTGACCTGGACCTTAACGAAAAGGAAACCCTTGAACACATAGCCCTGCAGATGGAGAGGGAAAGGGGGCTTGACCGCAGCGCGGCAATTGCAGACATGCGCTATTCATACATAAGAAATGTCTGCGGCAAGGCAGTCCACAAGCCCAAGCAAAACCGGGAAAGGCTTCGTTCCCAAAAAATAGATACCCTCTTGACCGGAAAGTATACTGCGATTCCTTTTTTTGTACTGATTATGGCCCTGGTCTTTTTTTTGACCTTCAATGTAATCGGGGCATTTTTACAGGGGCTTTTGGAAAGGGGAATTGACTGGCTTACGCTTCTTGCAGATTCAGCTCTTGCCAAAGCGGGGACCAATGAAGTCCTTCACGCACTTATTGTTGACGGTATTTTTGCAGGGGTGGGCAGCGTGCTTGCCTTTTTGCCCATAATCGTGACTTTGTTCCTCTTTCTTTCCCTTCTTGAAGATTCTGGCTACATTGCCCGCGTTGCATTCGTAATGGATACGCTTCTTAGAAAAATAGGCCTTTCCGGGCGGAGCATAGTTCCCCTTTTGATAGGCTTTGGCTGTACGGTTCCTGCAGTTATGTCCACCCGCATTTTGCCGAGCGAGCGTGACCGCAAGATGACGATTCTTTTGACACCCTTTATGAGCTGCACGGCAAAGCTTCCGATTTATGCCTTTTTTACGGCGGCATTTTTTCCCCGCTGCGGGGGGCTTGTCATGACGGCCCTTTATCTTGGCGGAATATTTGCAGGCATACTTGCAGCCCTTTTGTACAGAAAGACTCTGTTCAAGGGGGAGCCGGTTCCATTTGTGATGGAGCTTCCAAATTACCGTCTTCCCAGCCTAAAGAACACGGCCCAGCTTCTTTGGGAAAAGGCAAGGGATTTTTTGGAGCGGGCCTTTACCGTGATTTTTGTGGCGACCATTGTAATCTGGTTCCTGCAGAGCTTTACCCCTAGCCTGAATTTTACCCGGGATTCTTCCGAAAGCATACTTGCCCTTTTTGCGG
Organism: Treponema sp. UBA6988; assembly: GCA_002448445.1. Lineage (GTDB taxonomy): Bacteria > Spirochaetota > Spirochaetia > Treponematales > Treponemataceae > Treponema_D. The sequence goes on from DJYC01000085.1 coordinate 6,851, forward strand.
GGCTTTTGGAGCCTGTAATGCGGCCTTTGGGGCTTGGCGACTGGAGGATTTGCACTTCACTTATTTCCGGGGTGATGGCAAAGGAAAGCGTTGTTTCCACGATGGAAATTCTTTTTGCGGGCGGAATTACATCTGCCCTTACCATGCCTTCTGCGGCCAGCCTTCTTGTCTTTAGCCTGCTTTATTCCCCCTGTGTTGCGGCAATAGCTTCCGTAAAGAGGGAACTTGGAAAGAGATGGTCTTTTGCCATGGTTGCCTGGCAGTGCCTTTTGGCATGGATTTTCGCCTTTCTTGTCTACAAGTTGCTTGCTTATGTGCAGATTTGACATTTTGGACATTCTGCTTTAGAATTGTCTTATATTTAACATCAAGGAGTTTTTCATGTTAGAATTGTTAAGTTTTGCAAACTATGAATCGACTTACATCAAAATTGTAACAGTCGTTTCTGCCGTAGCAGCTGTCTTAGGCTACATTTTCCTAAGAAAGGTCCTTAAGCTTCCACAGACGGATTTTACCAAGCACACAAAGCAGTGGTGCCTCGAGGGCGTGGCAATGGAAAGAATCACCCTGCTCATACTTTTAAAGGATGTGCTTTCCTGCATTCTTGGCGTTCTCTACCTTTTCTTTACGATTTTTACCGTCCTTGCCTCATTTGAAGTTTTGCGTGCTGGCGGCATAAACGAAGACACAATTCCTGTTTGGGCAGCCATTTTCTTTGTAATGCCCATACTCATCCGCATCGTCTTTGAGCTTGTGCGCATCTTTATCTACAAGTGCCTCAAGTACGTGATTAAGTTTGTAATCATGGTGATTGTCTTTGTTGCAAAGCTCATCTGGCGCATTATATGCTGCGTGGCCCGCTTTATCTGGGATTTTGCTGCGACAGGAAGCCACATTGCTGTAGACTTGCTCAGATGGATTGACGCAATCCTCAAGAACCACATAGAAAAGAACAACAAGCAGCGCGAGGAAATCAAGAAAGGCAACGGAATCTTCTACAATCCCAAGTTCTACACAAAGGAACAGATTAAGAAATAGCTTGGGTCTTTGAATTTTAATTATCCGCTGGACGGCAGGGGGCATTTTTGTCCCCTGCTTTTTTTTGCCGCTTTGCATATGCAGGGGCAAGTTCAGCATGGCGGCTGGCTCTTTTGCGGGCATGTCCTACGCCGGATTGGAAGGGCCCGCGTAAGCGGGTTGCGGAACGCAGTGGAGCAATGGAGGGGCTGGGACCCCGGAACTCTGGAAAGCCGGTGGCGCAGAGGCATTGATGTCGAGTTAGAGGGGGAGTGAATGGTAGAGCAGGGAAGGCTACCGTCCTATGAGAAAAAATCCAGAGAAAATTCAAATTTTTTTAATATTTCTATTGACAGAAACAAATTTGCTTGCTATAGTGTTACTGTAAGTAGTAACAAATTTGATTGAGCCTTGGAGGGCTTTTATGAGCAAGCGTCAAGATTGCATATATGAAAACTTGTCTGCGGAGAGGTACACGCCTTTTTCACTTGCGAGGAAGATAGGGGCAAAGGCCATTTTGGAGAGTGCCCGCTTTAATATGGGAAAGGAAAGGTATTCCATTCTTTTGTGCGAGGAGGCCTTTCACATTCTGCAGGATGATGACGGGGTTGCCTTTATTGTGGACGGCCGCCGCATTCCCTTTGCGGGGGAGGCTTCTGGTAAGGCGGACATTCTGGATGCCCTGCTTTACGTTGCACAGGAGAATGAGCTTCCTGTAAAGGGAATTCCGGTTCCTGCCAGCGGTGTTGGAAGCCTTGGTTACGAGTTTTGTGCCAGGTGCGATACGATTAACCTTGCGCCCCAGGTGGATGAGCTGCATATTCCGGAGAGTGAATTTGTTGTTGGCCACCTCTACATTGTGTTTGACCATTTTACTGAGACCCTGCATGTCTTTGCGATGAACTATACCGAGCACCAGATTGACCTGCAGAAGGCTGTGGACAATCTTAAAAAACGCTTGGGTGACATGGATTTTAGCTACCTTGCGCCGCCCGAGGAGCCCATGCCTTGCCGCGTGGTGACGGACCTTGCCCTTTCCGAAAGGGAATACAAGGACAAGGTTGTCGCGCTAAAGAAGGATATTGTGGCGGGGAATATTTTTCAGGCGGTTCCCAGCAGGAGGCTTACCCTTGAGTGCGAGAATTCTGCGCTGGAAATTTACCGCCGCCTGCGTTCGGTGAATCCTTCGCCCTACCTGCTATACATAGACTTTGGCGACAGGCAGCTGGTGGGTTCATCGCCTGAGAGCCTTGTCCGCGTACGTGACGGGATTGCTTCGATACGTCCGATTGCGGGTACTCGCCGCCGGGGGAAAAATGCAGTGGAAGACGAGGAGCTTAAAAAGGACCTGCTCGGCGACCCCAAAGAAAAGAGCGAGCACCTTATGCTGGTGGACCTTGCAAGGAACGACCTGGGCCGTGTTTGCGAGAGCGGGAGCGTAAAAGTTACTCGCTACATGGACTGCGAATACTTTAGCCACGTAATGCACCTTGTAAGCGACACCGAGGGTAAGCTAAGGGAGGGTGTAAAGCCAGTCCAGGTTTTGCGCTCTGCATTTCCGGCGGGGACTGTCAGCGGTTCTCCAAAAATCAGCGCGATAGAGATTTTGAGCAGGCTGGAAAAGATAAAGAGGCGGTTTTATGCCGGGGCAATAGGCTATTTGCAGACAAACGGAGACCTGGACTTTTGCATAGGAATCCGTTGCGCGCTAAGGCAGAATGCCACTTGGACTCTGCAGGCCGGGGGTGGAATTGTATACGACAGCAACCCGGACCGCGAGTGGCAGGAGACTTGCGAGAAGCTTGGTGCTTTGGTAAAGGTGCTTGAAAACAAGTAAGGAGGTAAAATATGATTTTGGTTATTGACAATTACGATTCTTTTACATACAACGTGGTTCAGGCTTTGCAGAGGCTTTCCGGCGAGGAAGTCAAGGTTGTGCGCTCAAAAGAATGCACTCTCGAAGACCTGAAGGCCATGAATCCGGGGCGGCTTGTCGTTAGCCCAGGACCTGGTACGCCAAGCGATGCGGGAATCAGCAAGGAAGCGATAAGGTATTTTGCGGGAAAGATTCCCATCCTTGGGGTTTGCCTTGGTCACCAGTCAATCGCTGAGGCATTCGGTGCAAAAATCGTTCAGGCAAAGAGGATTTGCCACGGCGTTGTTGAAGAGATGAAGCTTGACGGTCGCGGTATCTTCCGCCTGGTTGGAACAAAGGCAAGCTTTACCCGCTACCATTCACTTGTAATCGATGAGTCCACCCTGCCAGAAGGCTTTGAGGTTACGGCCCGTTCTTGCGACGGCGACATTATGGGCATACGCCACAAAACCATGCTTATAGAAGGGGTTCAGTTCCATCCGGAAAGCATTGCAAGCGAAGCAGGGGACCGCATTTTTACTGCCTTCCTTAACTACAGGCGTGACAACCTTCCCGTTGCATCCTATCTTAGCATGGTAATCGACCGCAAGGACCTTACCGAGGACCAGGCGGCCATATTCATGGAAAACCTTACCGACGGAGACCTTGACGAGCGCGTTACGGCTGCCATGCTTACTGCCCTTGCTGCAAAGGGGCATACTACCAGCGAGATTGTAGGCTGCGCAAAGGTGCTTCTTAGGAAGAAAAAGCCCATGCCGGAAAAGATTTCGGGGCTTGCGGAAATAGTAGGAACTGGCGGTGACTGCAAGGGAAGCTTTAACATTTCTTCTCTTAGCGCAGTAGTTGCGGCTTCTTGCGGACAGAAGGTTGCAAAGCACGGCAACAGGGCTGTCTCTTCCAAGTCCGGGGCCGCAGACTTTTTTGAGGCTCTGGGGGTTAAAATCGACAATACTCCCGAAAAGACTACGGACATAATAAAGAAGACCGGCTTTGCATTCCTTATGGCTCCAATTTACCATGCCGCAATGAGATACGCCGCTCCTGTACGCAAGGCGCTGGGAATCAAGACAATCATGAACATTCTTGGCCCCCTTCTTAATCCTGCCGGTGCTGAATACGAAGTGCTTGGCGTTTACTCAAAGGATCTTCTTGAGCGCTATGCCCGTGCGGCAAAGGAGCTTGGTGCAAAGCGCGTTATGGTCGTTGCAAGCGATGACGGCTATGACGAGATAAGTCCGTGTGCCCTTACACACGTCTTCCAGATTAACGAGGACGGAAAGGAGTTCCGCTACGTGATTGACCCTGCAAAAATCGGCATTACAGGTGTTGACCCAAATGACCTTGCAGGCGGTTCCGGGGCCGACAATGCCGCCATGGCTCTTGAAGTCCTTAGCGGAAGGGGCAAAAGGGGAGTGCGCGAGGCCGTTGCCCTTAACACGGGTGCCCTGCTTTACATAAGCGGAAAGGCACGCAACATTTCGGAAGGCTACAAGGCTGCCCTTGATGCAATTGACAGCGGAAAGGCTTTGGCAAAGCTTGAAGAGGTGCGCACGGAAAGCAACCCCTCATCACCTGTTCCCAGCGCAGCATAAGTTTTCTTGATTCTTTTCTGGAGCGGCCGTCATGTAAAAGTGTGGCCGCGGCATTTTATCCTGTAGAAGAAGTAGCGCCAAGGACGGCGCGTTATTTGTTGGCAGAAGAAAAAGGCAAGTTTTCGCCAGAAAACTTGCGGGATAAAATGCCACGGAGGGTATTTTATCCCGCTTTCCAGGGTTCCGGGGGCCCCATCCCCCTCCATTGCCTGCGGCAAGCCGCTTCCGCGGCCCCTTCCAATCGGGGCTAGGATGCCTTTCGAGGCGGGATATTCTGCGGAAATTATACACTTTTCCGAAATATTCCCACCTTTCGGCAGTGAGAAATCCCTAAAAATTCCTTGACGATGTTCGTAAATACGCTGATAATATGTATTTGGAGACTTTTTTTTGTAAAAGCGGTTGCGGCTTGTAAAATCTGCTAAAAACCATCTTAAAACGCCGGACTGTAAAGAAGCCTCTGGGGATAGTTTAATGAAAAAGTATCATTTAGCGGCTCTTGCTGCTGCCTTAACCTTTGCATCTTCTGCTGCCCTTTGCTTTCTTGGCTGCAGCGGAAAGTCAAATTCTGCAAATAGCGAAAATCCGCCAAAAATCGTAGTTTGGTCATATTCAAGTGAGCTTGGCAACATGCTGGACATACCCACCTTTGGCTACAAGGCAAGGCATCCCGACGTTCAGGTTGACTATTCGCTTACTCCAGTTGACCAGTTCCCCTCCAAGCTTGACCGTGCGCTTAGCTGTTCAAGCGAGGTTCCCGATGTTTTTGCCTTGGACGTTTCCTTTGTCCGCAAATACATAGAAGAAGGTGCAGACTTTTTGCTGCCCCTGGATGACATCTACGAGCAGGTCAAGGACAAAATGGATTCCTACCCCATGCAGGTTGGAACCTACGACGAACATGTGTACGGAATGAGCTGGCAGGTTTTTCCCGGAGCTGTCTTCTACCGCAGAAGTCTTGCAAAGCGCTTTTTTGGCACCGACGACCCCGTGATGGTTCAGCAGCACCTCAAGGACATACCGTCTTTTCTGGATTCCGCAAAGCTCATAAATGAAAAGTCCTACGGAACTGTATACATAGTTTCTTCTTCCCAAGACCTCTTTATGCCCTACAAGGGATTGCGCAAGGTTCACTGGGTTACAAACAACAATCTTTTTATAGACCCGGCAATGCAGGCCTACATGGAAATGTGCCGCACAATGCACGTAAAGCACTACGATGCCGGCGTAAGGCAGTGGTCGGAAGGCTGGTTTGCCGGTATGAACGATACCCTCACTGATGAATCTGGCAAGAGCGCAAAGATTTTCTGCTATTTTCTGCCTGCCTGGGGGCTTCATTCTGTCTTGAAGGAAAATGCCGGTGATACTGCCGGTGACTGGGCAATGGTTGCGGGCCCCGTCCACTACGACTGTGGGCGCACATGGCTTGCTGCCTACAAGGGCACTAAAAACCCCGAGGCGGTAAAGGAAATGATACGCTATCTTGTAAGCGATGATGGCTTTTGCACAGGCTATGCCCGCATGACGGGTGACATCGTTGCCAACATCCACACCCAGGACGCAATAAAAAATACCTTTAGCGAGCCATTTTTGGGCGGGCAGAATCACTACGCTGAACTCTGTGAAATGTCCAGGAACACAAAGGAAAGCCTTGTTCAGGGGTCAGACCAGGCCATAGAAGCCCTCTGGAGCGAGGCGGTTTCATCCTATGCCTACGGTGAAAAGACAAAGGAAGAGGCCCTTGCAGACTTCCGCTCCCACGTAAAGAGCACACTGGGCTTTAATTAGGAAATATGGGGTGAAAGCTTTCCTTTGCGAGACTTTCCCCACTTGAAAATTTAAGGTTATTTCTTTACAATCTCTGTTATCTGCACGGAAGCATGGCCGTTTTGGCTTGAGAGTTTGCCTCTTGCAAAGAGTTTACCGTCCACAAGGATTTCTGCCGCCTCAACAGGCTGCCGGTCCAGCTGGATGACGGTTCCCTTTGTGTAAGCGTCCACTTCCTTCTGCTTTTTAAGGATGGAACCGTAGACGACGGTGATTCGGCGCGGGGATGTGGCGTTTGCTTCTGCAATGAGGGCTGCTGCCCTTGCCTTTCTTGCCGCTATTTTTGCCGCACGGACTTTTGCTGCGTCTTCGGAGGATGGTTCAAGCTTTTTTTGGTCCTGGCTCTTTGCTTCTGCCTGAGGCTTCTTTAAGTTGTCTGTTTTGGGTGTGCTTGGGCTCATTCTTCCTCCAAAAGTTTGTCTATGACTTGGAAATGCAAGCCATAGGCATAACTTAATTATAGCATAAGTTTTTACAAATGCAAGGAAATAGATTGGGCATTTTTGCCGATTTAAATATTATTTATAGAAGGCTAAAAAAAGATGAGCATTATTGATGAAATTGTACAGAAACGCAAGCAGGATATAAGGAACCTTAGTTTTAACTACGGAGTTGACATTCCGCGTGAGCGCCCCAGGCGTGTGGTGCCCTTTCTTGGCGCAAAGGGAGCAATCCTTGAGATAAAGAGGGCTTCCCCCAGCAAAGGAGACATTGCCCCAAACCTTGATGCCGCCGACACTGCAAGAAAATACATGGAGGCTGGTGCAAGCGCAATTTCAGTTCTTACGGAGCAGAATTATTTTAAAGGTTCACTCCAGGACTTGATTGCTGTCTGCGAGGAAGTAGGCAACCGCAACGTTGCAGTCCTTCGCAAGGACTTTCTCTTTGACCCGGAAGAAGTGGAAATTGCCTATAAATGCGGGGCGGATGCAGTCCTTTTGATTGCCCGCATGCTGGACACGGAAAAGCTCATAGAAATGGCCAAGGAATGTGCCTTCCTTAAGATTACAGCTTTTGTTGAACTGCGCCAGAGCGAAGACTTGCAGAAGTACAAGCAGCTCTTGGAAGCCGTGGACAACCGCTACATAGTTTGCGGAGTGAATGCCCGTGACCTAAGTGACTTTAGCATAGACTTCCTAAAGCCAGCCGGCATGATAAGGGAAATCCGCATAATTTCCGGCGTAAGTTCCCGCGTTGTCTTTGAAAGCGGAATCAAGACCACCCAGGCCGCAGCTTTTGCAGGAAGCCTGGGCTTTACCGGCATGCTGATGGGCGAAGCCGCCGCCTCAAATCCGGAAGAGGCAAGTTCCCTCGTTGCATCCTTCGTGGAAGCAGAAGAAAATGATGCATCCAAGAAGTGGCTTGAGTATGCAGGCTCCTTGCGCCGCCGCATGGAAAAGAAACCCCGCCCCTTTGTAAAGATTTGCGGAATAACCTCTGCACCTGACGCGGTAAAGGCCGTAAAACTTGGTGCGGATCTCTTGGGCTTTATTTTCTGTGCAGAAAGCAAGCGCAATGTTGCAGGTTCAACAGTGGCAAAAATTGCAGGTGAACTACAGAATTCAAGCCTGCGCGGAAAGGTTAGCCTTGTTGGCGTAATAACAGACCCCTTCTCAAACGAGGCAAAGGAAGCCTACTCTCTTATAGACTCTGGCGTACTTGACTTTATCCAGCTTCACGGATGTGCAGACGAATTCCTTAGGGCAGAAGAGTTTGATGTTGGCAAGAAAAAGTTCCGGCCGGCAGAAATACCACATTATCCTGCCGTAAACATAACGAGCGTTGAAGACCTGCAGCAGATAGACGTTATGTGTGCCTATGGAGAACCCAGAATCCTGATTGACGCAAAGGACGGAGACCAGGTTGGCGGTACTGGCATTCAGGTTGGCGAAGGCTTTGTTGAGCAGGTTGGCAAAAAGACCAAGCTCTGGCTTGCAGGCGGAATTGACCCCAAGAACGTAAAGGACATAATTCAGAAATTCAATCCGGAGCTTCTGGACGTTTCAAGCGGCGTAGAGTCTGCCCCCGGTGTTAAGGACTATGCAAAGCTGGAAAAGCTCTTTAAGGCCATAAAGTCCGGTGCAAAGAAAGTCAAAAAAGAGAAAAAGGAAAAATAGTTGTTCTGCAAACACAGAAAGCCGGAAAGCTTGCATGCAGCGTGTGAACTGTCTGTTGAAAATACAGGCACGGCAGGGATTGTAGGGGCCCGCCTTAGGCGGGTTGCGGAACGCAATGGAGCGGGTAGGGTCCCGCGGAACCCCGGAAAGCCCCTTGCATATAAAAGCGCCGCAAAATTCAATAGGTAAAAGAAGAACCAATACCAAGCACGTATTTTTTCTCGTCGTTGAATGTGTGTGGCTGGTATCTGAATGAAAGGCTAAGCTTGTGCACTATGGAGGGGGAGGCGAGTACCCCGGTGTTTATCATCTGGTAGAAGGATGCCGTTAGGTAAACTGCGTCTTCCATAAGGTCCCGGTCTGCTTCTTTTAATGCATCTGCAATCCTGAATATTTCCATGTTGCCGTTCAGGTGGGCAATCCTCATCGCATATCCGCCAGTAATTGAGAACCTCTTGAAGTAAAGTGGAAAGGCGGAAATTCCCTTTTGTATTTCCGAGGCAAAGAGAACTGCTTCTGCCGAAAACTTAAAGAGGCTTGTGGAGTTGTAGCAGAGGGAAGCGGATGCTCCGACCGGAAGGTTGTATGTTAAGCCCTGCCTGCAGTCAATAGGAATGAGGTTTCCTATGCGGATTGTCGCAGACGGAAAGAGCTGGCTGTTTGAGTAGGAACTGTCTTCGTCCTTGTTCCTAAGGTACTTGTTTGCGTAGACGGTCTTAAAGCTGAATCCTGACCTGTTCCAATAGCCTGAACCCGTCTGGTGAATGTTTGAGTATTCAAGGGAAAGGGCGTTCTGCATGTTAAAGAGGCTTTGGTTGTCGGAATCCCTCATTTTTGTGGAGGCGAATATTACCGCGTTCTCATTGCCAAAAAGCGAAAAGTCGTAGTCATCGTTGCTTGTAAGCTTCTGCTTTCCGTCAACGAGTAGGTTTCTTTCCGTTGCAGTTATGGAGCCTGTCTTTCCAACTTGCACCGTGTTGCTTACGCTTATGTTGTTGGAGAACTGCCTTATGCCGTTCTTGTCGTAGGTAAGGGCAGCTTCCTCTCCGTAGACAAAAAACTGGGTCTGCTGCATGGAGCCGCCCTGCAACCTTACCGCAAGGCCTCCGCACCCGCTGAATATGTCCCAGCCCGTGCTGATAGAAAGAATCTCGTTGTCCCAGGGGGTGGCGAATATGCCCATCACGCCGGGGAAGACGATTGAGTTGGAGACGGCACCGTTGTCGTCATACTGGGGAACATTGGAAAATGGCAGGACGGAAAGTTTTTTCTGGAACATGTTGCGGTAGGGCTTTGCGTCTGCAAGAAAGCTTGCAATTGCCTCTTCTTGCTGAATTGCTTCGGCTTTGCTATTGGCATCATTGTGGCGGCTTTCCTCATTCTTGCCTTTTACGGCAACAGATATTGTTTTTTCTTCTGCATGGGTGCTTTGAAGCGGTATGCTTTTTGTATGCATTTTAAGCAGCTTGCTGTCCGTGTAGAAATGCGCACTGTAGGCCGTGCTTTCTCCAAGGCAGACCGGACTGTAGATGCCGCCAGAGACGTCTGTAGACAAAATGTATGCGCCAGAGCCTTCTATAATTCCAAGTCGGGGAAAGGTTCCCGGCATTGCAAGGCTAAAGGCAAGGCTTTCTTCCCCGGAAGGGTAGTCGCTTGTGCTAAGGCCTGAGGGTGTGCTTGTGCCGTAGTAAAAGGAAAGGTCCCTTAGTTCAACATCCTTGCCAAGTGAATATTCAATGCCCTTGCCGGCATTTTTTCCGTAGGCAAAGACGTTCCGTATTTTCCATTCAGAATCCTGCCTGCAAAGAAAGGCTATGTTCCCCCCGCTTCCTCCGCAAAGAGAGAATGGGGCTTCTCCCTTGCCAAGAAAGAGCTCCGTGTCTTCTTCAAGTTGCCCCTCTTTTATTCGGTAGGTCTTTATATAGCTCTTCTGACCGCAAACCTTTACAGCCGCAAGTGAGTATTCCGCCGCTTTTCCTTCTTTTGCGCCCCTTGCAATAAGCACTGTAGCGTCACGGAGGCCTGTCTCGTCCAAGCTTGTCCATTCACCTGTCTGCATGTTGTAGAGCTTAACCTTTGTCTTTATGTTCATGCTGTTGTAGCTGTAGTAGCTTAGCGCAAGGAATGCCCCGTCCGGTGAAAGCGAAATGGATGCAATCCCATTGTGGGTAAAAAGCTTCTTTGGCTTTTCAAAGGAACCGTCTTTTCTAATGGCGGAAAAGTAGACCGAAGATGTTTCGCCTTCAATGTATGCAAAGCCATTTTTGCAGGAAGCAAGGCCTGTGTACCTGTAGCCGCTTGTGTTTTTACGGTCCAGCTTCTTTGTTTCTGCCTTTCCTGACTGGCTGCTTGGGGCAGGTTTGCTGCTTTGGGCAGACTGGCTGCTTGCGGCAGACTGGGCGCCTTGGGCAGGTTTGCCGCTTTTGCCGTCCGCATTTCCGCTTTTGCCGTCCGCATTTCCGCCAGCCTTACCGGAAGCCTTGCCTGCATCCCTAAAAAAATCGCCAACAAATTCTTCTGCCAAAGGATTGCTATTTATAGAAGGAACTTGAACGCTCTGCACAAATTCCTTCCATGCCGCATTCAAATTCACACCGTAAACCTTTTGAAAGCCCCCCCGGAAGGTAATGTGAAAGTTGTTGATAATTTCCCACCAGAAGTCCGCATACTTTTGCATTCCGTATTTTTCCTGCAGCCACTGGGTAAAGGAACTTCCAAAAATGTATGGCGTACTGCCGGCAGGGTAAATGTCCCGCGAACCAAGCACGTCTGGCCATGAAGGAAATTCCCCGCTAAGCTTTGCCTGCCTTATCGTGTGCAAAAAATACGAACTGTTAAGCCTTCCCTGTCCGCCCCGGCTTTCCTGGGCAACCGCAGCCCCTTCCTTTATCATGGACGGCGTTTCTATAAAATCTCCCCAGTAAATCATGTTGCAAAGCCTGTGCCTAAACTTGTCCGACTTCTGATTTACGGTAAGCGCATGGGTAAGCTCGTGCTCAAAAGTGGAAAGCAGTGTGTTTGAATAAAAGGAGAGGTCTTCTGTTGCCGCTGCATCAAAAAGAACTATGTGGTTGTAGCTTGCATTGCTAAAGTATGCGTTGTAAACGTCCGTGCTCTGGGTTATAACCACCGGCATGGCATTAAAGGGGCAGGTCATGTTCATCTGGGAACAAATCTTTTGGCAAATCAAATCTGCGCTCTGCCTAAGCTCCATCGCGCTCTGAATGCACTGCTCCGGAAAAATAATAAGAAAGTATTGGCTTTGAACCGAGCGGATGTTTGTGCCCCCGGAAAGCTGGCCGTTAATGCTAGTAACCTCTGCCTTGAGCGGGTAAAAGCTAAAAAAAGCGAGCAGCAAAAATATGGCGCTAAGTCTTCTCATAAAATGTCCAGACAGTCTTTCTTCCATACAGAATAGCATAAAAAAAAGCCGTAAAATTCACAAGATGTAAATTCTACGGCTCGTAGCAGGCGTCTAGCGGAGTCGAACCGCTTCATAGTGGTTTTGCAGACCATTCCCTTCCCACTTGGGTAAGACGCCATAACGGAAATAAGCATAGCATTTTTTACGATTTGTGTCAATAAGAGGAAAAGGTTTTTGCCTATGTATTTAGGAGGGGGAAGTCTCCCCCTGCGCCCGCACTTCGTTGCGTGCTACCCCCTCTGCGGGGCAATCTCTTTGCAAAGCCCCGCAACGCCCCCAAAATTATTTCAAGTTCGCAAATAAATTCGCGAGTTACGAAGTAACTCGGTAGCTCGCGTAGCGAGCGAACAACGCCTGCTAAAATGAATCGTGTTAACATAGAAATCCCGCGAGTTACGAATTAACTTGGTAGCTTGCGAAGCGAGCGGACAATGCCCCCGAATGTCAAGTAACATTTGTTGGCGTAAAAACAGCGAGCGGCTTACGACTTTCACCTTCGGGCTCACGACTGTCATCTTCGAGCTTGACCCGGAGGTCTATTTTTCCCTTGCCAAAGAAAAAAAATGGAGATAGTAGAGTTATTTTTTTTTTTGGAGATTTTCTTGACTAAATGTTTTAAGTGCGTTAGATTATTTCAATAAACAATGGTTTTACAGGTTTCACAGTCTTTTTGGCTTGTGATTTCATCTTTTGCTTTTCTTTTTAAGGAGAATTTTTTATGAAAAAATTATTGTTTGTTTTGGCTTCAGCGTTGCTTTCTGCATCTGTATTCGCAGGAGAATTCCATCTTGGAACTTATTTTCCCGTTACAAAGTTGGATGTTGACGTGGACGATGATGCGGACGACGGAGATTTTGATGCTTCCGGCTTTGGCATTAAGTTTGACTACACCCACATTACCGATTCAAACTTTACTTGGAAGGTAGGAACTGCAATAGGCTACACGAAATCTTCTGACATTATCGATGACGAGAAAAAAGGCGGCCTTGACTATGATGTTGGTGCTGGCTTTGGATGGACATTCATCAACGATCCAAAGATGACGCTTTCTCTTACTGGAAATATTGGTACTCACATGCTTTATTTTTCTGTAACCGACAGCGAGTACGAGAGTGGAATAAAAATTTCATATGATGCAAAGTCTGTTTCTTATCTTTTCTATATAGGGCCTGAAGTTACATTCTCATACCGCTTTACGGACAAGTTTGGAGCCTATGCAGGACTTGGCATTTACTATTCCTTTGGTTCAACAAGCCTTGACTATAAAGTGTCAGGTGGCGGAATATCATATTCTGATAACGACAGTTATACGACAACTGGCTTTATCTACATGCCAAGCCTTGGCGTAAGCTGGAAACTGTAACCAACACTGTTCCTGCTGTCTTGCAAACGCAGTCACATCAGCTTGCGATGCGACTGTCACCTACGGTCTTGCGGACACTGTCACCTTCGGGCTTGACCCGGAGGTCTTTCTTGCAAAAAGAACCTACTTTAGCTTTGAAAGCCTGTCGCGCAGGGATATGTAAAGCCCCAGTACGGCGCAGGCAACGACTGTTCCAGTAATAAGGTTTCCCAAGGGTATCAGCAGGGGAAGAATCATAAGGACTATGCTTGCCGGAAAGATTGTCCGGTAGGAAGATGTGGCTTTGGGAATTTCCTTTCCTTCATTGCGCAAGGCCTTTTTTGCCTTGGAAATCTTTTTAAGAAAAATGGCCAGCACTAAAATGTATGCCACAAGGCCCGCAAGAAAAATATAGAATACCGGCGGAAAAACATAAAGCCTCATTTGTAAGCCTCCTAGTATTTTTATTCTAACTGCTGATGTTAAAAAAATCAACATTACGCGTACCGCAGATGTGGAAATCAAGTGCAAATCTAAAACAAACCTGGAAAGCATTATTCTAAAACACGGTAGGCTTCCATTCCCGCCGGGAACCGCGCCTAAAACCCATGGTGCGCGGTAATAGGACTTTCGCTCCCTTTGGTCGCTCCGCGCAAAATGGGTTTTCGGCACGAACCCCGGCTCCATTTCAGCCTACCTACACTTTTATCGCATAGTGCAGTTTCTGTTTTCAAACAGCACTTGGTTTCCACACTGGAGGAGAGCATAGGAAAGGATAGACGACTAGCCTACATTTATCATCTTTATAAAGAATTGAGAATTTAGATTAACACTTAATGATGACACATCAAGTACCGCAGATGAATTTCTGGTTAGCAAAATGCGCAAGGGATTTGAATACGGTGGTAGCTTGCTGCCATGCGCCCAGAAAAAATTATTTTTTGGACAAATAGAATTCCAGCGTCTTTCGTGCAGAATCAAATGCCAGCGGCACTTTCTCCAGCTCTTCAAGATTTTGGATTTTTACCCATTCAAAAGACTGAACTTCGCTTTCCTGTCCCTTTAGCTGGTAGGAGTCTGGAAGTTTTGCCACAAAAAAGAGGTCGCAGGTTTTGTAGACTACATCCCTGTAAACGTAGGTGTTTGCAAAGGAGCAAAGGTATTCCACGCTTTTGGGCTTTACGCCGCTTTCTTCCATGCATTCACGTACGGCGGCTTCCTCTGCACTTTCCCCCGGATCAGAAAATCCTCCCGGAAATGCAAGGAATCCCTTGCGGGGCTCCTTGGCACGCCTTTCAAAAAGGAATTCTCCCTTTTCGTTTTCTATTACAAGGCCCACTGCGCTTGCCACGTTATTGTAAAGGTCAAATTTGCAGTCAGGGCAGTACCACTTGCGGCCACCCATGAGCGTCTGAATGTTGCGCGAGCCGCATTCCGGGCAAAAGTTGAATTTGTTGTCTTTCATAGAGGAAAATATATCACTTTGCGGGGGAAAGGTTAAGGGCGGGGCTTGGTGTGCAGGAGGCAAGTGCAAATTCTAATTCAAGTTGTAAATGTGGATTTAAACAAGAAGGCACTTCCATTCCAGGCACACAACGGTAGCAAGTTCGTGAAGTTGTGCGCGTAAAAAAAAATTTGTTTTTGCCAAGCCTTTTTTGTTATATTAAAAGGGTAGGGAGTAAAAGAATATATGGAGAGCCAATCTTGCGGGGTGTTTTATGGATAATATTATAGAAGGAAAAAGCTTTGACGAAGAGCGTGCGCTTTATGGGCAGCATGACCTTACCGTAAGGAACTGCCGTTTTGACGGGCCTGCAGACGGAGAGAGCGCTTTTAAGGAAGCAAGATGCATTAAGGCGGAAAAGAATTTCTACAACCTGCGTTACCCCTTCTGGCACTGCACAAATCTTGAAGTTGTTGGCGGAGAGATGACGGACAAGTGCCGGGCTGCCCTTTGGTATTCGGAAAATGTGAACATTCAGGGCCTTTCCATGCGGGGAATTAAGGCTGTCCGAGAGTGTTCCAACGTGCGCATTGAAGACTCCTACGTTGACTCCCCAGAGTTCGGCTGGTTTACGAGAGGAATGTCCATGGCAAACTGCAAGGCTAAGAGTGAATACTTTATGCTAAAGAGCTCTGGCCTTAATTTTAGCGGAGTGGAATTTTCCGGTAAGTATTCATTCCAGTATGTTACAGACAGCGTTTTTGAAAACTGCAACTTTGACACAAAGGACGCTTTTTGGCACGCAAAGAACGTGCTTGTAAAAAACTGCACGGTAAAAGGCGAATACCTTGCCTGGTACTGTGAGAACGTTACCTTTGAAAACTGCACGATAAGCGGAACCCAGCCGCTCTGCTACTGCAAGGGTCTAAAGCTTGTAAACTGCAAGATGTATGACGCAGACCTTGCTTTTGAAAAGTCGGAAGTTCAGGCGGACATAACCACCCGCGTGGAAAGCATAAAGAACCCTCTTTCCGGCTGCATAAAAGTGGCTGGTCTTGGGACTCTTATACGCGATGACCCTAATTCTGCCGCAGAAGTTTGTGTATGACTGCTGTCATTTCTGGCTCCGACCCGGAATCTGTGTAAAGTGTATGCGGGACCTTTGTTTTAGAACATGCATTTCGTATGGGGACAGACCCTGAAACGAGTTCAGGGTGACAGGTCTTCGCTAGGGTGGCGGTACTCACTTTGCGAACTCTCCGAGTTATTTTGTAACTCGCAGTTTTTTATGCCAACAAATATTTCTTGGTTTTTCGGGGGCGTTGCGGGGGTGTCCCCCGCAGAGGGGTAGCACGCAACGAAGTGCGGGCGCAGGGGGAGACTTCCCCCACCTAAATGCCGTCCTTTTTTAGCGAATCCCTGTCTGCAAATTCGGGGTAGTCGGTGTGCTTGCAGTAGCGCAGGTCGCGGTATTTCTTGGGTGTCATTCCTGTATTTTTTCTGAAAACGTAAATAAAGTGGCTCTGGGTGGTAAAGCAAAGCATGTCGGAAATCTCGGAAATGGAATAGTCGGTAAATTTAAGGAGTTTTTTTGCGTACTCGATTTTTTTGAGGCGGATGTAGTTTCCGATTGAATAGCCGGTCTCCTTTTTGAAGAGCTGGGTCAGGTAGCTTTCCGAGAGGCCTGAGACTTTTGCCAGATCGGCTGAGGATATGCGTTTTGTGATGTTGATGTAGATGTATTCCATGCACTTGGAAAGGTTTCCCGGCATTACTCCCTGGTGCTGGCTGCTCTTCATCCGTTCTGCGTAGTCCAGGCACATTTCCTTTTGCAGGGCTACGATTTCTTCCTTAGTGGTACAAAGGTCGGTGCGCTGAATGTAGTAGTCGCTAAGCTTGTAGGATTCCTCCATGCTCATACCCATTTCCACGCAGAACCGTGAACACATGGCGGTGTTTATTACAAAGTGGAATTTTAAGTTCTGCAGGGGATTTTCGGAGAGCCGACCCTTGTCCTTCATGTCGGCAAAGTCGTTTCGCTCGCATATTTTTCTTACGGTGTCTGTGTCGCCGCTTGCAACGGACTTGTAGAAAGTAAATTCCTCTTCCATTGGAAGGTGGCGCTTCTGTTCGTAGAGGGAGTCTTCTTCAAATTTAAGCCAATCGGAAAAATACTTCAATTTTTTACTTCTTTCGCTTGGGGTTCAACTCTCTTTATATATTGTACCACATATTCCAAGAAAAGGTAAGCCTTGACTTTTCCTTTTTTATCTGGCCGATAATTTTTTTTGTGATAGTTTTTTGGACGGTACTTTTGCATGCTCTTCCATTCCGCTTTTTTGCTAACTCGACAGAAGCTGCCTATGCGTCACCGCCGTTCCGGGGTTCCCTTACGGTCATTGCCGGTGAAAGAGCCGCCCCTTCGGCAGGCTCCGGGATCGTCTCTTTCACCGGCAACGCTTCGCGCCCCTCCATGGCGGCGTAGCTTTTTCCTTTATTTGGAGCGCTGGCGGGTTAATTTTATTGTTTTTTGGTTTGCTATGGTGTATAATTTTTACGTGGCTTACAATATTCAGTTCCAAGTTGCCGGGTTTACAGTTATTTTTCTCCTTACCGTAATCTTCTTTTCAAAGAAAAGGTGGAAGAGCGTACAGAATACCATTTACAGTATCCTGCTTTTTGTTACCCTGTTTGAGCTGGCCTTTGACATCGTGAGCGTGATTACGATTGCAAACCGGGACAAAATTCCCCGCCTAAACGAATTTTTTTCGGTGGCATATCTTGTGCTGATGGTCCTCTACATTTATACGGTTTCTGTATATGCGCTTTCAAGCACCTTTTACCCTGGCATTACAAAGTTCAGAAAGAGAATTAAGTTTGCAGAGCTTGCCTTTATTACTGTTGGAATGCTTTCGGCAGTGGCGGTTATTCTTTCCACCAAGCTTTTGTACGCCGGTGAGGGTGGTTTCATCTATTCATACGGAATTCCAAGCGACACGGTTTACGTATATTCAACGGCCTCCGTTGTTTTCGTGCTTGCGGTTCTTCTTGTTAACGCAAGGCACATGCCGGTGCGCAGGCAACTTTCCATATATTCCTTCTGCATAATGGAGGGAGTCGTTGCCATAGTCCAGATGTACAACAAGCAGCTTCTTATCGTTGGCTTTGGAACAGCCCTTGCGGTTATGCTCATGTATTTTACTCTGGAAAATCCCGACATGAACATAATTGCCAAGCTTGACGCAGCAAACAAGCGGTCCAGGGAACTTTTGCTTAACATCCTTCCGGTTGAGATTGCTGACCGCCTTACCGAGGAGCCTTCCACCTTTACGCAGAAATTTGACGACGTTACGATTATGTTCCTTGACATAGTTGATTTTTCCGGGCTTTCTGAGCGTATGGGACCTGTAAAGACCGTAATGCTTTTGAACACCCTCTTTTCGCGCATAGACGATTTGCTCTCTGGCTATTCTATAGAAAAGATAAAGACGATAGGGGATTCCTATATGACTGCAGCCGGTGTCCCTGAACCTTATGAGGACAACTGCAGGGAGACGGTGGACTTTGCAAGGGAAATACTTTGTACGCTGGATGTCTTTAACAAGGAATTCAATACCGACCTTAAAATACGGATCGGGATAAACTGCGGTTCCGTGGTTGCGGGCATAATAGGAAAGCGCAAGTTCATCTACGACCTGTGGGGGTCTAGCGTTAACCTTGCATCCCGCATGGAAAGCTATGGTGAGGCCAACCGCATAGATGTGTCGCCCCTTGTAGTGGAAAAGCTAAAAGACTATCCCGGCTACACCTTTGAACAGAGGCCTGAACTTGAAATAAAGGGCTTTGGGCGGGTGCAGACTTATTTTGTAAGCTGAACTTTAGGACATGCATTCAAGGTATGCACGGACTGCCTTTTGCAGTTCCCCGTAAATTAGGCGCGAATAGTAGACAGGACTTAGAAGGGCATCGTTTATGGCGGAAGGAGGTAGTTCCCCTGCCTTTGCTGCCAGCTGTCGTTCCGTCGGGAATACCAGAGATGCGGCTTCCTTTCCCTTTGAGCTCATTATCTTTGCGTCAATTTCAGAAAGCTTTGCATTCACTTCCTGTACTTTTGTTCTGTTCTGAATTGCAACCTGGCAGAGGGCAAGACCCCTTTTGGAAAGTTCAGCAAGATTTTCCAGACTTTCCCTAAATTCGGCACGGACGCTTTCAAAAGAAGGGAGACCGTTTTTTTCATCTTCATTTTTCTGCAAGGCTGAATTTTTTTCCGCCTGCTCAAGGAATTTTTCCTTTGACTGAACAAGCTGCTCTTTTTGGGCTGAGCATTCCTCAAGAAGCTCTTCTGCGGAAGAGACCGCTATGTTTGGAATGGCAAGGCTCTGCGGCGTAAGTGTGAATGTTTTCTGGCCGTCCTTTAGCGC
This sequence comes from Treponema sp. UBA6988, assembly GCA_002448445.1. Classification (GTDB taxonomy): domain Bacteria; phylum Spirochaetota; class Spirochaetia; order Treponematales; family Treponemataceae; genus Treponema_D. The sequence continues at coordinate 25,911 of DJYC01000085.1, forward strand.
AGTGGCACAGTTGCTTTCGAACCACCATGCAAAAAGGGACATGCGCTTGTCCGTAAGAATATCCTTGCCCCTGTAGTCTTTTGCAAGTGTTGGGGCTGCTCCCAGCAGGGAAGATACGCCGTCGCTTTCGGCAGTGTGGGTGCGGCAGGATGTCCTGTGTGCCCTTTCTTCAAACTGTGAGCCTCTTATGTGGGTCTGCTTTCCGGGGAAGCCCAAGTCCATGCCGGCAATGTATATCTTTTTTGCGCCGCAGGTACGGGCAAAGTCCCAGGCTGTCGTAGCAACGCTTCCTCCTGCCCCCAGCTTTCCCTTTTGTCCTAGGCGGCTTTCAAAGTACTGGCCTATGGGGAAGAGGGATGAGCACATTACTGTTTCCCTGCATTCAAAGCGGAATACCGAAGGGTAGGCTGCACTTTCCGTAATCAGGACAGATGACGGCGACTTAAGGAATTCAAGGTGGCGGGCACAGGCATACTGGGGGTCAACCAGTACAATGAAGTCCGGTTCCACCCCGGCCTTTAGGACTGCATGCAGGGCTGTGTCCACGCAGACAAGCACGCAGCTTTCCTTTAGCCTCTGCAAATGGGGGATTACCGCGGCAAGGGAAGGACCCGCTGCAAGTATCACAAAAGGAAGCTCCGCAGCATTGCCGCCTAGCTGTAAAAGGGCGCTTCTATATTTTTTTACCCCATCACACTTTGCAAGGTAGGAAAGGTTTGCTAGGCTGTTCTTCATCCAAAGGCGGGAGAATTTTTCCAGCGTGTTGGTGTTTATCGCATCTTTTTGAAGGCTGCGCTTGAAGAGCTCAAGGAACTGGCTTGCAAAGGCCGTATCGTGGGCAGTGTGTGCCTTGGCGGAAAATATTTTAACCCTTTCTGCCCGATAGCCTGAAAGCAGGGAAACTGCCGTAGCCGGGTCAGCCTTCGTTACAAACACAAGAGAGGGGTGGGAGAGGACTTTGGTAAAGTCAAGCGTGTTCATGGCCGCAAAAAGAAAAAGAGGGTTGTTTTCTATGAGAATCATCGGTGCGGAAGGATTTTTCTCTGCAAAGGCAAGAGGGCCGTAGCCAAGTCCAAAGCCAAGGAATACCGCCGCATCAAAATCATTCCTGCTGAACTGGGACACAAGCTGCTCCGCCTCCCTTTCGGGGTTGTATTTAGAGTGGAGGGGAATGGCCGCTGCTTTAGCAGTTGTGCTTTTGTCCGCATCTTGCACTGGCACTTTGCTTCCTGCTGCTTCTTCTGTCCCAGCTGTCTCTGTTTTGAAAAGTGCCGTGGGGCTTCCGTTTTTTGCTTCAATAAATTCAAGGGGAAGGGGAAAATGCCCTTCTGAGCATTCCTTCTCAAAAAAGGCAATGTCATCTTTTAGCATGTCCCCTAGGGCGGGAAAGCGTTTTTTAAAGAGGGCTATATTAGTATTCCAGGTTGAGTTCAATTGTCATGTTCTCCGTAACCGGGGTTCCTGGTGCAGGTGACTGCCTTACGACCCAGCCTTCGCCGTTTATCTGGAAATTCAAGTCCTTACGTCCGTCAACTACGGGCACAAGGTCCCTTTTTGGCCTTCCTGTAAAGTCTGGCACCGTCTTTCCAATCTGTATTGGCTGGTTTTCCTTGATGGAGACGACGCCCGAATGCTCAAGGCTTGCCGCACCTTCACGGGGCTGCCCCTGGTAGTCAATGATTTCGTTTGCCGCGCTTTTTATTACCGGAGCGGCAATGCGTCCGCCAAGGTTTTCGCCCTGAGCCTTTTCTATAACGATGTAGACCACAATTTGGGGATCCTCAACCGGGAAAATACCCATGCAGCTTGAGATGTACTGGTTTTCGAGGAGCCGTCCGTTTTCAAAAATCTGGGCGGTACCGGTCTTTGTACCGATGGAAACGTCTTTTAGGGCTGCCCTGTGGCCTGTTCCCGATTGGGTGACCTTTTCCATGCAGCTTATGATGAAGTCTGCGGTGGAGCTTTTGAGTACGCGGGTCTTGTATTCAGGCGTGTGCACGTATTCATCGTTGCCGTCCTTGTCCGTAATGCGCTTTATAAAGGTAAGTTTTGGCGGAATTCCGTGGTTTGCGATTGCAACAGATGCCTGAAGCATTTGAAGTGCCGAAACTGAAATTTCCTGGCCTATGGAAATTGTAGCCTTTGTTCGTGCCGACCATGACTTGTCCGAAGGGGACTTTAGGATGCCCTTTGTCTCTCCCGGAAGTTCTACTCCAGTCCTTTCCCCAAAGCCAAATTTCTTTAGGTAAGAGACAAATTCATCATTCCCCATGGTCTCGCTCATCTGGGCAAATGCGTCGTTGCATGAATATTCAAGTGCCTCGCGTATAGTTCCCCAGCCGTGCGGGTGCGGGTCGTGGCATTCAATCTTAATGGTCTCGCCGAGATTGGTTGTGCGCAGGTAGGTTCCTGTAGTATGGATGAGCGTGTTTGGCCCAACCCGTCCAGAGTCAACATAAGCCGCCGCCGTAAAAATCTTGAATACGCTGCCAGGTTCGTATGCATTGATTGCAGCACGGTCCCTCTTTTCCTCGGAAGATGCCATCGTGTACTCGTTGAGGTTTACGGAAGGCAGGTTTATGTAGGAAAGAATTTCCCCGGTCTTTGATTCAGCCGCAAGAAGAATAAGACTTGCCGCCTTTGTGGAATTCATGGTGTCCTTTGCAATTTTTTCCAGCTTGTACTGGAGGTTTGCGTCTATCGTAAGGAACACGTTCTTTCCGTGGATTACGTCACCGCTTTCCACAATTCCGTTTTCGGGGCTAAGAAGGTGCTGCTCGGAGAATTCAATTCCACCCAAGCCCTTGCCCGAATCTCCCATAAAGCCAATCAGCGTGCTTGCAAGGTCGTTCATTGGGTAAACGCGTCCGGGAAGCCTGTCAAAGCGGCAGAAGTTTGTAAAACCGTGGTCTTCTATCATCTTGTAAAGCTCATCGCGCTGGGCCTGGGTAATCTTCTTCTTTATGTACAAAAAGCTACCCTTGGGGTTCCTGTAGATTTTTTCAGCAATCTCTTCCTGTGTCATGTTAAGAAGAGGGGCTGCAAGGGCGGAAAAACCGTCAATGTCCTCTATAAGTTTGGGCGTAACCACAAAATGGTAGAAATTCGTAACAACCGCAAGGGGCCTTCCGTTCCTGTCCACAATGGAACCGCGCTCTATACTTGGCATGGATGCAGTAAGAACAGGTTCCGGCTGCTTAGCAAGAGAGGCAAATTTGGATAATATGTAAAAAACAACCAGGACACAAGGAATTAAGACAATCCAGAGCCTTGGCTTTCTGTAAAAAGTGTTCATTTTGCAAACACCCTGCCTAAAACATTTTCTTCGCTAACAAAACCGTAGTTGCGAGAGTCTATGGAAACCTCAGCATTGTCTCCAATGGCAAGAACCATCCCCTGGGGAACAGCCCTAATTTCCTGCATTACGGAGAACTGTGCCGGCGTAAGCGGGTAAACTTTGTCCCCGACAATAAGATTATACCCAGATTCGCTTGAATATTCCAGAGGCGTATTTTCTGCCGCTGCGCAGCGTTTTACAACTAAACTATTGTCATACAAGTAAATAATTATGTCTCCCTGCTTAACCTTGCCCCACTTAAAAAGAAGTGAATCCCCAAAAGGCTTTACAAGGCCGTAGCATAGCTTGTTCACTGCCACTCTTTCCCCATCCTTTATTGTCGGCTCCATAGACGATCCGCTTACATGAAGAATGTCAATAACAAAGAATTTTAAGACAAGTCCAAGGATAAGACCTGCCAGAATAAATTTAAAAGTGGGACTCTTTTTTGCCGCCGCTTTTTCACCTTCCGGCAGCTCTGTGTTTCTACCGCTCATATTTTCCATAATGCCTGAATTTTCCATTTAGCTATTATTCTAATATGGAAGGAAAATTATGTCGATAGTAAATTTATGGAAATTATAAACTATTCTGGAACAAAAATTTCAGCCATAAATACAAATTTCAGGTTTGGTGCAAGGGAAAATTCCCTGGGAGACTTTTTTTCTGAACTCTGGGACCGCATCACTGATTTTTCCTACCGTGATGCCTACAGGGCCGGACTTGGTTCCTTCCGGTTTTCTGTAAAAAGCCTTAATTCCATGTTCAAGGCGGCAAGTGTCACACTTTCAAAAGCCCTGCCCAGGTTATTCTTCCTCTCGCTGTGCGTGGCAGTCCCCGTCTTCTCAATAAACTACCTTTCCTACAGGGAAAACAACTTTTGCAGTATAGAGCTAAAGACAGCTTCCGCCAAGGAACTTGACTACCTTGACCTTGCAATGTCCTCATTTGCTCTCTCAAATTCAACCTGCTTCGATGGGGACGGAAACGTGGTAGTCTTCGGCAGCCAGGGCACTTCTCTGCCAGCTGCAGCCTCTGCATCAGCGGAAAGTGCAACGACAGCCCGGTCAGACGCCCCCCTTTTCAAGCAGAAAGTCTCATTCAGAACCTACACCGTCCAGCCCGGAGATTCAATAAGCTCCATCTGCCAGAAATTCGGCCTAAGGAACATATCTACCCTAATCGCGGTAAACAGCATATCCAACGTACGCTCCCTCCGCTCAGGGCAAAAGCTTTCCGTTCCTTCACTTGACGGTCTGAATTATACCGTTGCAGCAGGAGACACAATCGAAGGCCTTAGCGCAAAATACAAGGTCAGCGTGGAAGACTTGCTGGATGTAAACGATCTTTCATCGGCGGTCCTGCAAAAGGGGCAGAAACTCTTTGTCCCGGGCGCAAAAATGGACAGCCTTGCACTCCGCCGCGCAATGGGCGAAATTTTTGTCTACCCCATAAGCGCAAAGTGGAGGCTCACGTCCCGCTTCGGCTACCGCCCAGACCCATTTACCGGCATAAGGCAAAACCACACCGGAATAGACATGGCATGCCCCACCGGCACACCAATCAAGGCTGCAAAAAGCGGAAGGGTAAGTTTTACCGGCTATTCAAACGTCTATGGAAAATACGTAATCGTAACTCATGACGACGGCTACCAGACCCTTTACGGCCACATGAGCCGCATAACTACCAAAAAGGGAGATGTTGTAAACCAGGGAACACAGCTCGGACTTGTGGGAAGCACCGGATATTCAACCGGCCCCCACCTGCATCTTTCCGTCTACAAAAACGGCAAGCTAATCGACCCGCTTTCCGTCTTAAAATAGCTTTGGCTGGAGAGGAATAAAAATGAAGGAATTCAACATTTACAATCTCAAAAATTTTTTTTCTTTTTCTGGACCATATTTTATCTGCAAACCCGCTTTCCAGGGTTCCGGCTTTCGCCTCCATTCGCTTGCGCGAACGGCTACGCCGCCCTTCCAATCGGGGGTAGGGTTTCGTTTGCAAAAGCGGATAAAAAAAATTGCTAAGCTCTGCCTCTTTTCTTTCCTTGCCCTTTCACCAGCATTTCTTTTTGCAAAAGTTCAGTTTGCAGACTTGGACATAAACTCAAATTCCGAGCTCCTCTTTACAGCAGAACAGGACGGCGGCGGAACTCTTCCCTACAAGAGCCTCTTCCTTTCCCGCCTGGACGAAAGTCAGAGTTCACCCAAGCTGCTTACCTGCTTTCCCGAACACATGGAACTCCTCGACGGCGGTAAAAAGCTTCAGGTCCGTAACCGCTACGGAACTGCCGTATACAACCTTCTTACCCAGTCCCTTGAGTGGGTTTCCAAGGCAAGCGGCTTTCCTGTCGAATACTCATACACTGGAATCCAGGAGGCAAGCCCGGACGGAAAATGGATTTGCTCAGTCCGCCAGAGCGGAAAGGCCCAGGGAACGCTCCTCCTTGAATCTGTATCCGACAGAAAGAGCCTTGTCCTGAATCCCAATGCGCAGATATGCTACGACAGAATAAAGGTAAAGTGGTCACCTGATTCATCTGCCTTGCTCTACGAAAAAAACGGAAGCGTATACTTTGCAAAACCAGAAACCCTTTTCTCCGGGATTACATTTCCTGATTCCTTCTATAAAATAGGTGCAGGCTCAATAAACAGCGTGGAATGGACCCCCAGCGGAGACATAATCTACATTAACGGAGACATTGTTTACCTTATCCAAAGCACTGAACTTTTTACCCGCGTACTCTATGCCAAGCTCTTGGGCAGCGGCCGCATTACAGGACGGCTTCCACTGCGCTTTAACCCCGAGACCGACTACTTTACCGCCTGCGATGATGCTCTACAGCTTGCCGTATGCTGCGGGGAAAAAACAGTCTACTGGTACCAGGCTGATCTCACTAAGGAAGAGACCTCTAGCAAGAACCCAAAGCCCCAGGGCTGCCGTTTTTACAAGAACATTGGCTGTTATCCCCTTACCCAGACCGAAGGTATCGTAATCCGCTCTCAGATATTTTGGACTGCAGAGCCTTCCAAAAAGCCCGTGCTCTGGCTTGACCTTATCGAATACGGAAGCTGCTCAAAAAAAAGCCTTGCCTATGTCCTCGGTTCAAAGCCCCTTCTTGCCGTTCAAACTTCATTCAATACGAGGCCGCGTCTTTCCCCCGACGGAAAGCATATTGCCTTTAGCTCTCAGGACACTCTTTTTGTCTACAGCACTGTTACCTGGAAACAGGAGGCTGCCTTGAGGGGCGAGCAGATTGTATCCTTTGCATGGAGCGGCTCTTCTGCAATTTTTGCGGGTGGCGAGTCTACAGTCCGGCTTTGGGATATTGCCAACAACGAATATATCTTCCTCTTCCTCTCTTCCGTAGAAAGAGCAAATTGGGATGCAGGCCGCATTTATGCCTTTACAAAAAAGGATTCATCGGGAAAGGAGAATGTCTTTTCGTTCGATTCTGCAACAAAAAACTGGAACCATGTTAAGAACGGCATCAAGTCAGAACTGCGTCCCAGCCTTACCAATGGTTACTACAGGGTCTATCTTGGAATGGGACGCAACGAATTTTACGGCAACGCAATCTTTGTCCGATCCCTTTCGCTTCCTGTAAAGACTTATCCTCTCTTTGCAGAGTCCCAGAAGACAGATGGCCAGAAAAAGCGCGTGGCTCTCATATTCGATGCCCAGGACAATGCGGAAGGTCTTGCACAGGTTCTTTCCGTGCTAAAGGAATTCAACGTTAGCGCAACCTTCTTTGTCAACGGAGAATTCATAAGGCGCTATCCTCAGGAAACAAAGCAGATTGCCCTAAGCGGATTTGAATGTGCTTCTTCTTTCTACTGCAATGCAAACCTTTTGGACGACTCATTTACAATTGATTCTGATTTTATAAAGCGTGGTCTTGGCCGCAACGAAGATGAATTCTATGCCGCTACAGGAAAAGAGCTTTCTCCGCTATGGCACGCACCATTCTATTCCGCCGATGAAAAAATGCGCAGGGCTGGAAATGCAGCAGGCTATATCTATGTGGATGCCTATAGGGAACTTTCCGACAGGATAACAATAGAAGAATCCATGCTTACAGGAAAGCCTTATAAAAATGCCTCGCAGATAATAGATGAACTTTCACCCTTGCTAAGCGACGGTATGGTTATCCCGGTAAACATCGGAGCCCTTCCTTCTGGCAGCCGCGGCGACTACCTCTACCAAAAGCTTGGAATTCTTATCTCTGCAATACTGAACCGTGGCTATTCCATAGTAGACGCTGGCACCCTTGTCCTGTCGGAAACGGAAGAAGACTCCGGCATGTAGCAGGCAAAAGCGTCCCTCATGAACACTGGACTGTCACCCTGAACTGCTACGCCACATTCGCACGCACTTGCTACGAATGTGGATTCAGGGTCTGTCCCGCTAACACGAGCCTTTTTCCGCTACTCTACATCCGTTTAAGAATCTCTGCCACCGCAGAATCAAATATACCACCGCTTCCAATGCTTCTGTCTGCAACAAGAGGAACTGTAAACAAAATGCGGTCTCCGCTTGTATAGGCTAGAAGACCGTACTGCTTTCCACACTCAACTGAATCAAAAATATACTCTGGAACTTTCTTTGTTACGCTAAGCTTTGCTCCCTTTGGTGCTGTAAAATTAAGTGGGAATGCTGGAACCAGGTTCACGCTCTTTTGGCTGCACCCCGCAAGAGGAACAGAAACCGCCTGGCTCACCTCGCTCCTAAAGTCTGCAAAAGTGTCAAATGCGTATTCGACAATTGCCGTGTTGTCGGCCACGCGCCACTTGTTCCCCTCTGCCGTACTGCTGCCCGGTCCTCCCATGGTAACAGAGAGAAATCTTGTTCCGCTGCGCTCAGCCGTAACCGCAATGTTGTAGCCGCTTTCGTTTATGAATCCTGTCTTTAAGCCGTCACATCCTTCAAGCTGTCCAAGAAGCTTGTTTGTGTTCTCCTGCTCATAGGAAAATTTCTCGCCTGCCTTAAAGCGCTTTTTTTCTGCCTCGCTAAAATTCCTTTCCTGTGGATAGACAATTTTTCTCTGCGAATGGAAGTGGGCAAGTGCTTCGGGAAAGGTGTTTATGTAGTGCCTTGCAAACCTGGCAAACTCTCTGGCAGTCGTAATGTTTTCTTCGCTGTAGCCTGACGATTCCACAAAATGTGTTCGTGTAAGTCCCGCCTCCTTTACAGCCTCATTCATCTTCTTTACAAATTCTTCCATACTGCCAGAAACAAATTTGGCCGTGGCTATAGAAGCATCGTTTCCGCTTGCAACTGCAAGTCCAAGCAAAAGCTCTTCAAGCGTTACGTGTTCACCCCTGCCAAGACACATGCGGGATGCATCTGCCGGAAGGTTTTCTGCAAGAGCCTCTTCCGGAATGGGAACTTCGCTTTGCAAAGAAATGTTTTTCTTTTTGCATTCATTAAGAACAACGTACATTTCCACAATCTTTGTAAGTGATGCCGGGGGAATTTCCTCATCCGCATTTTTTTCGTAGAGTATGCTGCCTGTAAGTGTGTCCACAAGAATTGCGCTTTTTGCCTTTACGTCAAGAAGTGGTGCTTGAGCCGGGTAGGGTAGAGACCTTAGGCAAAGCGGATCCCTTTCCTTTGTGTAGGTTGAATCAAGAACCGTCTGCAGAAAGCTTTTTTCCTGTGGCGTAAGGGGAGCTGGTGCTGGAGCATTCTTTACGTTTTTTGCGCTGACGTATGCTGTAGTAAGAAAGGCCAGTACAACTGCAAGTGCAAGGTCAAATATCAAAAATGAAATTTTAAGGAGCCTTATCGTTGATGCTTTTTTTTCTTTGTTCATTTTTATTTCCTAATTAAATCCTTGAGCCTAAGTTTCTAAGATACATGTCTGCCACCGTAAGTGCCGCCATGGCTTCTACTACGGGAACAATGCGTGGGCAAAGGCAAACGTCGTGCCTTCCTTCAATAAGGATGGAAGTGTCGTTGAACTGAGTGTCCACTGTCTTCTGCTCAATAAAAATACTGGGTACGGGTTTTACCGCAATGCGGAAGATTATGTCGTCTCCCCGGCTCATTCCGCCAAGTATACCGCCTGCATTGTTTGTTAAAAACTGAATCTTTCCAAGAGAAGCGCTCATGTTGTCGTTGTCTTCTTTTCCCGTAGTGTCTGCCGCTTCAAAGCCAAGCCCAAATTCAATTCCTTTTACAGCACCTATGGAAAGCATGGCCTTTGCAAGTTCAGCATCCAGTTTGTCAAAGACAGGTTCACCAAGTCCTGCTGGAACACCATGAATTACGCATTCAATTATTCCACCGCAGGAATTTCCCTCTTTGCGGAAGGCTGCTATTCTTTCTTCCATTTTTGCTGCTGCTTCTGCGTCTGGCGCCCTAAGAGAATTTCTTTCTATTTCGTCCAGGTTGAATTTTGTGCATTCAATTCCTGCCGCCTTTTTTGTGTAGGCCTTTACACTGATTCCCTTTTGGCTAAGGAACATTTTTGCAACTGCACCAGCTGCAACCCTTGCCGCGGTTTCCCTGCCGCTTGAACGTCCGCCGCCCCTATAGTCACGGAAGCCGTATTTTGCAAAGTAGGTCCAGTCTGCATGTCCCGGACGGAACTTGTCTTTTATCTTGCTGTAGTCTTTGGAAATTTGGCTTGTGTTTTGAATTACGATTGCAATCGGTGTTCCTTCTGTTTTACCTTCAAAGACACCGCTTAAAACTTCTGCCTTGTCGTCTTCGCTTCTTGCCGTAACCGATGAATTGAAAATTTCTTTTCCGCTCGAATCTTTTTGTTTTGCACCCGGCTTTCTTCTGTTCATCTCGCTCTGCAAAAAATCAGCGTCAAATTCAATGCCAGCCGGGCAACCGTCTACAATGCATCCCAGCCCAACTCCATGGCTCTCTCCAAAAGTCGTTACCCTAAAAATTTCCCCAAATGTATTACCAGACATAATTTCTTCCTTAAATTCTTATCCTTATTTTAATGGAAATGCAGTTACTTTTCAATGCATGATTGTTATTGCCCTCGGGAATCAGTTTTGAGCTCCACTACCAGAAAAATCTGGCTGAAGAATCCAGTGGGTTGTTTACAACAACCACGTGCGCGGTAATAGGACTTTCGCTCCCTTCGGTCGCTCCGCGCAAATGGATTTTCATCCATATTTTTCTTCCCGTTGCGCTCAAAACTGATTCCCGATTGCTTTGCATAAGAAAATAGCCCAAAACTGACTTCCATGTTTGCGGTTGACACCTTGTGTTTCAGTCGGTAAAATTGCATTATGACTGGAATCGTAGATTATAATGCCGGAAACATAAAAAGTGTTGAGCGGGCTCTTGCATATTTAAAGGCTCCCTATGTGCTTTCAAAAAATCCCAAGGATTTGGAAAATGTAGACAGAATTATTTTTCCCGGTGTAGGCGAAGCGGCTTATGCCATGCAGCAGCTAAAGGAAAGTGGATTTGACTCTTTCCTAAAAGACTGGGTAAAAAGCAAAAAGAAGCTTCTTGGAATTTGTCTTGGTGCCCAGATAATTTTTGATGAATCAGAAGAAAGCAACACAAAATGCCTGGGGCTTGTTCCCGGGGTAATCCGCCACTTTGAAACCCTTTGGAAGGAGCGCGGCCCAAATGAAGATGAATGCAGGGAATCAGCACTTTTGCACAATGCGCTAAAAGTTCCCCACATGGGTTGGAACGACGTAACCTTCTGCAACGGTGGCACAAAGCTCGTAGAAGGTGTTGCCGACAAGACAGATTTTTATTTTGTACATTCCTATGTAATTCAGCCTGACTCGCCCGAAGTTATAAAGGGATATGCCCACTACGGCACCATGGTTCCAGCAATCGTGGAACAGGACAATATTTCTGCCTGCCAGTTCCACCCGGAAAAATCTGGAAAACCGGGACTTGCCATTTTGCGCAATTATGTTTTGTCCGACTTGGCATCAGATTCAAATGGAGGTGCCCAATGCTAAAAAAAAGAATCATCATCTGCCTTGACGTAAAAGACGGCCGTACTACAAAAGGCGTAAAATTCCAGAACAACATAGACATAGGCGATCCTGTAGACATGGCCGCTGAATACTATAGCCAGGGTGTAGACGAACTTGTTTTCTACGACATAATGGCAAGCGCAAGGGGAAGGGGCCCAATCCTTGACCTTATTTCCCGCGTGGCATCAAAAATATTTATTCCGTTCTGCGTTGGCGGAGGAATTGGAACTTTGGACGACATCCGTTCAACAATCTTTGCCGGTGCCGAAAAAGTTTCCCTGAATTCCCAGGCTGTAAAGCATCCTGAACTTATAAGCGAGGGCGCAAGAATTTTTGGAAAGCAGTGCATTGTGCTTGGCATGGACGTGCGGCGTGATCCTTCAAAGCCAAGCGGTTTTGGTACTACAATAAACGGTGGCCGCGTGGACACAGGTCTTGATGCCCTTGATTGGGCAAAGCGGGGCGTTGAACTTGGTGCCGGAGAAATCGTTTTGAATTCAATGGATGCGGACGGAACAAGAAACGGCTACGACATTGAGCTTACAAAACTGATTGCGGACAATGTTCCTGTTCCTGTAATTGCAAGCGGTGGCGGCGGAAAAGTTGAACACCTGGAAAAAGTCCTTACGCAAGGAAATGCCGATGCTGCCCTTATTGCAAGCATGGTTCATTCAGGTGAATACACCGTGGGAAGCATAAAAACTGAATTGGACAAGAGCGGAGTTCCGGTAAGGCTTTAGAAATCTTGGCAGGCATTAGGCTTTTACATAAAGCCTTTTGCCAAAAGCCATTCCTTTAGTTCCTCGTTCCAGCGGTATTTTTTTAGGAACTTGTTATTTACCATTCCAAAGCCGTGCCCGCCTTCGGGGTATTGCTTAAAGACAAAGTCTGCACCGGCTTCTTCCAGAGCCTTGCTAAGCCTTGCGCTGTTTTCAAAAAGCACCACAGGATCATCGCGGCAGGCAACAAGATATGTTGGCGGCATGTCCTTTGGAACCTGAAGCTCCAGAGAAAACAAATCTTTTTTTTGCTGGGAAGGATTTTTTCCAAGCAAGCTTTTTCTGCTCCACTTGTGGCCAATGTCATCCTGCATGGAGACAACCGGGTATACAGAAATTACAAAGTCAGGCGTAAGGTTTGCACTTGTTTCTATTCCGATTTTTTTTAGCTCGTTAGCCCTTCCTCCAAACATTCCGCTCCATGCCGCAAGGTGTCCACCGGCAGAATATCCTATTACGCCAACCTTGTTTGCCTTGTAAAAATACGGGTTTTCCCTAACAAGCTGAATTGCCCTTTGAATGTCCTGCATTTGTGCGGGGTAGTGGTAGTTGTTTTTTGCCACGCGGTACCATAAAAGGCATGTGGTAACCCCATTGGAATTGAACCACTTTGCGCTTGTCCTTCCCTCGTTAAAAATGCCAAGGTGATGGTAGCTTCCACCGGGGCAAATTATTACGGCAGTCCCATTTGGGTTTTCTGGAACGTTCACTTCCATAAGCACTCTTTCTCCCCGCATGGATTTTATTCCGCTCCAAATGTAGACGCTGTATTTTTTACACCAGATTGAATTCAACAGGAAAAGCATAAAGATGAATGTGCATATTTTTCTTTTCATTTTTATACAATCCTTCCGTCAACGGCCATGGCAGTGTCTGCAATTTCCTTGTGAATCCTTTCCGTAATCCTTCGGGCTGCAATCTGTGCTTCCATGTCTTTGTATTCTTCTATTTTTATTTCATCCAGAACGTGTATGTCAAAAATGTAGTGGCCTTCGTGCAGGTAGGAAAATGCAGGGTCGTGTTTGCCAAGCCCGTACTTGTCGCTTCCGCCTATGTAAACAGGAATGATTGAACAGTTTGCGTTTAATGCTATGCGGGCGGCACCCCTCTTGAACTGGTTTGTTCCGTGCCTTGGCGTGCGGGTTCCTTCTGGAAAGATGATTATGTTTGCACCTTCTTCCAAAGATTTTTTTGAAAGGTCAAGCATTTCCTGATTGCCAACAGTGTTCATTATGTAAAGCGGCCTTGCTACCCCGGCAAAAACAGACTTTGCCAAGGTTCCGCGGATTATGCAGTCTGCATTTTTTATGCAAGCTATAAGATAGACAACGTCAATGTAGGAAGGATGGTTTGCTACAATAATTTTTCCCTTTGCGTCAAGCAGCTTTTCCTTTCCGTGGAATTTGTATTTGCTTCCTCCCAATATGCTTACAAGGTTTATAAAAAAATTGAATGTGGCAGAGATTACTTTTCTAGACCTTGTTTTGAATTTTTTCTTTCCGCCAAGAATTAGTATTGGCTCAACAAGCAGGGCTATAAGGATTGCTCCTGTTCCTACAAGCACAAAGCTAAAAATCCTAAGCAGGTTGTAATAAATGTAAAGTGGCCAGTTTTTTACAGGCGGCAAGTCGTCGTGTGAGTAGCGCTTTTTGATTTCATCTATTTCTTCCTGACTCATTTTTTTCTTGCTGTTCATAGAAGAAATCACCTGTTTGCGTTAAGAAGCATTTTTAAAAAATCAAGCGGGGTCTTTTTGGAAGTAAAATCTTTTGAATTGAATTTTGCTCCTGAACAATTCTCCAGCGGACTCCTTCCTATAACAAGGGCAAAGGCAAGTGGAATGTTTGGAATGGGAATATTTCCTTCCTTTACGCTTTTAATTGAATCGTACTCTTGTGGAAAAAGCTCGTCGCCGTATACAAAAAGAATCTTGTCCTGCTTTCCGCCAAAGACAGATGCTTCTGCTGCCTGCAATGCGTAAGAAAAGTTTCCTTTGGAAGGAAAGACAACTTCGTATCCTGATTTTATTCCGCATTGGAGAGTTGCCATGGCAATCGTTGCTAAGGCAACTGGGGCGTTGAATGTTGAAAGTGAAAATGCAGCCGGCATAACACTTCCTTCTGTAATAACGGAACGGTCAATCGTAAATTCGCGGTTTATTTCTCCGTATACCGAGGTAAAAAGAATGGGAAGGTCTTTTATGCCAAACCTTTCTATTGAATCGTGCACAACCTGCACCGTCATCCTGCAAAGCTGACCAAGCCTTCTCCTAAAAAGTGGAGTGGTAAATTCCAGCTTGGGGGCTTCTGCTGTGCGCTCAATTTCTTTTTTGCCTTGTGCAAAATCTTTCCAGTCTTGCTCCGTCTGCATTCCGGGTGCCCAGCATACAGGACAGGATGCGTAGATTGTCCTTTCCATCATGCCTTCCTAAATTCAAGGAGGGTGTAGCTGTTTGCCCCAAGTTCATCGTATTCATTGGAAAGCTTTAAACCGCCTGCTTCTATTGCGTCTATCAGCTCTTTTGAGCGGTACATTTTGCTGTTTCCGTTTGCCATGCAGGTAAAGTAGAGCGACGTTGCCTGTAGGCTGTATGCGTTGCCCGCAAACTTCTGCTTGTCCCACAAAGGTTCAAGGACATAAGTTTTTGTGGATTTGGATGATGCCTCGCAAATCTTTTTGGAAATCTTTGTAATCTGGTGCAGGGAGAAGCAGTCAAGGAACTGGCTCATCCAAAAGGCATCAGGATTTTTGGGAAGCTTTGTTTCTTCCCTAAGAACGTTGCCTGAATAAGTTCCTATTCTGGATGCAAAGCCCTGTTCAGCTGCATTCTTTTCTGCTACTGCCGTTTGTCCTGGCAAGTCTACGATTGTAACTTTTACATCCGGGTCGTGCTTGCAGCAGAGAATTGCCCATTTTGCAGTGTTGCCGCCAATGTCCACCAAGGTCTGGGGCTTGTTCTTAAAAACAATGGAAAGTGCCTGGGGAAATGCTATGTCTGAATAGAAGTGGTCAAAAGTGAACCAGCTCTTTTTTTCTTTTTGCGGAAGTGAAGAAAGTGCTTCGTAGATTGTTGTCCACTGGCTGCCAAAAACCTTTAGGCCTTCAGGCTTTGAGTTACGGATTGATTCTGTCATGCTGAATGCACCCTGGTAGCAAATGTCTGCGGTAAAATAAAAATTTGCCCGTGTGCATTCATCTTCCAAAAGCATCCAGCCTATTTTTCCCAAGGTGAATTTTTCTTTTTGAACGGAAGAGTCTTTTGATAATTTTATTACGTTCATGCCAAGCGCCATTTCGCAAAGCACGTTTATTCCGTAAAGGCTTACGCCGGATTTTTCTGCAAGTTCATCAGGAGAAATTCCTTGGTCACCGGCATCTTCTATTAGTTGCATGATGCCTAAATCAAGCATGGATTTTATTGCCTGAAATGAAAGCGGTGCGAATGCAATTTTTTGCGCTTCAAACTTTGCGTCTACAGCGCGTATGTTGTCGGTTTTGTAGCTGTTTTCTGTAAGGTAAGCCGGATCGCCGTCGGCCTTGCTGTTTTTGTATCCCATGTAGAACAATTTAGCACGTAGACGGCTTATGGTCAATTAGCATAAAACATGTATGCAAAAGGCAAGTTGAAATCTTAATAAAAAGTAGTAAAAGAAAATATTAACACGAAAGCACTTCCATTCCTGGCAGTAAACGCATCAAAAAAGCCGAGCGCGGAAACAAGGTATCTGACTCGCTTCGCGGCTTGAAGCTACGCTGCCGGGTTCGCTCCGCGCAAATGCTTTTTTGCTGCGTTTTCCGCCTCCATTCCAGTGCTTTCTAACATATTTTTTGCAGCATGTTTATCATCTCGATGGCGCCAAGAGCACAGTCGTAGCCCTTGTTGCCGGCCTTTGTTCCAGCCCTTTCTACTGCCTGTTCAATTGTGTCGCAGGTAAGAACTCCGAACATTACAGGAATGCCAGCCTGCAAGCTAACCTGGGCAATGCCCTTTGAAACTTCCGCGCATACATAATCATAGTGGCTTGTTGAACCGCGGATTACGGCACCCACACAGATTATTGCGTCATACTTTTTGCTTTCCGCAAGCTTCTTTGCAGCCAGAGGAATTTCAAATGCTCCTGGAACCCAGCAAAGAGTAATGTTTTCTTCTGCAAGGTCGTGGCGTACAAGAGCGTCATGAGCTCCACCAACAAGCTTTGTCGTGATGAATTCGTTAAAGCGGGAAGCTACGATGGCCACGCTTATTTTTTTGCCACCTTCATTGGCAACGATTTTTCCTTCAATAATATTCATAATTCCTCCTGAATACTTTCTTTGTAAATTGCTTAGATATTGTTGAGCAGATGCCCCATCCTCTTCATTTTTGTTTCAAGATAAAATGAATCGAATTTCTGAGCCTGAATCTGAAGCGGAATCCTTTCTGTAATTTCAAGGCCGCAGTTTTTGTCGCCAAGGCCGTAAATCTTTTTTGGATTGTTGGTCATAAGCTTTATCTTGCTTACGCCAAGGTCCCTTAGAATCTGAATGCCAACGTTGTAGTCACGTGCATCTTCCGGAAGACCAAGCGCAAGGTTTGCGTCCACGGTGTCCATGCCTTTGTCCTGAAGGGCATAGGCCTTTATCTTGTTAAGAATGCCAATGCCTCGCCCTTCTTGGGTAAGGTAGACAAGGACGCCCCTTCCTTCTTCCGATATTTTTTTAAGTGCAAGGTCAAGCTGCTGCCCGCAGTCGCATTTTAAAGAGCCAAAGGTGTCGCCTGTTAGACATTCGCTATGAACCCTGCAAAGAACTGGATCTCCGTCCGCTATGTCTCCCATTACAAGTGCCTCGTGGTGCTCGCCAGTTACAAGGTCCTTGAATCCGTAGAGCTCGAACATTCCGTACTTTGTTGGAAGGTTTGACTTTGCAACCATTTCGATTATTTTTTCATGGGATTTTCTGTATGCGATAAGCTGCTTGATGCTTACAATTGTCATTCCCCATTTTTTTGCAAGTTCGCAAAGTTCCGGGAGCCTTGCCATACTTCCGTCTTGGCTCATTATTTCGCAGCAGAGGCCTGCTTCCGGTAAGCCTGCAAGGCGGCAAAGGTCAACAGTTGCTTCTGTGTGTCCAGCCCTTTCAAGAACGCCGTGTTCCTTTGCAATAAGGGGAAACATGTGCCCCGGTCTTCTAAAGTCGGAAGGTAGGGTGTCATCTTTTGTTACCGCCATTGCTGTTGCAGATCTGTCGAATGCGGATATGCCTGTTGAATTTGAAACGTGGTCTACGGATATTGTAAAGGCTGTGCAGTGGTTGTCCGTATTGTTTGCAGTCATTGGGTCAAAGTTTAATTTTTGTGCGACCTTTTTGCTTACCGGCATGCAGATTAAACCGCAGGCATTTTTTGCAATAAAGTTTACAGTCTGGGGACTTGCGAATTTGCAGGATACGATTATATCCCCTTCGTTCTCGCGGTCTTCGTCGTCTGTTACGATTATCATTTTTCCGGCTGCAAGATCTTCCAGTGCCTGTTCAATACTTCCAAAGGGATTGCATTCCATATTCTTCTCCATTTTTTTTATCTACAAAATGAGCTATGTATTTTCCGACTAAATCGCATTCTATGTTCAAAAGGTTTCCGGGACGCTTGTGTTTTAGGTTTGTGTTTTCCCATGTGTGGGGAATCACAGCCGCAGTAAAAACGCATCCGTTTGCGCTGTGTCCAACGCTTGCAACCGTAAGGCTTATTCCGTCTATTGAAACAGAGCCTTTTTCTATGATGAACTTGGCAATGTTTTTTTGAGCCTGTATTTTTATTATGAATGAATTGGCGTCTTTTCTTGAACCAAGGAATTTTGCAGTGCCGTCTATGTGACCGCTTACGATGTGCCCCCCGAAGCGTCCGTCTGCCTTCATTGCGCGCTCAAGGTTTACCGGGCAAGACGTGGCTTGTGCAAGGGAGGTTCTGCTTTGGGTTTCCGGGCTTATGTCTGCAAAAAATGAACTTGTGTCTTTTTGGCTAACCGTAAGGCATATTCCGTTTACCGCAACGCTTTCTCCAAGGGTCAATTCTTCTGCAAAGGGACATTCAATTCTTATTCTGTAGGAAGAGGAATTTTTTTCTGTGCTTGTGATTTTACCCTGCGCTTCTACCAGCCCTGTGAACATTAAAGTTCTCCTGATGAAGCCTGCGTCTTTGCTGGCAGCACCTTGTATTCAAGCAATAGGTCGTCTTCAAAAAATGTGACAGACGGGCGTGAAAGTTTTACAGTGTCGCCAATGTTTTTTGCCCCAAGGCCAGATACCGGGGTGTACCTGCTTTGCCCGAAAATTTTGGGGCAAAGGTAGCATTGAATTTTCTGTGCGCATGGAGGAAACAGAAAGTTTGCGGTTAGGGTTCCTCCGCTTTCTACAAGTATGCTGTCTATGCCTTTTTGTCCCAGTATGACCATGAGTTCTTCCAGGTTTATGCGGCCGTGTTCGTTTTGGCTTGTCTGTATGATTTGAATGCCTTTGTCCAAGAGTATGGCTTTCTTTTTTTCTTCTTCTTCATTCAGTTCTTTTACGCAGCAAAGGATGACAGGTATTTCTTTTGCACTTGTAACAAGATCTGTATCAAGGGGAATCCTTAGGTGGGAGTCTGCAACAATCCTTAGCGGCTGGAAGTGTTTTTTGCCGTCGTTAATACGGACCGTTAGCTTTGGGTTGTCGGCCAGTACTGTGTTTACTCCTACCATTACGGCCATTACGTTTGCCCTTGTCCTGTGAACGTTTTCCCTTGATTTTTGTGAGCTTATCCATTCCTGCTTTCCTGAATCAAGGGCAGTCTTTCCGTCTGCGGTGCAGGCATATTTTAAAATGACGTAGGGCTTTTTTGTCTGTAAATAATAGAAGAAAATTTCATTAAGGGCGTCGCATTTGTCTTTTAGAACGTTTTCGCGGACTTGGATGCCGGCTTTTTTTAGCTCTTCGATTCCTTTTCCGTTTACAAGTGGATTTGGATCTTTGCTTCCTGTTACAACACGGCTTATTCCGCTTTGAATTATGGCCTGGGTGCAGGGCGGCTGCTTCCCTGTGTGGCAGCAGGGTTCAAGCGTTACGTAGATGGTTGCGCCTTTTACGTCTGCATTTGATTCTGCCGCATTTTTTAAGGCATCGCGTTCTGCGTGAAGGTCACCGTATTTGCGGTGGTAGCCTTTTGCAATAATCTTGCCCTCTTTTACGATGACGGCTCCAACAAGAGGATTGGGATGGGCAAAGCCTTCTCCCTTTTGAGCTTCTTTAATGGCCATGTCCATGAAGTATTCGTCACATTCATCTTGGCAGGATGCGTGGCAATCTTCAAAATGGTTTGATATAAAATTATTTTCCATTCAGAATAGTTTTATATCAAATTAAACTGTTTGTCAAGGGTGGACCCTTGGACCCCGGTCTTGGAGGGGAGGAAACCGCTCGGA
>DJYC01000059.1 GCA_002448445.1 Treponema sp. UBA6988
CGCGCAAGAAGCGACGAACACAAAGAAGAAAGACTTTCTCAAATAAAAGAGGCAACGGCAGAACTTTTTGAAAGTGCCCCCTACTCAGAAATTACCCTTACCACGATTGCGGAAAAACTGGGCTGGTCCCGCGCAAACCTTTATAAATACGTTACGACAAAGGAAGAAATTTTTCTGGAAATTGCATCAGAAAAAATGGCATCTTACTACGGCTCCCTGCTTTCGGCTTTTCCAGAGGGAAACAATTTTTCTACAGATGTTATAGCCGAAGTTTGGGCTGGAATTTTAAATGCCAGTCAGGATTACATGCGCTATGTTTCTTATCTTAACCCAGTGATAGAGACAAATGTTACGGTGGAAAGGCTTGCCATTTTTAAGAAGAAATATTATGACCTTGCCTATGCCTTCTGCGACAGGCTTTCCCGGATGCTTTCTTGCAGTCAGGATGCGGCATACAAAATTCAGCTGGACATATTGTTTTACGCTTCTTCAAATGCGGTCTGCTGCTACAAAAATCCTTTGGTTCAGGAAGCTCTTAGGCAAATCAAGATTAGTCCTCCGCCCATGGATTTTTACAAGGACATGAAGGACTTTCTTAGGATGCGGCTTGAGTGGAAATAGGATGCTAGTGAGAAAGAATTTGGGTCAAATCGGAAAATTGCTTTAGCTTTGCAAGATAGGAGTCTGCCTTTCCAAAGCCGTAGGATGCCCACACAAAGGGAATGCCTGCCTGCTTGCAAGCGTCACAGTCAGTCTGTGTGTCGCCAATGTAAAGAGGGGATGTGATTTGGTTACGGGAAACAAGCATCATAAGGTTTTCAGCCTTGCCCCGCCCTGTCCTGCCGTAACATTCAAAGTCGCGCACGTAAGGCGTAAGGCCTGTCTTTTCCAGGGTAAGCTCTATGTAGCCGCTCTGACAGTTGCTTACGACATAAAAATTGTTAAGGCCAGAAAGCTCTTTTACGGTTTCCACAACACCGGGGTAGCTTATGTCCATGTCCAGCTTGTAAAGGGCTTCCTGTTCCTGGGCACAGCAGGACGTTATAAGAATTGCGCGCTCGTCTGCGTTCAAATCTGGCCAGAGGGATTCAGCAATCTTATCCATGGTCTTACCAAATTCCTTCTGCAAATCCTGGGCAACAACTTTCCTTGCGTTAAAGCCGCTCATGTCTATTGCCCTGTTCCACGCAACAGCCACAATGCCCGTCGTGTTCCAAATGGTTCCGTCTATGTCCAGAATAATTCCGTCGTACTTGATGATGTCTTCCATTCTGGCAAGTGTAGCAAAAAACACGAACTTGTTAAATAGGAAGCAGCTTTTACTGAGCAGTAAACGGCAAGTGCAAATTTAAAACAAAACTAGAAAGCATTTTTCTAAAACACGGTAGGCTTCCATTCCCGCCGGGAACCGCACCGAAAACCCATGATGCGCGGTAATAGGTGTCTAACTCCCTCCGGTCGTACCGCGCAAAATGGGTTTTCGGCACGAACCCCGGCTCCATTACAGCCTACCTACACTTTTATCGCATAGTGCAGTTTCTGTTTACGAACAGCACTTGGTAAATACTTAACAGATTTTACTGTGCCGTTACCAAAGCCCAGTAGTAGCCGTATGAGGAGCCTGGAGAATAAACGTATGCAATGCCAACTCTTGTTGCTCCTGCCGCAAGCAGGATTCGCCTGTGTCCCTGACCAGCGTAATTTTTATCTTCTTCACGCCAGCCATTCGCAACGCTTACACCGGTGGAATAACCAGCCGCAATACATTCGCCAGCGGGGCTTAGAGAAACACCAGCCTCTGAAAAAGCAGTAAAACAACTACTTCCGTTTGGCCTTGTGTGATCAAAATTCTGAACCAGCTCCCTTGCCCTAATCGATGCAACGCGGCACAAATCTTCATCAAGAACAAAGGCTGCCCTTCCGGTAACTGGAACCTGCGTGGTATTACCTTCATCCCACTGCCAAGTGTTGCTGGTACGGAAAGTATTTATCGTCTCAAAGCAACTCAGCACCTGCTCATCAATATTAACATCAATATTAACATCAATATCATCATCGTCATCATCGCTTCCCTTTGAGCAAGAAGAAAAAGAAAAAAGCAGGGCGCTTGCTACAAAAGCAGATAAAAGTGAAAACAAAAAACGTCTTTTCATGGTTGAACCCCCGTCCTTTATTATGGAATGGAATTCGCTGCTTGTAAAGAGTTGCCGCTAAAAATATTCCTTGTTGCGAACCGTGTTCTTGAGAACCAAGCCTAGCCGGGATTGGAGGGGTTGCGAAGCAAGTACCCGAAGAGTACCGGCCGTAAGGGCAAGCCCCGGAAAACTTGCCAGTCATTTTTGCCAACAAAAGACGCGACATCCATGTCGCTATCAGTTTACGCGTTATGGACATCCCGAAGGAAAATCAAGTCGGAACCAGAAACAGAAAAAGCCGCTCCCCTTTTACGGAAAACGGCCTTTCTTATAAATTAAATTCTGTTACTTAAAGTCAAAACGAAACTTATCTAACAGCGCAACTTCAAGCGTACTTGCCCACAATTTAAGCAGGCGTTGCGGGCGGCGTTTGAGCCCGCAGAGGGGGTAGCACGCAACGAAGTGCGGGCGCAGGGGGAGACATCCCCCTCCTAGACAAAACTAAAATCCTACCTGGACAAAAGCGCGTTCAGTGCCTTTACAAAGTCAGCAGGATCCTTTAGCTCTGCCCCGTCAACAAGCATTGCCTGGTCAAGAAGAACCTCGCTAACCTGGCCAATAAAGGTCTCGTCGCTTTCCGCAGCAAGCTTCTTAACAATCGGATGCTCTGCGTTAATTTCAAGGATAGGCTTTACAAGGGAAGCATTGCCCTGTCCCATTGCCCTCATCATGCGCTCCATCTGAATGCTGGGGTCGTTCTCGTCAATAACGATGCATGAAGGGCTGTCGCTAAGGCGCTTGCTAAGCACAACGTCCTTTACGCGGTCACCGAGAGCCTTCTTTATCTTTTCCTGAACAGGCTTGAATTCCTCTTCCTTCTTCTTAGCCTCTTCCTTGTCCACGCCAAGCTCTTCGTCGCTGCCTGCGCGGTTAACAGCCTTAAGGTCAAAGTCGCCGTACTTGCCGTAAGCAGGAATTACGATGTCGTCAATCTCGTCGCAGCAGATAAGGACTTCAAAGCCCTTCTTCTTGTAAGCTTCAAGCAGCGGTGAAGAACGCAGGTTCTTTTCGTCAGTGCCTGTAATATAGTAGATAGCCTTCTGGCCTTCCTTCATGCGCTTAACATAATCAGCAAGGCTTGTCCACTTGCCATCCCCGTCACCACTAGCATCCGTACTCTTAAAGCGGATAATAGCGGCAATCTCGTCGCGGTTTGCAAAGTCAGAGTAAAGGCCTTCCTTAAGCGGGCGGTTGTAGTTCTTAACAAACTTTGTCCACTTTTCAACCTTTGCCTTTTCTTCATCGGTCAGTTCCTTTGCCTTACCGTCTGCATCCTTAGAGTCAGCGGCATGCTCCTTTACAATCTTGTCCGCATCCTCACCAATCTTCTTAAATTCGCCAAGCAGCTTCTTTACGGACTGGGTCTTAATAGTCTCCAAAATCCTGTTCTGCTGCAAAATCTCGCGGCTAACGTTAAGAGGCAAATCCTCACTGTCTATAATACCGCGTACAAAGCGCAGGTAGCTAGGCAAAAGCTCGCGGTCGTCGTCCGTAATAAAAACGCGCTTAACGTAAAGCTTAAGACCGCTCTTGTAGTCCGCCTGGTACATGTCAAAAGGCGCAACCTGCGGAACATAGAACAAAGTCGTGTATTCCTGGGTTCCCTCCGCATGAGTGTGAAGGTGCAAAAGCGGATCAGTACCGTCGTGGCTTATGGTCTTGTAAAAGTCGTTGTAGTCTGCTTCCTTAAGCTCGCTCTTGTTCTTCTTCCAAAGTGCATTTGCGCTGTTAACCTGCTCAACCTTGCTCTCCTCTCCCTCAGCCTTGCCGTCCTTGTCGTACTTGGTCTGGGTGTAGTGAAGGTAAATGGGGAATGCAATGTGGTTTGAATACTTCTTGATAAGCTCGTCAATCTTCCAGCGTGAAGCATAGTCCTTGCTGTCGTCGTTCAGGTGAATCTCTATAGCAGAACCAAGTGTCTCCGCCTTGTCAAAACCGTAAAGCTTGGCCTTCTCGTTTGAAGAATCAATCTCTTCTATTTCGTAGGAATTAGTTCCGTCGCTGCTCCAGTGCCAAATTTTACCGTCCCCACCGGCGCGGCGTGTATAAACGTCAATCAGCTTTGCCGCCATAAAAGCAGAATAAAAGCCAACGCCAAACTGACCAATCAGGTCTGAATTAGGATTACCGCTCTTGGAAAGCTGCTCAATAAAAGCCTTTGTGCCGGAGCGGGCAATAGTACCAAGGTTAGCGGTCAAATCCTGATCGCTCATACCAATACCGTTATCCTGAACCGTAAGCACCTGCTTCTTCTCGTCAAAAGTAATGTCTATGCGGGGGTTAAACACAATGCTCTTGTAGGCATCGTCGCTCACCGTAAGGTATTTTAGCTTGTCCAGGGCATCGGATGCGTTGGAAACAATCTCGCGCAAAAAGATGTCCTTGTTTGAATACATTGAATGGATAATTAATTTTAAAAGCTGATTTACTTCCGTCTGGAACTCATACTTTGCCATTTTTGCCCTCTAAATCAAAAAAAGATTAATTTCATTCTATAAAATAACAAATTTTACTGGCAATCGGCAAATTTTTTTATTTTTTTGAACGGTACTTTTCTGGACGAAGCCCTAATTGCTCTACCATTCGATCTTTGGCTAACTCGACAGACAAGGCATCGCGTCACGGGCTTTCCGGGGTTCCGGCATTCGCCTCCATTGCCTAACGGCAACGGCTTACGCCGCCCCTCCAATCCCGCGTAGGACTGGCACTAAAAAAATCCTTCCCTGGATTTTTTTAGTGATTGCAGAATCGCTATGCAATTCTGCATGCTGCTAAGCCGCCATCCTTGGCTCTATATTATTTGGCAAGAAACAAAAAAAACGTTCCCTGAGCTTGCCCGCAAAAAATCCCTCCATGGATTTTTCTAGGGATTGCAGAATCGCTGCGCAATTCTGCACGCTGCTAAGCCGCCATCCTTGGCTCTTTATTATTTGGCAAGTAACAAAAAAAACTCGTTCCCTGAGCTTGCCCGCAAAAAATCCCTCCCTGGCTCGGTATTCCTTGGCAAGTAACAATTACGTTCCCTGCACTCGCAGCGCAGCGTCAAGCGGCTTGTCGAAGGGAACTCCCTTCCCCAAAAAAGCATTTGTAGCAAAAAAAACATGGATTTTTTTAGTGATTGCAGAATCGCTGCGCAATTCTACACGCCACTAAGTCGCCATCCATGGCTCTATTTATCGTCGTAATGGTTTTTGCACTGATAAATTTTTACTACTTCACCATCAATTTTATAAATAAGGCGGTTCTTTTCGTCAATTTCACGACTCCACCATCCCGAAAGATTTCCCTTTAAGGCTTCCGGATGCCCTATTCCCGAATAACCGTTTCTTGAAATGTCTGAAAGAAGCTTGTTGATTTTCTTGAGGGTCTTTTTGTCCTGCTCAAGCCAATACACAAATTGATCCCACGCTTGTTCTTCAAAGGAAATTTTCATTTTGCCATAGACTCCAATTCTTCAAGCGTTTTTGTTACAAACTTCAGTTTTCCCTCTTCTTCCAGTTTTTTTATCTCTTCCAAGTGCCTGATGTTTGCTGGATTGTAGAATCCGTCGTCTTCCTGAGCCTGTACTTCAAAAGGAATTTTCCTGCTGCGGATAACGGCTTTTGTAAAGACATTGTATGCGGCCGAAACACTAAGCCCCATACTTTTACAAATTTCTGCGAACGCCTTCTTGTCCGAGTTGTCTATGCGTATTGTCAAATTTGCCTGTGCCATAACATCACCTCTCTTTCATGCGCTTTTACATCAATTATACATCATTTGCACTAAAATTCAAGTGCAAGAGCAATACTGTTAATCTACAATGAGCGCAACACCGTTTTTGCCACAAAACGTGTCATTGTCGGGCTAGACCCGACAATCCATTATCAAATCCCTACCCCACAATAAACGTAATCCCGCTCTTACTTGCCTTGGCGGATTTTGTACACAAATGGTATGGAGAATCACCATTCATCGATACAGAAAGTTCAAATGTATAGGTAAAACCAGGCTCAAAGAAATAATCTGTTAAAGAAGCTTTACAAGAACATCCATCGTTATAATACAACTCGAGGCCTAAACCAGGAATCAAATAGGAGTCTCCGTTTTTACAGGTGATTCTCACAGTTGTTGTGAATATTCCGGAAGCATCAATTCCAGATGTATCTTTGAAAAATATTTCATTATCCGCTTCAACCGCTTCCATTACTATCCTTGCAGTATTTTCGGCACCACCCTTTACAAGAGCTTCCGTAGCACCGTAAAACCTAACCTCGCCATCATCAATTCCTCGGATTGCAATGTTGTATGTGCCAGCCCTAAGCTGGTCTATAGTAAGGGTTGTACCGGGAGTAATGCCTGTATATTTTTCCACTTCATCATTATCGGAATCCCTTATGTATACAGAAAAAGTCATGCTACTGGACACGAACTCTTCCTGGAAAGATCCAGAACTTGCAATTGAGCGTGAAGAAGAAGATGCAGCCGGCATTGCAATGGTAAGGGAACCAGAACCGTCATCGTTTGCAGAACAAGAACTTAACAGGCAGCAAATCAGAAAATAAAAAACAATGGCCGCAAAAGCAAGGATATGCAAAATCAAGCTAAAAGAAAAGGACTTTGCGGCAGACTTGCACTTCAAATTACTATACATTTTGCAAGACAGGGGGGGGTAATTTTCATGAAAACCTCCAAAACTCTTTTTAAATTATAACGCAATTCGCAGAAGTTTCAAGAATCTTACCCCAAAATACCCGTCAGAGAGACTTGCTCTCCTCGTACAAGGCCTCAAATTTTTCTATGGCATCCCTAAGAAAATCCTGCGCCCTCTTAGGGTCCAAAACAAGATCCCTGCCATTCGACGCCTGAATAAATTCCATCGGATCATAAGCAAGCAAAGCGTCCGTCACCTTCTTTCTAAAATCAAACAGCCTCTTCTTCTTAGCATTCATACCCCGCCTCCTCGTCTAAAGCCCCAGGCTTTCCTCATAAAGCTTCTTAAGCTTTTCTATCTTATTCCTAAGAAACTCCTGAGCCTTCTCCAAATCGCCATCAGAAATCTTAAGAAATTCCACCGGCCCATCTTCAAGTAAAGTCTCCGCCACCTTCTTCTCAAAATCAAACAACTTCCTGTGTTCCTTCGCCATAAGCCACCTCCTGCAATATCTTTTACAACCCCATCCTACCATCCAAGTCTATCATGCTGTGACAGAGTAGCAAAAAAAATAGAATTTATTGCAGATTTCCCCTCGGGGAACACAAAAACTTAGAGAAGTACTGATTAATTCAAGTCTGTGTCATTATCGGACTCGCTAGAAAATCCGCTTCGAAAGCCTCAAGAACATATTTATTTGTATTATCAATATTAAAAAAAAATGCTGGGTCAAGCCCAGCAATGACATGATGCTATCAATCGTTATTTCGTAGGTACAAGTGGAGTTGCAGGCCATTTACGAGTCCATTCTATGGATAAAATTAGTCAATCGCTTGTCAAATGAAATAATTTCAACTCCATTCACGTTATGCTGTGCAGCGAGAATACAATCAACAAAATCAAGTTTTGTCTGTGCATAATAAGAAAATGCATGGCTCATAACATCCGAGTCATTAGTCGCTACCAAATCTAAAAGGAGAGAAAGTATCTGTGATATTCTTCCCCTCTCAATCCATAGACTTTGTGCAGCACATATGTAATCTCCGCAAAGACTTCCGTTGACACGAACAGCTCTCCAGAAAGAATGGCAGATTTCGCAGCAAGAGCCATTTCCATGTTGTCTTTTACAATAAAACGGATAAGAATATTGGTGTCAGCGTATACCATACTGCTCCTCTACTGCCAAGCCCCATGCATCCCCCTCTTTTTCCCAAAGCGCAGGATTCGCATATTCGTGCAGACAACCGAACA
This sequence comes from Treponema sp. UBA6988, assembly GCA_002448445.1. Taxonomy (GTDB): domain Bacteria; phylum Spirochaetota; class Spirochaetia; order Treponematales; family Treponemataceae; genus Treponema_D. Next base: position 8,080 of record DJYC01000059.1, read on the forward strand.
AGGCTTCCACCTTCTTTTTCCTGTCATCCTGCGATATAAAATCGTCCAACACCGTTATGCTTACTTTCTGGTTAGGCTTTACGTCAACCTTTTCCAGCGCGACATAATGTACACCGTCATAATATCCTTGTACCGTAGTCATAATCACACCTCCGTCCCTTTTATTATATCATATTCTATCTTAGGAAGCCATAGTTTCAAACCCAGTCCAGGCTATCAAAATCAATAGTGAATTTTTTATTTGTATAATAATAACCTTTACTGTATGCATCATATTTTATAGGAGCGCCAAACCGGTTCCTCAGAATAGCTAAATCACGGTTTACGGTTGATTCAGAACATGTCCCCATTCCCAATTCATAGCGGCAAGCATGGACAATTTCTTCTAATTTTGGATACCCACCTTTTTTTATCATCCTGTGAATAAGAATCAACCTGTCAAACCGAAGATTTGTTGTTTTTGAATTTTCTTTTTTTGGCTTAGGCGAATCCTTACAAATAATCTCTCTTCCGTCCTTGTGAAAATTATAACACATAAAGAAAGCCCATTTGCTTGCATCAAGGGCTTTGGAATAACCTTCATAAATAACTTCTTTTAATGAATTGCAATTAAAAAAAGCTTGATCATTTATTTTAGAAACGCTCGCAGGAATTATAATCTTTTCAACAGGTTTCATCTTTGAAGCAAGAAAAGCATTGTACTGGTATAATTCATAGAATGAATTTGAACCTATTGTTTTAATCCCATCTGGAACCCGGACTTCTGTTTTTTCAAGATCCACGCGAAAAAGAGTTGTCTCATGCTTTTTATTCACAAGAAATTCTCCTTCAACAACATAAACTGGATTTTTAAGAAGGACATCTGCTATTGACCATGGAGTAATAGATGATGCTTGATGTTTTTTAAACATTGTCAAAGCAACCTCGGTAATGTTTTCTCCAACATTGATTTTCTTTAGAGTTTTATTACAATGAATATTTGTAATTTTCCTCACACTATCAGGTACAGTAAGTTCTTCCAATGCTGGGCAATGGTTAAAATAAATAAAAAACTCTTCCAGTTTATTTGGAAACTTAATCTCCTTCAGAGTTTTGCACCACGCAAAGGCATTCTCCGAAATATGCACTACAGAATCAGGAATGATGATTTTCGTAATCACAGTATTTGGTTCAACATCATCTGCAAAACAATAATCCGATATTTCCTCCACCCCATCAGGAACAACGACAACACTATCATTTCCCTTGTACCTGCGAAGAATTCTTTGAACCTTGCCTGTTTTTTTGTCTTTATAACACTTAACGATAAAATCCGGATTATCAAAACTCATGAAAAACCTCCTGCTACCATTAGTCTACACCAGTATTATACCATGCAAATCTAGCATTTGGTGACAGAGCGAGAAAAAAAATGCAGTTTCTGGCCCCCTGTTAATTGAAAGGAATATCAAACCAAGCACCAGATTATCAACTATACTAAGTAACAAAAGGTTACAAACCTCCATAACGACCCCTAAAGTACCTTTGATTTTCTTGGTATATATCAGTTCTTTACCTTTGCGGTTCTCTTCGTAATAAACACCTTCTTTTCTTCGCTTCTTTTATCCTTTTTTTTCACATTTCTCATAATGAGTATCCCCACAGTTTCGGACAATACGGAAACCTGTTCTATTGCCACGTTTTTTATCAGGAAGACTATAGTATTTCATAGCCGAAATTACACATTCAGTATCGATACAGTTATATGCCCCACCTAAAATACTGATATGACCTTCTCCAGATTCATATATAAAACCTCCAAAAGGTTGAGATAACTCATGGACATTTCCACTCATGTCATAAATCCCAAGTGCATTTGCCTTTTTCTCTCCTACGCTATGAGTTCTCCCCTCAGAATTGCCGGCATACCAAGCAACCTCATCAACAATATCACTTCCAGAATATGAAAAATATCCTTTACTTTTATTTCTAGCAGCATGCCTCCATTCTGTGACAGTCGGAAGCCTGTATCCATTTGCTTTAAAATTGCATGACAAACCGCTATACCCAAAAGTATAGCAAGGCGTTATTCCATGTTTTTCACTAAGCTTATTGCAAAATAAAGCCGCGAGACGAAATGATACATTTTCCACAGGCAACCTCTCCCCTTTGAAAAAAGAAGGATTCACCCCCATCACACTTTCATAAAGTTCCTGTGTCACCAAATACTTTGCAATATAAAAACTTGGTATACTGTCACCATCATTTTCAAACCCAGAAACAAAAACCATGTCGCTAAATTTTTCGACAAACATTTTCGCTTCATCATTCAAATTTTCGCACCCCTTAAAAGCATCTGTGTTAACAATGATTTTCTCATTAGCAACGCTAATGCTCTCAAGATTCTTACAGTCCTTAAACGCATTAGCACCTATGTTCTTTACGCTTAGTGGAAGTACGATACTTCTAATGTTTTCAAAATTCTCAAATGCCCCTTCTCCGATTCGTGCAAGCCCATCAGGTATTACCATCCGCGATATTGTATTTGAATATACATTCTTTTCAGCATTTGCTGCATTGTACCAGTTTTCAGCCTCAGTTCTGCTCTTTTCTACGCCACAACCAGTCATGTACATTTCACCCAACCGGTATGCCGCAAGTTTGTTTCCTCCCACGGCAGATTTTTTGAAACATTCGGCAGCTTTCGAATCATTCTTTGCTACACCATCACCAGATTTGTACATTTCACCAAGTTTATACAAATCATCAGAATCCCCACCTTCCAAAAGCATCTCATACAATCGTTCCGCTTTTACTGTATTTTTGTCAACACTTTTTCCGTCATTGTAAATTCGAGCCAGCTCAAAAAGAAAGGACACGATTTCCTTGTTCTGCGGGGAATCTCTGTCTTGAGAAATGGTCAGGGCAGAACTCTCATCCTTGTTGATTTTGCAGTAGCGGAGCATCATCTTTTTTAAGTCATCACGCTCCTGTTCGGAAAGAGACTTAATTTCATCCTGTTTCTCAGTCCAAAAGCTAAGGGCTGCATCATAGCCTCTTTCTTCGTATGTGCGTGCAAGATTTAGTTGTAGTTTGGTCATCTGTAAGCCCCTAGTTCAGATATTTTTCTTTCCACGCTTTCCTGTAGGAAATAATGTCGTCAAAATCCTCGTAGTCATATTCAACATTGTATTTTCCGTCATTTGTCACAATATATGTGAGGACATTCCAGGCATTTTCCATGAAGTCAGGCAAAAGAATCTCATACAGCTTGTCAAAGACTCCTCGAATCTCTTCTTTTGAAACACCGCACAGTTTTTCAAGCTCAATGTACTGAATGAATTTCCCATCAAGCTTCACATAGAAAAAGAATTCGTAGTTTTCTTCTCGAACATGGCTGTACAGGCAGACCTTTTCCCATTTTTCAGGAAGGATGGCTGCAAGTTCGTCAATTATTTTTTCATAAATAGTATTGTGCTCTTCCAAAGCAGTATTCTTCGAATCAAACACTTCCCCTTTTTCTGATTCAGCAATGTTTTCATTTTCTTCCATAAAAATTATTCCTCCTGACTTTCCTGATTCTTAAAATATGTTTCCGAATATTCACCGTCAATAGAATATGTCATGTAAAATCCTATAGGACGCTGAGAAGCATCATTTTCATCATATTTGAGATCAACTTGAAGATATACCTTCTTTCCTTGATTGACAGTCTCTTTGAGTGTTTTTTCAAGTTTATTATATTCACCTTGTTCGCTGTTCAATATAGAATCTTGCGGAACAAGATTTATTAAATCTGGCAAACCATTAAATGTATCAGCGATTAGATGACCTCTGTTATCTGTTTCCTTTTGATCGCCTTTCCCGATATCGTCCATTGAAACATTAATTTTCCATTTTCCATCATGATTTTTTTCTTGCAGATGACCACCAGCTTTTGTAGTTCGCGCAAATTCGTCAGTTTCATATTCATATCCGCCTACAGATACTTTCTTGTTTGGTAGATCATGCATTGTAACTTCAGATATTTGGTTTATTTCTCCATTTTCGTTAGTTTCAACATCGTAAACTTGATTTTTGTAAATTACCCTTGCGGTTTTATTAGATTTATTTTTAAGAAAATGCTCAGCTCTACGAATAATATTATCTTTGTTTGGCAAATTATCCATATCAGTTTTGGCAATAGTATTTATCTGGTAGATTTCTCCGTTGTCATCAGTTTTGACTTCATAGTTGCATTTTGAACCTTTTATCTTTGTCTTTGTTCTAGGCTTGCTTCTAAGAGCTTCTTGATATTTGTCAACGATTCTATCCTCGGTTCGCCTCCTATTGTTATATTCTCTGGTAAGTTCTTTTACCTTGCCATTAACAAACTCTTCGTATGTTGTACCCCCCTGCCGTCTTACCTTATACCAGTCGCTCTGCATGGTTCTTTCGACTTTGTTTTTAAAACTTCTTTCAAGTTTAGCCTTTGATTCTGCGGACATTTTGCTAGAACCAGACGAGGATGGGCGTGATTTTTTTGAAGAAGTGGACGTATTCACTCGTGAAGAGCCTCTTGAGGATTTTCCTTTGGTGCCACCAGATTTTGATGCAGAATAGCTGCCCTTTCCACCTCCACCCGTTGATTTGGAGACAGAAGATTTTCCTCCTTTACTACCAGCTTTTCCTTTGCCTCCGGAGGATTTACCTTTAGAGTATGAACTTCGAGATGATGATTTTGACGATGAACGAGAGCTGCTTTTTGGAGCAGCCGATTTTGATGTACTTTTGGCCATAATTTATTCTCCAATTAATCGCTTGCAGGTATAAGATTGAGTTCCTTGTATCTTTGTCTAAGCTCCTCAATTTTATTTTTAGGCTTCTCAGGTTTATCTTCAGCTCTCACGGATTTTCCCCCAAGCATCTCCGTAATTGATTTCTTGTTACGCTTTATTTCAAGAATAAAATCCGTTGAAAGCTTAGCTGATGCACTGCCATTCCTTTTCGACTCAATATATTTCTTTTCGATTGCCGTGTTTACGATATCCTCAATATCGCTTCCTGAACATCCGTCAGTCATTTCCGCAAGCTTTTCAAAACTGATTTCGGACAAATCCCATTTTCTTTCCTTAGAGGATGTATTCTTGGACTCAAATTTGATTTTAAAAATATCTTCGCGTTCTTTTTTATTTGGCAAATCAACAAAGAAAAGTTCATCAAACCTTCCTTTTCGCAAAAGTTCCGGTGGAAGGGAATTTATGTCATTTGCAGTTGCAACAATAAAGACTTCATTCTTTTTTTCCTGCATCCAAGTCAAAAACTGTCCGAAAAGCCTTGTGACAACTTCACTTCCTTCACTCTTGCTCCCTGCACTTATTCCAGCAAAAGCTTTTTCAAGTTCATCAAGCCAAAGGACACACGGACTGAATGATTCTGAGAGAGTAAGTGCCTTGCGCATGTTTGCCTCGGATTCTCCAATGTAACTTCCGAGCAAAGAGCCAATATCAAGGCGAACAAGAGGAACATTGAACAGATTTGCCGTTGCCTTCGCCGCAAGACTTTTTCCGCAACCAGGCATTCCAGCAATCAAAATTCCTTTTGGTATTGCAACCCCAAATTCTTTTGCACTGTAAGTATCTTCATAAATAACTTTTTTATCCTCAAGCCAGCGTTTTAGGTTCTCAAGGCCTCCAATTTTCTTGAAGTCGCTGGAATCATTTATTATCTCAAGAGTCCCCGATTTCTTTATGAGCTGCTCTTTTTCTTTCAGGACAAGATCCTTCTGGTCAAAATCTTTCTGATTTCGTTCAAGAACATAATTCTTCGACTTTATTACAGACATACCGAGAATCTGATCAATTTGAGTCTGCTGTAATCCCCTAAACGAATAAGCGAATTCGTCAAGCAATTTTTCATTGTCGATAAAACTGCATTTTACGTCATTTTCTTTTACAAATTTCCGTATGGTGAATTTTATGTCATCGTCACAAAGCGGTTTTATATCAATGAGGGTAATGAGACTTTCAAGCTCCTTTGGAAAAGGAACGCTCTTACTTTCTGCTATAATAATGACAGTCTTGTTTCCAATTAACATGGCTTTTTCTGCCATTTCTTTTATGTACGAAATTGAAGCAGGAGTAAGTTCTTCCGTGATAATATCTTTGAGAACAAGGAATTTAGGATTTTCATCTTCAAATTTGCCAGCAAGCCAATCAGAAAGAGAATCACCGTTTTCACAGTCTTCGCTGTCATAAGAGTCAGACTCATCAGAATCAATACCTTCATCTTCAATCTTGAAATCGGCTTCATCGTCTTCAGATTTAATCAGGTTAGGTTCTTCTGTTATTTGAGAATCATCATCCTTATCAAAAATCTCACTGTCCCAAGCATCGCTTCCAAACGCATTCGTATATTCATAGAATTTGCGGTCTGCGAATTCCTTTTTAAGTTCCTTTATAATTTCACGCATGGCAAAAAAATCAGGATGCTGAACGTAAAAAAGCGGGTGACCAGCCTTAATGTAACTTACAATTTTTTTAACTTCACCTTCTTCACCTTTTTCATCCTTTTCCCTGTTATACATTTTGAACCTCCAGATAAATTAGTTCGTCGTTATCTAACTCTCCCTTGAAAGCCAAACCGTTGACAAGGACAACATCTGTTGCTACTTCAATAACTTTCTTCTTTTCATTTGAGCCGGGTTCGCAAACATAGTCGCCACATTCAATGGAAATGACATAATATCTGCAGTCATCTGATTTTTGTTCAATAGTCCGTTCATATTGATCAAATGAGACATTCGTAATCTTGAAGTTAGCATCACCCTCAAAAAGTTCCCTCAGTTTTTCTCGATTAGAAATAAGCTCTTGGTATTTCTGAAATGCAAAGCAGTCGTTCAAATCATTTGGAATAATAGACTTTTGCTTCAATAATGCGAAAAAGTAAAACACCATTCTGTTGTTGGCATTTATCAAATCAATTACAATGTTCTGCCAGTCAAGGAAGATAAACTGCCTGTAAACATCAACGAAGTCTATTATTTTAAAGACATCGGTATTCGTGATAAACTCATTCCGTTTACGCTCGTAATTCAAACGGCATTCTTCAAGGTATTTATCCGGACTCTCATCGAAATACTTTTTTAAAGATAAAAACGGCGATTCTATCTGTTTTTCAGTTTCCGCAAATTCTTTGGGACGCTCAATTATCATATCTTTACCTCACTGTGGCCATTACTGATTTTTAAATTTTAACACAAAAATCTCTAGTCCGCAATTTTTTTTAATAAAATGAAAATTGTTTTTAATTTTTTTGCCAATATAGAATGGCATATCTGATTTAGGAATTAACAATAAAATATTCTTAAAAAAAACAAAAAAATTCTTTTCCTGATTAATAAAGGATTTTCATGCTATATTCACCAGAGATAATTCAACTGGCAGAATGAAAGCTTTACACAACAATTCAAGACGATGGCTTAAAACTGTATGAGATAATTCAACTGGCAGAATGAAAGCTTTACACAACCGCATGTTTGTTTAAGCTTGCCGTGTCACGGTTCAACAAGAGCACAAACTGCACGGCAATGACATAATTTTTCAGACTCGGCCTTCACTCTTCTACTTAGCACACCTTGCGTAAGAGGCGGAAGCCGATGTTTTTATAGCGGAATGCCGAAGCAGCACCGTCACCCCAGTTTGCAAATATACAACCATCCTCTGATGAAGAGTAACAGCCACCGCGGTTGTCATGACTGGAGCCTATCTCGTCTTCGCTGTCCCAGACCCACTCGCACACATTGCCGCTCATGTCGTAGAGTCCGTAGGAATTTGCCATTTTAGTGGCCACAGGATGCGTTACTCCGTTGCTGTTTTCGCCGTTCCAGCAAACCTCATCCATACTATCGCAGCCGGGAAACAGGTAGCTCTCGCCGCCAGCCGCAGCATCTTCCCATTCATCATTCGTGGGAAGACGGTATCCGTTGCAGGAAAAATCACAGCAGACTTTTGAGCCAATGGGCTCTTTTTGGTGAGGTTTGTAGCCCCAGTACTGGGGATCGCTTTCTCCGTCAACAGAATATGCAGGTGTAAAACCTTCCAAAATGCTCAGTTTGTTGCAAAAGTACACAACATCATACCAGCTTACATTTTCCACCGGATTGTTCTGCGTATCGCCTTCTCTACTAAGGATGCACTGCAGCACTTCATCCAGTTCCTTATTCGAAGTCTGAAAGTAGCTTGGGTTTTCTCCCATGACCTTTTCGTAGAGACGCTGCGTTACAGGGGTTGCCCCTACCACATAATCCTTTCCCGGAATTGCCACCATTCTGGATTGAGTGTCCAAGCCAATTCTTGCCATATCCGCAGAAGGCAGTCTGCCTACATCGTATTCCATAATGTAATCGTAGGCAATTCTCTTACACAGTCCATTCTTTGGATTGGAAAGCTTTATTGAACTTTCGCCAAAATCTTCCACCTTGCCTGCAAAAAATCCGTCCTTGGTCTTAACACTTACCAAATCACTAAGGTTCAGGCCATCCTCAACTTCTGTTCTTTCCATTAAGCACTCCTTGCAAATAAAGATTTTAGCTTTAGTATACAAGGGCACTCTATCATTATATGATAGACTAGTAAAAATATTTTCCACCCGATAAAAAGCAAATTCATCCAGGCAATCAACAGGCACGATTATATCGCTTTAATCGAAGAAACGCTTGCAATTGTTTTTTAGTTTTCCGTTTTTTTTTAGACTTATCATCTATCACCGTACTGCTACGAGTTCAATCTTCCAGAGCCGCCTCAAGTTTTTCTGCAATCCGGTCAAGCATTTCTTTCCCGCGAAGTTTTTCAATCCAATCATCGGGGAACTCTCCGTAATAAAGGCCTGCAAGCCCTCCAGATACAGCGCAAACAGTATCAGCATCATCCCCAAGATTCACCCCTTTTATGATGCAGTCGCGGTAATTCTCCGTATTAAAAAAACACCAGATTGCGGCTTCTAGAGTATCCACAACATAGCCGGAAGATTTTATGGTCTCTTCGCCAGACTCAAGAAAATCAGGAGCAAAAAGTCTTTCCCAATATGTTGCGGCATCCGTAAATTCTTTCTTGCGTAAAATGTAGTTTCTGATTGCTTTTGCGACGGATTCCCGTAAATCAGATTTTTGCCTTCCATTTAGCACTTCAAGAAGAAAGGTACAATAGATGCAGCAGCCAAGTTTCGCCACAGGATGCGCATGGGTAAGGCTTGAAACATTTTGAATCACTTCAAAGGCGGCGTCCACAAATGCTTCATTTTCCAGCATATTCGCCCCGAACTTTTTTTGAAGATAAAATACAATCGGACTGATTCGCATAAGGGAGCCATTTCCGTTTTGGTCAATTCTTTTTCCGCCACATTCAATGGCAGGAATTCCTTTTCTAAAATTGAAGATGGCCACAGAGCAGGTTTGTCCCATGTCAAAGGCTCGTTTTTCCGGCGTATATTTGTTGTCAAAAAGCCAGGCCTCAAAACGTTTCATAATGTCCGTATAGTCAACATCTTTTCCGAGAGCCATTGTATCTGCAAGGCTGTCCGCAAGTGCAAGCGTCATGCTTGTGTCATCCGTCCACGTGCCAGCCGGTTTGTTGTATGTACCGTGTCCCACCATATCGGTGATGTTCAGCTTTTTTACGTCCCCGCGTTTAAAAAATTGCACAGGACATCCAGCAGCATCTCCAATAGCCACTCCGTAGATAATATTTTTAACTGAAGCTTTTCCGTTCATTTTTACTTTTCCTGCCGCAAATCCTTGAAGGGTGCAAACTCTGTATTTTCTGCCGTAAAAATATGGAGCATTTCCATTGCACGGGTAATGCAGACATATACCATGTTGTACTGCTGTTCGTAATAGGTTTCTGAATCAAAAATCGACTTTTCTTCAGCCCCTCGAATGCGGTGATCGGCAAGCAGAAGAACAACAGGAAAATCCAGTCCCTTGCAGTTTTGCATTGTGCAAAGACGGATTCCGTCCGTTTCAGCAAAATCAAAATCATCATCAATCTGATGGCTTTTTACACCAAGTTCTTTATCAAGCGAGTCTTGCAGTTTTTCAAGTTTTTGCTTTTGGTTTGCAATTATGCAGATGTTTTCTTCGTCATAGTTCAAGGCATTCAAAAGCATCTTTACCTGTTGAACCATCTGTTTCATTATGTCGTCAGGATTTTTTCCTACCGAAATTTCCACCGGCGGGCCAGGCCTAAAGGCAACTGGTTCCAGAGCTTTATCCATATTTTTGAATTTGCTACGGTAACTTTCTGCAAAAGCATGAATCTGATTTGTGTTCCTAAAATTCATTTTTAGAATTCTGCTTCTTCCGCGAATGTCTATACCGGAACGGTTCCAGTTAAAGCCTTTGCGGTATATTGACTGGTCACTGTCTCCCGCAAGGAAAACTCCCCTCTTTGAAGTCTTTTTAACAAGGGCAAGAATTACAGGCGGTAAGTCCTGGGCTTCGTCCACAAATGAATATTCGACACAAGAATCACCATTACCACAAAGTTCCAGTATTTTTTTTGCGGCAAAATTGCGCGGCCAGACATTCAAATTTTCCAAAGCCCTTTCCGCTTTTTCCATAGCTTCCCAGATGGCAATGCGCTCTTCTTTTTTGAGCGGAAATTTCATTCCTGCTCGGTCACACATCTTTTCTATATAATCTTCGTTTGTTATGAGGTTTGCCCAAATAAATTCATAACATTCATTAAAAACTTCTTTTTCCGAAAATCCTTCACAGACAAAAATTCCCTCATAAGAATTGTCCCAACCAAACGAAAGGCGTTTTTCCGGAAAATATTTTTTTACCATAGAAAACAGGAAAGAGTCGGCTGTTGTGATTGTGCCTTCGGGAACTTCTGCACCAAGGATTTTTGTTACATACTGGTTGTATTTTACAAGGCTTTTTGTATATGTTAAAAGGCGGAAGTTGTTTTTTGATTCATCAAAAGTAAGTTCAGATTTTAAATCGTTCACGGCTTTTTCAAGAGCTTTAAGTAGAACAAGAGACTTTCCTGTTCCTGCGGCTCCCTTAATCAAAAAGTCCTTGTCCAGTTTTATCTGTTCAAGAATGTCGTTCTGCTCACTTGTAAGCTTTGTAACAGAAGCTTCGTAGTCATGGCGGGTCTTGGAATAGAAGGACACTTTTTCAAGATAAGAAAGATACTGTCTTGTTACTTCGTAATCCTTCATCTGCTCAAGGATTTTTTCTTTTTCTTTGCGGAAGCTCATCATCTGTTCGTTTGACTTATGCCTTAATTGGTCAAGTCTTGCATCCTTTTTGGAAAGCCGGGCTTCTGCTTCTTCAAGTTCATTTTTTAAGAGAGATTCATGGGCAGACAGAACGTTAAGCTGATTCTGAAGTTCCCCATACGCATTAGCTTTTTCCGCAAGATTCTGATTTTCTTTTTTGAGCTGTTCAATCTGGGCTATTGCCTTTGTAAGTTCTACACTTTGATATGAACTATGCGAATCCCAATTTTCAAGTTCTTTCTTAAGTTTTTCCAGTGCAAGGAGAGGCCCCCATTTTTCCGCCTGTGCAAAAGCAAGAAAGTATTTTACAGAAACCTGAGCATCTTCCGGGCTTATGACTTCAAAATTGTGGCGCACGGAATTTGAAAGCTCGTGACTTTTAAAAAGCTTTTTCAATGTCTTATAAACATAAAATTCCTCATTAGGAAGATTGCGAGTTTCGGCCCCATTGTAAACAGGTCTGCCGTGAGAGTTGTAATAATCATCAATATAAAGTTTTAAAAGTTTTCCGAATGAATTTTCTGAATCGTAATTTCCTGAGTTTCCATATTTTTCACCCAGGGAACGTTCTATAAGGGAATGCATTGCAAGCACAAAAAGCCCCAAATCAACAGGGCGGACTTTAAGGATTCGTTCAAGATTTTGTTCAAGTATAGTCATTGTTCCATTTTAGCACATTTCTGCCCTTCCGGCATCTAAGATTGCCATGGACAAATTCCGCTTTTCTCCGCCCCCTTTTACAAATTAAAAAAATCTTCTATAATAATTGCATGAAACAAATGGGGATAAACAGAAAATTTTTGACTTTTGCTATTTTTGCCGCGCTTTTTTCTATTACTGCATGTAAAAAAGAAACCAAAATGAAGACTTACGTCTCTTCTGCGGAAACGCTGAACATAAAGGTAAGGGACACCAAGCCCGACCAGACGGTTTCCGCAAAGGACATTAAGAGCCACGGTCATGCGGAAGACGGTGAAATCTGCGTGCTTTTTGGCTACGGCTTTAATTCGGAGAATTTTTATTCGCAGATTATCCGCAACCTGGACACACTTTACGGTCTTGAAGAAAACGACGGTATGATTCTGCCCCTTATTTTCCCGGACGAGATGAAGAAGATTTCCTCTTTGCGAGAAACGCTCAACGCAAGGAACATCCGCGGAGTGGTAATTCTTGGCGCCCCGGAAGGAACCAACTACGTTTTTGCCCGCCTGCAGGATGAATACGACGGAAAAATCCCCTACCCTGTCTTTAGCCTTTTCCCCCAGGACGACATTCTTGGCCAGGAATCTACATGCGACTTTGTTCTTGAATACGAACGCAAGGTAGAAGAAGAGTCAATGGAAGAACAGATTCTCCAGCAGATAGATTCAGACGCAAGTGAAATAATAATGCGCACCATTGCCTTTATAATTAACTGCGAGGAACCGCTTGCTCCAGATTCAAGTCTCCATGGCTTTGTGCAGAAAATTGTAGGCAACCGCAAGGTTAACCGCTACATGGACAGCGAGACCCTCATTCCATCTTCCAACCATTTTGTTATTGAACGCACGGAAGGTAGCGAAAGTTGATCAAGTCTCTGACTCAGGACAAATCCCTTCTTATAGGCAGCCGGGAAAGCATAGAGCTTCTTGCGCAAAAAGACAGCGCACGGATTCTTGCCATTTCCGACAGCCACGCCAATGCTAACGCCCTGTCTTTTGTCCTTCAAAAATTCGGAGTGGAAAGCGACCTCTTGGTTTTCTGTGGGGATGGGGTTAGCGACATAGCCTATCTTTTGCAGAAGGCTTGTGAAGACGAATATTTTTTTGCCTGCATTCCCCCGGTTATTGCATTTGTTAAGGGGAACAACGATTCAAGCTCATACACTTTTATGAACAAGGCGGCTTTTGCTAAAAATTCCGGCAGTCCTTTGGTACAAATACGCCTTCCTCTGCAAAACGAACTTACGGTTTGCGGTCACAAAATTCTTCTTGTTCACGGTCACGCACATTCGCTTTACAGCGGCCTTTCGCATCTTGTTCAGGAAGCGGAAAACTGCGGGGCAGACATTCTGTTTTACGGACACACACACGTTCCTTCAAGCGGATATGCAAGTTCCAAGCACGGCCCCATTCTTCTTGTGAACCCTGGAAGCTGTTCCATTCCGCGTGCATGCCAGCCTCCATCCTTTGCACTTTTGGATGTAAAAAAAGGCAACCCCAATCCAGACTGTGTCTTTTACGAAATACGGCGGCCAGACCCGAAGCCCTTTATTCCACCGCCTATCTACATGGCCTAGTGTATCGAATCAACGCACCCCGCAGCAAGCTACGGGGTATGAGTTCCTCATAAAACGAATCCCCCTGTATCAAAACATCCTTACGCGAACCAACGAGGTGTGCGTTGTTCTTAAAAGGTATTGCAGTCAGGGTTGAATACCCTTATTCCGCCCCAAGGGGCGGGGTATTCAACCCTTCCGCGCGAATAAATAACAGTCACCCTGAATTTGTTCCAGTGTCTGTACCGACACACACTTTGTGGCAGCTGCGTGCAAAGTGGCGTAGCATTCGGAATGACAGCTTATTTTATATTCGTTGTACTAAGGACCGGGCATGGTGGGACAACGGGATTTTTAAGGGACAAGGCGCGGCAGGCACTGGAGGGGCCCGCCAAAGGCGGGTTGCAGAGCAATGGAGCGGGTAGGGTCCCGCGGAACCCCGGAAGCGCCACACAAGGGACACGGCAGGCAGCAGAAAGGCAAATTCGATCTTGAAAAAAAAGTGCCGCAAAAAAATTCAGAAAATTCTAAGCTGAAATTGGTTCCGGAGGAGAATTTGGAGGCGTATTGTCGTCATCACCGTCATCCGATGGGGAAACTTTTGCATAGGCAAGCAGGAACTGCAAGCGGCGCAGGGCTTCCGGCAGGGCTTCGCGCAGGGGCCTTGTTGCAGAAGACTTTCCCGGATCGAGAGAAAGCACTTCTTCCATAAAATCGTTCATTGATGGCGGCAGGGCCTTTATTGTGGCAAGAAGTTCTTCCGCACCGTACTCCCTGTGTTCAAGAGGCAGCTCGCGGGAGCTCAAAAGCTCCTCTGGAAGGTGCCGGCAAGGCTTCCACCTTATGCTTCCGTCCTTTCCCCTGTCCCCGCAATAGCCAAACATCCTGCATATAAGCGGCCGTCCACCGTAGACCGTGCAGTGGTATTCGTTCTGCATGTCAAACAAAAAGCAGCCGGCTGAATTGTCCTCCCTCTGCATGGGATAGCTTCCGTCGCGTATTGCCTTTGCAGCGGCAGGTTCATAGGCAATAAGGTACATTGCCATGTAAAGGGCCTCGCAGTCATAGACGTGGGGCTCAAAGGGAACGCAGCAGTTTCCGCATCCGTCAGGGCAAAGGGAGCCCACCTTCTTCTTCCAGTTTTTCTGCCGCCTTTCTATCCTGCGGTAAACCCTGTCCAGACCGTCAAGAAGGGCAAATTCGCCAAGGCCTTTCAATCTGTTATAAAATTTCATAAAAAATACCGTAATCCGCAAAAGTATACAGAAAAGTCACCTGAATTTCCAGTAAAATTCGCACGAAATTCGCATGAATTCCGCCCGAATTTTCGCCCAGACACTTGAATTTCATTGAAAATTTATGCTAACATTGTTGAACTACTAGAGCATCCAGAAAGCATTGCCGTTTTCCCGATGCATGAATTTTTCTAGGCCCTTAAAAACACGGCTGCTTTAAAGGCTTACAAAAACTCAAAGTAAAATTTTAGGAGAATACAATGGCAACTAGAAGAACCCCCCGTTTTAAGGAATGCCGCCACTTGGGAGTAAATGTTTGCGGCCACCCAAAGGCTCTCAAAAGGGCAGATTCACCTTCTTTGAAGAGAACAAAGAAGATTTCTGAATACGGCAAACAGCTTATCGAAAAGCAGAAGGTAAAGGCATACTACGGCATCATGGAACGCCAGTTGCGCCGCTACTTCTCTCTTGCTCTTAAGGCAGAAGGAAAGACAGGCGAAGCTCTTATCGAAACTCTCGAATGCCGCTTGGACAACCTTGTTTACCGCCTTGGCATTGCAAGCTCAATCCGCATGGCACGCCAGATGGTAACACACCGCCACATCACTCTTGACGGAAAGATTGTCAACATCCCTTCACAGGCTGTAAAAGTAGGACAGGTTGTAGCACTCAAGGAAAAGGACCGCAGCAATGCAGAATTCAAGAAGTGCTTCCTTGAACTCAACGCATCTCCTCTTCCATACCTTGAACGCGACGAGTCAAACTTTGGCGGAAAGCTCCTTATGAAGCCACACCGCAGCGAGATTCCGGTTCAGATTAACGACCAGATGGTTGTTGAATACTACTCAAAATAAGGCATAACCCGCAAAGGGAGCTTAATTTTGCAGCAAAAGCCCTTTTTCCGCCAAACAAACCGGCAGAAAGAGGGCATTTTTTTTGAATCAAAAATCAATCCATGGGACAGGCAAATGACACAGGAAGAAAAAGACAAGCTTTATTCAGACGCAGAAAGGCTCCTTTCCGTCTACAATGAATTTTCCCCGGTAAAAGACGGCAACAATTTTGACAAAGAGGCAACAAAGAACTGCATCCTAAAGATGAACCAGGCCGCCATAGAAAATCAGGATGAATGTAAAGCCTTTAGCGCATGGATGGAAGAGTCAGCTTTTTTTACAAGCCCGGCTTCCACAAGGTTCCACGGCAACTTTGAAGGTGGACTGGCACTTCATTCGCTAACCGTTACCCGCCAGGCACTTCTTGTAACAAAGCCTTTTATGGAAAACTATTTCCTTAGCCCCGCAGCAAAAAAATTCACGGAAAAATACACGGTGAGCGCAAGCGACATATACATAAGCGCAATAGCCCACGACTTCTGCAAGGCGGACGTTTACAAAACCGAGTGGCACAACACAAAGGACATATTCGGCAACTGGAAAAAAACGCCTGTTTACAAAACCAAGACGGACACACGCACTCTTGGCCACGGCAACGAGTCTGTTCTTAGGGTTCTGGAAATAATGCCCTCCCTTATAAAAAAGCGCCCGGTTCTGGAAGCAATAAGCCGCCACATGGGGTTCTCCGACCTTTCTGAAACGGAAAGCTACAACTACACAAACTTTCTTGACAATCCGCTCGTCATGCTGATTCAGTTTGCAGACCAAAGCGCCGCCCAGTGGTACGACTGCTAGGTAAAAATCCAGCTCTTAAGGACAACCCCTCGTTAGCATAAAAAAATATATCTTCATGCAAACAAACCCTACCCCCGATTGTAAGGGCAGTTGTTTAAAAATTGCATCCATGCAATTTTTAAACAGTAGTTTTCCTGCGGAAAACTACCAAATCGCTTTTGCTACGAAACAACGCGCCCTCCATGGCGCTGCATGTTTGCAGCCGGAACCCTGGAAAGCGGGTTAGCAAAAAAACTCAGGTCCAGAAAAAGAAAGAAAATCCCCTAGGCTTTCTCTGCATAGTGCTTTTCCTTTTCCTTGTAAAGCTCCTTGTCTGCAAGGGAAAGCAGTGTATGCAGGCTGGAACTTGTCTTCTTGCCGAATGGAACGCAGCCGATGCTTATGGAAAGGGTAAATTCCTCTCCTGAAGACTTGTTGTATTCCTTGCACTTTTCCTTGATTTTCTTGTAAAGGGCCACAAACTTTTCTTCAGTAAGCTTTGGCGCAATCACCGCAAATTCATCCCCGCCAAGCCTTCCTACAGTGCATTCCTTTCCAAAGATTTCCTTTAGAATGGCAGCCTCGGCCCTGATTGCCTTGTCTCCGCTTGAATGCCCGTAAGTGTCGTTGATTTTCTTAAGGCCGTCAATGTCGCCAAAAAGAATGATGCCGCCCTTCCCCTTTTTTAGCGAGTCCATTAGCATGTCTTTTCCAAGGGTCATAAAGCCGCGCCTGTTCAAAAGCCCCGTCATTTCGTCCGTCACGGAAACAGTCTTTGCAAGCTCCACTTCCCTCAAAACCTTGGTCGTGGCAAATGCGTTTGCAATCGTTGAAGAAAGCATCTTAAAGGAGATGGAATATATGGTGGGGTCGTAGGGGCCCCTCTTGTAGAGCGCATAGCCGTAGAGAATTGTTCCCTTGTAGATGGCCACAACCTGGACGTTTTCGTAGTCAGATATAAGGCCGTCCGGCAGAAGTGTCTTGTTGGGGTTGAACGTTATCATTGCCTCGTCGTAGTAGACAGCCTTTTCCGCCGTATTGTCGTATGCCACAAAGACATAGGCCTCCTGGGGCAGGGAAAAATACTCAAACTTGTCCGTTGCAACCGGGTTCTTAAAAAAGCAGAGGGCCGCGCTTTGTATTCCAAAGGAAGTAAAGTCGTCCCGGGTCCTGTGGCTAAGAGCGGTAAGCGATATGTCCGCCTGCATGTTGGTGTAAAGCTGGGTAATCCTTATAAAGTGGTTCCTGTTGGTAAACCACTTTGAAATTTCGTAAAAACTTACGTCCTTTAGCTCGGACTCGTGAAGGCTGCCCTTTGAGTCAAGGTAAAGGCCCTTCTTCATGTCTGTGGAAATGCACCTGCATGACTCCCTGTAGATTACCGTTGACTCTATGACTTTTTTGTGGGGAACAGGATTTCCCTTTATCTGGTCGTAGAGCATTTTTGCGGCCGCATAGCCCTGCTTGTAGATGTTCTGGTTTATGGTTGTTAGCGAGGGCGTTATGCAGGAAGAGCGCATCTCGTCGTCAAAGCCGGTTACAATCACCTTCTTTGGAACCGCAATTCCAGCGCTCTTTAGCGTGTCTATGCAGGCACATGCCATCTCATCGTTCATGCAGACAATGGCATCAAACTTGCAGGACTTGCTGTTCACTTCTTTTAGTGCCTCTACGGTCTGCACGTAGCCCAGGTTGTTCGCAAAGATTATGTTCTCCTCAAGATTCTGCTCCTTCATCACCTGGCGGTAAATCTCCGTCCTAAGCTGAACGTCGTTAGCATGGGAATTTACAGTCAAAAGGGCAATCTTGCGGCAGGAATGTTTAAAGACAAGATGCTCCACAAGCTCCTTCATGCTTTTTTTGCAGGAAGAAATTACGCAGGGGTATTCAGGAAAGTCGTAGCCTATGGAAACAATTTTTATTGGTGCAAAAGACTTAAGGTAGGACTCCAGGTATTCAGGAGTTGTGTTGTAAAGCTGGGGGCCGCTTACGAAAATCATGCCGGAAACCGTATTGGCGCTTATGAGCGAGGCAATGGAAAGCCTCTGGTAGCCGTAGGTCTTGCTGGGCGAATTGATGTTGCCGGTCTCAAAAATTATCATTTCCATACCCTGCTTCTTAAAAAAAGCGCGGGCACCCTCTATAAGGCCAAGGGAATATTCCGGTTCTGCAAAATCTATGAAAAAAGCAACTTTATTGCTGGTGTCCATGGCTCTATTTTACACTAGATTGCAACAAATGTGAACACGGTCCAACAGCTGTTTGCCCGATTCATTCTTTGAATTTGGACGGTGCTTTTTTATACTCTACCATCCCTTCCTTGGCTAAAACCGGCCTTCATGCCAAATCGTCACCCGCTTTCCAGGGCTCCGGCTTTCGCCTCCATTGCCTGGGGGTTCGACAAGCTCACCCACCACGGCAACGGCTACGCCGCCCTTCCAATCGGGCGTATGGCCCCAAAAAATCCCTCCTGGATTTTTTGGGGATTGCAGAATTGCTACACAATTCTGCAGGCTGCTAAGTCGCCCATCCATGGGCTTTGTAATTTTTATCAAGTACGAAAAATCCCTCCGTGGATTTTTCTGGGATTGCAAAATCGCCACGCAATTCTGCATGTTGCTAAGCCGCCCATCCATGGGCTCTTTAATTTTTATCAAGTACGAAAAATTCCACACCTTAAAAAAAATCAACTTTTTTTACGCATTTGTGTCAAATCCTGACTTTTACCTTCTATATATTATATGGAGGTAAAAACAAATGAAATTCATAAACAGAAAGTACAAAGATTCAGTCTTCACAGACTTGTTCGGCAGTGACCGCGACGGAAAGAAGAACTTCCTTGACCTTTACAATGCCCTCTCCGGCAGCGACTACAAGCTGGAGGACGTGACCATGGAGCGCAAGGTAATAGAGCAGTCACTCTACAAGACCTACAACAACGACGTAAGCTGGATAATTGACGGCAAACTGATCGTCCTTGTGGAGCACCAGTCCACGGT
>DJYC01000019.1 GCA_002448445.1 Treponema sp. UBA6988
CAGCGGTTTTTGCCCCGAAAAAAGGCTTCCGCGCTATCCCTTCGGGCACGCCGAACGCACTTGCTACGACGTGTGTGCAGAATTTTTTTCGGTTCAAAAATCGCTTCCGCCAATTTTTCTGCTACACTACGGAAACACGAAATTGGACCTATTCATTCTTTATAATCCTAAGGATGTCTTTCCAGAAGCGTTCAGCCTTTGCCGCACCTATTCCGTAGCAGTCCATGAGCTGGGGCAGAGAGGAGGGCTTTCTGCTTGCAATGTCGTAAAGTGTCTTGTCCCCAAAGATAACGTAGGGTGGCACATTTATCTCATCGGCAGTTTTCCTTCTCCAAGAGCGCAGGTCGTTTGCAATGCGAAGGGCTTCGTCATCGTCTGCAATGTCATCGGCAGTTTTGTATGCTTTCTTTGGGAATGCCATTGCAGGAAGAGCCTTTTTGCCGCCGGTAAATTCAACTGGAAGAAAGACAGGCTTTCTGTTTTTTAAGGCATCAAGACCCATTTCCGTTAGCGCAAGGGTTCCGTAGTCGCCGCATTTTTCTATGTAACCAGAAGCTATAAGGCAGGAATTCAGCTCAAGCCAGTCCTGCTTGCTAAGCTCACGCCCAATTCCCCAGGTAGAAAGCTGGTCGTCTCCGTTATCCACAATGCGCTTGTTCTTGGAACCAAGAAGAACATCGATTATGTATTGAGCACCAAACCTTTGCCTTGTGCGCAGTATGCAGGAAAGATATTTCTGGAAGGGAATTGTAACATCCGTATTTTTTATTCCCCCGCGAAGACATATATCGCAGCAGCAGTCTTTTTCGCCCTGGGTGTAGGGTTCGCCAAAATAAGAAAGCAGCTGTTGCCTTCTGCATGTCTTTGCCTCCGCATAAGAAACCATTCCCTGAAGAAGCTTCTCTGCCTTTTGCGGATCGGCACTGTCTTCAAAAAAGTAGCGAAGCTTGTGAAGGTCGCCGTAGCTGTACAAAAGGAGGGCTGTTGCAGGAAGACCGTCACGTCCTGCGCGTCCAATTTCCTGGTAATACTGCTCAATGGACTTTGGCATGTCATAGTGCAGGACAAAGCGCACGTTGGGCTTGTTTATCCCCATTCCAAAGGCAAGGGTTGCAACCATCACATCCACCTTGTCCTGAATAAAAAGCTTCTGGTGCTGGCTTCTCTCTTCGTCGCTAAGGCCTGCATGGTAGTTGAGCACGCTTATCTTTTTTTGCTCAAGCTTTTCCGTAAGCTCGTCCACCTGTCTGCGGCTAAAGCAATAGATTATTCCGCTTTCCCCCTTATGCTCAAGAAGGAATCCCTGAACCTGTTCAAAAGGATTGTTCTTTTTGCGCACTTCCAAAAAAAGGTTGGGGCGGTTAAAACTTGCCACAAGGACTGCCGGGTTTTCAAGGCGCAGATGGCTTATTATGTCACCCTGAACCTGCTTGGTTGCGGTGGCAGTTAATGCAAGGCATACCGCACTCGGGAACTGTTCCCGTATGCAGGCAATCTCCATGTAGTCCGGGCGGAAGTCGTGGCCCCATTCGCTAACACAATGAGCCTCGTCTATGGTAAGGCAGGAAAGCTGAACGTTCTCTGAATGAAGTATATCCTGAATGCGGCTTGTGCTAAGACCTTCCGGCGAAACATAGAGCAGCTTGATTTTTCCCTGCCGGATAAGGTTCATCTTTTGCAGGTATTCGCTCCATTCCAGGGATGAATTAAGGAATACGGCTGGAATTCCCCAAGCCTCCAGCTGAGAAACCTGATCCTGCATAAGTGCGATGAGAGGGGAAACAACAACCGTAAGCCCCGGAAGCAACATGGCCGGTATTTGGTAGCAGAGGGACTTTCCTCCGCCGGTTGGCATAACAGCAAGTGTGTCCCTGCCGTCAAGAACATTGGCAATAACCTCTTTTTGCAGCGGACGGAATGAATCGTAACCAAAAATGGACTTTAACACCTGTTCCGGCGTTTTGTATTCATTGCCGCAAGCAGGAGCCTTTCCGCTGGATAGAGAGGGAGTTTCCTGGCAGCAGTCTTCTACAAAAAAATCATCGTCTGCCCCAGTAGAACAAAAAAGCGATGCCTGGGAGGAAATATTCCTGATTTGTGACATGATGAAATTATAGTGAAGTTCCGTCATTTATTAAACCCCAAGCGACCGGCCCCCTTCTGCCCGGGGGACCCCCTTGAACAAAGTTTTCCATTCTGCTATAGTATTATTACTTGCCGGCTTGGTGGAATGGTAGACACGAAAGACTCAAAATCTTTTGCGCGCGAGCGTGTCTGAGTTCAAGTCTCAGAGCCGGTAGTTCCAACCGGTGCCTTTGCATCGGTTTTTTTTTGCCTTGCACTTTCCCTACATAAGGACTCCGCCCTCACACCTGCGGTAAACGACCGCTTCCTGCATGGAAATACCGTCTATTTCTGACTTGCCGCTTATGTCTGCAATGGTACGGGAGAGTTTCATGCAGCTGCTTACGGCCCTGGGCGAAAAGTCGTAGCGTGAGGAAGATGCCTCCAGTATTTCTTTTGCCTGAGGAGACAGACTGCAAAAATGTGTGATTTCCTCTGGCGAAAGTTTTGAGTTCTTTTTTCCCTGCCTTTCCCGCTGTATCCTAACCGCATTCGCAATTCCCTCCCTAAGTTCACAAAGAGTAAGCCCCTTTTGCCCACCGCCACGGATTTTTGAGCCGCTTACCTGAACACGGATGTCTATTCTGTCCAAAAGAGGGCCGGAAAACTTTTTCCAGTACTGTTCGACCGAGCGCGCAGAGCAGAGGCATATCTTGTCCTTGGAACCGTAGAAGCCGCAGGGACACGGATTTGCGGCAAGAAGAAGCTGGAAGTCGGCAGGAAATGTCGTGGAACGCCCGGCCCTGCAAAGTGTAATCGCCCCGCTTTCCAGTGGAACACGCAGCATCTGCAGCACACTGGAACGGAATTCCGCAGCCTCATCTAGAAAGAGTGCCCCGTTATGTGCAAGGGTTATTTCGCCGGGAGAGCATCTGGGCCCGCCGCCGCATATACCCTCTATGCTGGCAGTCTGGTGGGGCATGCGAAAAGGCGGAATCCTTACGACAGGATTTTCCGGCTGCAAAAGCCCTGCTATTGAATAAATACGGGTAACGCTCTGGGCCTCCTCCATCGTGAGCAAGGGCATCAGTGAAGGAAAGCGCTGCAGGGACAAAGTTTTTCCGCAGCCAGGTGGCCCAAAGGCAAGAACGTTGTGTCCCCCCGCAGCCGCAACCTGAAGGGCCCTTGTCAAAGCTTCCTGCCCCTTTGCTGCCGTTATGTCCATTTCCTCCCCGGCGTATGCAAACCAGATTCCTCCAACGTTAACGACACCACGAGGCAAAAGACCATCCTTGTTTTCTTCCGCCCCGCCTGACTTTGCCGTAAAAGCATCTTTCTTGGAAAGGGCGTAAAATGCCTCGGTAAGATTCCTTGCGCCAAAGACCCTGCTGCCACTCACTTCCCTTGCCTCCTTTGCATTTGCTTCCGGAACAATGCAAAGCTGAACCCCGCCTGCCACAGCAGTAGAAACCGCTGCATGAATCCCGCGCACAGGCCTAACCGCACCGTTAAGCTCAAGCTCGCCCATTACAAGAATGCTGTCCCCTGCCCTCTGGATTGGCGGAACTTGGGGAAGAGCCACGCAATCAGAATCATCACCGCAAGCTTTTTCCCTGTGGTCAAGCTCTTCCTTTGCATTCAGCACCGCAAGCGCAACCGCAAGGTCAAACCCTGCTCCCTCCTTCTTTAGGTCAGCGGGTGAAAGACTAATCAGCACGCGCTCAGGCGGAAAGTCAAAGCCGCTGTTCCTTATGGCACTTCTCATGCGCTCACGGGACTCCTTTACGGCACCGTCCGCAAGCCCAACCATATCAACTGCAGGAATTCCCCTGCGAAGGTCAACTTCCACGCTCACAAGCGAGCCTTCATAGCCAAATGGCGAAAAACTTAAAATGTTCATCTTTGCTCCCTTACATATATATGTGCTTTAAAAATCTAGAATGGGACACATTTGCGAATTTTTTTTTGGACGATACCTGCACCGCTCTACCATTCATTCTTTGGCTAACTCGACACTTGCCATTTTTTACCATGCAAAACAAGGAGCGCCATGGAGGGCGCGTCATTTCGTTGCAGTAGAGATGCGGTAAGTTTTCGTAGAAAACTTACGGGAACAAAATACCACGGAGGGGATTTTGTTCCCCGGGGGCCCCTCCATGGCGGCGTAGGATGATTGGAATAAATCAGTCTTGAAACAAGATTAAACTTCATGCTAAAATTGCAAGGAGTCAGTTCAAAAAATCTGGAGAAAAAATGAAAAATACTTTCCTTTACGCAGCAACGGCAGGCCTTATCCTTGCAGCCGCACTAACATCCTGCGCAAGTGCACCAAAAGAAAAACCGACAATCCCATTTGAATTCATAGACGCAAACAAAAACCACCATTCCGCAAATCTGGACGACACGGTTAGCAAGCACAGCTACAAAAACGAATGCTTTGTGCGCGAAGGTGAAAAGCTCTTTTACAGGGGCGACGACCGCTACACTTCACGTCTTGGCGTGGACATATCCCACCACGACGGCCCGGTTGACTGGAAAAAGATGAAGGCCTGGGGAATCGAATTCGTAATTCTCCGCACTGGCTACAGGGGTTACCAGACAGGCTACCTCATTCAGGACAAAATGTTTGAGCAGAACATAAAGGAAGCTATAGAAGCTGGCCTGGACATAGGAGTTTATTTTTTCTCACAGGCAATTACGGAAGAAGAGGCGGAAGAAGAAGCACAGATGGTCTTGCGCTTAATTGAACCCTACAAAGAGCACATCACCCTGCCGGTTGTATTTGACCCGGAAAGCATTCTCAAGGATAATGCCCGCACGGACGGTGTTCCAGGTGAAGTATTTACGGCAACAACCCTTGTTTTTTGCGAGGCGGTAAAAAAGGCCGGCTACAAGCCCATGGTTTATGCCAACATGATTTGGGAAGCATTCTTCTTTGACATGAAAAAACTGGAAGCCTACGACTTCTGGTATGCAGACTACGAAAAATATCCGCAGACACCATACAACTTTACCCTTTGGCAATACACGGACACTGCAGAAAGCGTAGACGGAATAAGGCTGGACAAAAAAATCACAAAGCCTGTTGACCTTAACATATTGATAGTAAAGGTGGAGGAAAATGAATAAAGCAAAAAGAAATCTGTCTTTTATTTTTGTAGCCCTGATTGCAACCGCGTTCATTGTCCTGCAATTTTTTACAGGATGTTCCTCTTCACAGCAGGAAGAAAGGGGCGGCGGAAAAACATACGCAGTCTGGTTCTCCTACCTTGAATACGAAGAGCTTTGTTCCGGCATGAGCAAAAAAGAATTTACGGAATTTGCAAAAGAGTGTGCCGCAAACCTTAGCAAAGCAGGCTTCAACACAATATACATACAGGCTGTTGCGTTTACGGATGCGCTCTACAATTCGTCTGTTTACCCGGTGTCTTCCCATATTCCCGGCGGAATTGAATCTGCCAAAGTTACGGAAAAAAAGTCAAATGACAGCGGAATACACACAGGCGTTGGCATTGGAATTGGATTTGGAAAGGGCGGCTGGACAAGAACTGGAGTAGAAGTTAGCATTGGCATGGAAGGCAGAGCCGGAAACTACCCGGAAGAAGAAGAAAGCAAGTGGCCCAAGCCAAGCTACGACCCGCTAAAAATCATGGTAACCCAGATGAAGAAAAAAAACATCCGCACAGAAGCATGGATTAATCCAATGCGGTCTATAAAAGAAGAGGAACTTGAATCCTTGCCGGATGACTTTATAGTAAAAACATGGGCAAAGCAAAAGAAAGGCAGGGCATTCTTGCACCAGGGACGCTGGTACCTTAACCCCTATTACCCCGAAGTGCTTCGACTAATCACAAAATGCGTAGGCGAGCTTGTTCAGAATTACGAAATAGACGGAATCCACATAGACGACTATTTTTACCCATCTTCCCTTCCGGAAGAAATTGATGCTGAGGAATTTGAAAAGGAAAAGCAAAAGCATCCAAAGCTTACCCTAAAACAGTTCCGCACGGTAAACGTAGACGCAATGGTAAGGCAAATTTATGCAGCGGTAAAAAAGGCAAACCCAGAACTTACATTCGGCATATCCCCTTCCGGAAACATTCAGACCTGTAGGAATGCCATGTTTGCAGACCCGGCACACTGGGCAAAGCAGGGAAGCGTTGACTATCTTGCACCGCAAATCTACTGGGGCTTTTTGCACCCGGCAAAACCTTTTGTGCCAACCCTTAATGAATGGAAGCTGATAACCGCCGGCACAAACGTAAAGCTGATTGCAGGACTCGCCGCATACAAGACAGGTTCTGCCCAAAGCACGAACAATGCAGATGCAGATGAAGAGTGGCAGAAGAGCAGCCGCATCTTGGCAGAGCAAACACTTGCAGCAATAAAAGCAGACTACGAAGGAATTGCCTGCTTCCGCTACGCAAGCCTTTTCTCCCCTTCCCCAGTGAATTCTTCACATGCAGAAAAAGAACTTGCAGCCCTAGAAGCTATCATGAACAGATAGATTATTAAAAGTCTTCATCAGCTTTTTTCTGATGCTCCTCCATAATCGGGTCCCAGTAGTCGCGGTATTCCTTTTCGTAATCCGTGCCCTTGGCAGAAACACCGTGCTTAATAAGAGAAGTTATCATCCTGTTCCTTAGTTCCCAAAGCCCTTGTGTCTCTTGTGAATAATGCAAAAGAGCTTTGCTTACCCCATTGATAATTTCAAGTTTGGAATTATTGTCTGAATATGCGCTTTTATAAATCAGGGGCATCTTCACCACGTCCTCATAATACCAATGCCGCCTGTTTTCAAAAGGCTTGTTCAAATATTTTTTACCATTAATATAGCACTGGGATTCATCAATAGGCTCAATCTCCAGAATTTCCTTTTTGTCCATCTGCTCTACATGACCGTTTGTTGATTCGGGAATATACCAATGCACCTGAACCTGGTGGCTGTTCAAGGCTCTCCAACTAGTCTGATTGTCATCGTCATCATAATTCTGGAAGAACCACGACCTGTCAGAATCCAAAAAGTTTTTGGTCTTTGAATAAGTGTAATGATATTCTGTAAAGAAATTATAATAATATCCTTCCTTGTAGCCTGGCCCCGAATAAGTACTCTCGTCTGGAAGCATCCAGTTGCCGCACTTTAGGTATTGCTCCAGCTGAGCCGCATTTTTTGGCTTAACAAAATCCGACTGAAGCTTTGACAAATATCCGCCAAAGACCCAGCCGTATTCGGGATCGTCACCCTTCCATTCATAGCGGGGAACTAGAATTTCAATCCAGGGAGCCGTTATTCCGTCTATCGTCTCTTCTTTTCCAACTGCAATAACCTTAACCGGAAGGCGGTGCACAAGTCCGCAAATCCTGTTGGACTTTAATGAAGGCAAATCCCTAACCTTTAAGCCGTCCTCAGAATTTACATACATGGTGTCCAGCACTTTTCCATTTTCGTAAAAAAGGCTTTTGTCTGCAAAGGCAGCCGCCATTACAAATGTTGTTACAAGCAATGCGGATATAATTTTTTTCATACACATTTCCTTTCCCTAAATTTAATCCTGCCAGCCAACAAGAGAGGCACTTTCCAAATTACCCTTAAAGTCAGAATAAACCTGAACAAAGTCGCAGCCGCGTATATGCTCCTCCGTAACAAGTGAATAAACCATATTTGCATCCTTGGCTTTTTCTTCTTGATAATATGAAATGCAATAGACGCGTCCTGTATTCAGGATTACATTTTCGTACTCACCATCTGCCGCATTCTTGGCCGCAAACGAAATAATATTTTTTTCTGCATCCGGCAAGTTTGAATAAAATTTCTGAAGTAGCCCAAGCATTTTTTCCACGTCCTTTTTACCGACAGAGCCCGGCGTAAACATTGCAAAAAGAGCAGCCTCTTTTCCGTCCCGCTCAAAAATGTAATTGTAGCCCCAGGTTTCTTCGCCACTTCCACAGCTTTTAAAAGTTCCCAGCGGAGTCTCTATGGATGCAGGAAGATTTGTGTCCTTTGAACATGCAGCAAGTGCAAAAAGAAAGAAGGCTATAAAAAGGTAAGTTTTTATTTTCATATTTTTATTTCCTATTTTCACCATTCCATATCACAATTAGATGCCCATAGCTTTTTTTATATTTTCTACGGTTTCAGACAATTTCTGATTTACTTCTGATGTAGTATATCTTAAAACTACATACCCTAAATTCTGGAGTTCCCTGTCGATACTTCTATCCCTAACAGCCTGATATTCAGTTCTTTCATGATAAGTATGACCATCAGTATAAATACATATTTTCTTATTCTCGGTTTCTACATAAAAATCAGGAATTGTTAGAATTTTATCAGGATTTACAGGTTCTGGAAAATGGGAAACTGTATTATCTTTATTAATACGCAATTGCAATTCTGCATTTATTTTATTTCTTGCAAGGGCTTTTAAAAGTTTTTGCTCCAACGGACTTTCGCAGACTTTGCAACACCTGTAACATTCTTTCATTCTTAAATCACAGTCTCGGCATTCTGAAGTCCGGTTAATTTTTTCTTTTATTTCACGAGCATCTTTTACAGAACAATTAAAGGTTTCCATTATTTCTTTGTAACCAAGAACAAATATTATCTCATCAAGAAAAGTTTTCAATTCATTTTCAGAAAGTATTTTTTCAATATTCAAATCTCCAGAAATAGGAATTACCACTTTATAGTTCTCAACCGTAAAACCTGTATCTTTTCCGACAACATCTACCTTCAATTTCATTTTCTTTTACCTCGCTGCCCACTTGATAAGTTTCCACAAATATCCTATGACTCTAGTCCAAAATCACGCAAAACCAATTCTATCATATTCTTTACAAAATTAACAGCATCGATTTGAATGCCAATTTTACTTTGCAGGAAAGAAGCCTACGCCGCCATGGAGCCCCGAGTTGCTTGCAACCCTTTAGTACCGCGCCAGCGGTATGAGCGGACAGCGAAGGGCGGAACGGCGGTGACGCAAAGCAACATACGGTCGAATTAGCCAAGGAAGAAAATGGTAGAACGGACAAAAGCTCGTCCAAAAGACTATCATTCTGGGAATTATAATACTTATGACCTGTTTGCAAAAATCAAGAATTGTGCTAGTATTGCCCTATGCCTTATGATGATTATGAAAACGAAGGTTCGCTTGCACAGAAGACTTTTCTAAAGGAACCCGATGATTATAAAGTTATTCTCTTGAACGATGATTTTACCACAATGGAATTTGTGGTGCAGGTTTTGCAGAGTGTTTTTCATCTTGGAGCGGAAGAGGCGGAAAAGGTTATGATGAGCGTTCACAAGACAGGCAGTGGCGTTGCGGGAATTTACACTTACGACATTGCTTCCACCAGGGCGCAGATTGCAGTCCGCATGGCAAGGCAGCAGGGCTTTCCGCTTAGATGCGAGATTCAAAAGGCATAGGAGCCGGTAAAAGATGCACTTAAAGAAAGACCTTGACGAAATGCTTACCAACAGCTTTAACTACGCAAAAAAGAACGCCCACGAATTTGTTGCGCCAGAGCACCTGCTTTATATTGCCATGCACTACGACTACGTGATGGACCTGCTCTTTGACTGCGGGGCAAACGTTGCGGACATTCTGAACGACCTTGAGGAATTTTTTGCAAAGAAAATTCCCTGCGTAGACAAGGACGAAAAATTTCTTGCGGCATACGATCCTCTTCCAACTGCGGGGCTGCAGGAAATAATGGAGAACGCTTCTGCACACGCGGCTTCTTCCGGCAAAAAAAAGCTGGACATTACGGACGTGCTTGTTTACATGTACGATGCGGAGAACAATTACTGCTCCTACATACTAAAGAAAAACGGCGTGGAAAAACTGGTGCTTTTGGAAGCCATAACAGATCAGAGCTATCCTTTTACCAGCAAGTCAAAGGGTGAATACGACGAAGACTTTGACTACTATGATTCAGAAGATGATGAATATGATTTTGGCAGTTCTACGGACGATGATTCCTGCATTGATTTTGAGGACGGGGAGCCAGACTCATCTGACGAAGTAGGCGATAATGAAGGCGAAAAGGACAGGCACAAGAAAGAAAAGAAGCACCGCTTTTCTGCACTGGAAAAATATACGGTTGACCTTACCCAAAAGGCAAGGGACGGCGAGCTTGACCTTCTTGTTGGCAGGGAATACGAACTTGAGCGCACGGTTCAAATCCTTTGCCGCCGCACAAAGAACAATCCGCTGCACGTTGGAGACGCTGGCGTTGGAAAAACCGCCGTTACGCTTGGACTTGCGCAGAGGATTGTTGCAGGAGAAGTTCCTTCTATATTAAAAGATTTTTCCGTTTACTCTCTGGACATGGGTGCACTTTTGGCAGGAACAAAATACCGGGGAGACTTTGAAGAAAGGCTTAAAAAGGTTACCAAGGACTTGCTAAAAAAAGAAAAGGCAATTCTTTTTATTGATGAAATTCACACGATTGTAGGAGCGGGTTCTGTTGGAAACGGTGCCCTTGATGCGGCAAATATTTTAAAGCCTGTTCTTACCGAAGGAAAAATCCGCTGCATTGGTTCCACCACTTTTGAAGAATACACAAAGATTTTTGAAAAGGACAGGGCCCTTGCCCGCCGCTTTCAAAAGATAGACATTCTTGAGCCTAGCCGCGATGAATGCGTTAAGATTTTGCACGGGCTTGAAAGCCGCTACGCTGAATACCACAATGTCTGCTACGAGGAAGGTTCGCTTGAGCTTGCGGTTGACTTGTCCCTTCAGTTTTTGCCGGACAGGAGGCTTCCCGACAAGGCGATTGACCTTATGGACGAAGCGGGGGCATGGACACGGATTCATGCGGAAGAAAAGCTTCCCGCGGAAGGCAAAGTTTCTGTCTCGGACAAAGATACAAAGGTGGAAGCAAAAAAGATTTCCGTGGAAGATTCAGCAAATGAATCCGAAAAGCTTGAAAAGTTTGAAGACGAAACGGAAAAAAAATCCGGGGAAAACACAGATAAAGATTCTGCAAAAGAGCAGACTGATGAAAGAAAAAGGCCACCGGTGCCAGTTAGCCAGGACACAATCCGCATGGTTGCCGCAAAAGCAGCGAGGGTTCCGCTTGAAACAGTTACCACTGGCGAAAAGGAAAAGCTCCGTTCTTTGGAGAGCGACCTTAAGCAAAAAATATTCGGCCAGGACAGGGCTGTTGAATCCGTATGCATGGCGGTAAAAAAAGCCCGCGCTGGATTCCGCAACATGGAAAAACCGGAGGCGACATTCCTCTTTGTAGGCCCAACAGGCGTTGGAAAAACAGAGCTTGCAAAAGTTCTTGCCTCTTCCCTTGGCGAAAAACTCCTGCGATTTGACATGAGCGAATACCAGGAAAAGCATACCGTAAGCCGCCTGATTGGTTCACCGCCGGGATACGTTGGCTTTGAAGAGGGCGGACTTTTAACCGACAGCGTAAGAAAGGAACCACATTCAATCATCCTCTTTGACGAGATAGAAAAAGCCCATCAGGACATTTACAACATTCTCCTCCAGATTATGGACTACGGAATTCTTACGGACAACCAGGGACGCAAGGCAGACTTTAAGAACTGCATGATAATAATGACAAGCAATGCCGGTGCCCGCGACATGGAAAAAGGCTCCGTGGGATTCTCAGGTGGAAGCAGTTTTGACGATGCAAAGAATGACTCTGCCACGCTGAACGAGGCCGTAGAAAAAGAATTCTCCCCCGAATTTAGGAACAGGCTGGATGCAATAATCACATTTGCCCACCTGCCAAAAGAGATAACCCAGGACATTGCCCGCAAGGAAATTAAAAAGATTGCAGAGCGTCTTGCCACAAAGGACGTTGAGCTTACCGCCACAGACCAAGCCGTTGCCCTTATTGCAGAAAAAGGCTACAGCCGCGAGTTTGGCGCACGCAACATTGCCCGCACCGCAGAAAGCCTGATTGCCTCCCCCCTCGTGGACGAGCTGCTATTTGGCAAGCTGAGTGGTGGCGGAAAGGTAGGGCTTGGCGTAAAGGACGGGGAAGTTGAATTTAACTTCTCCTAAAAGTGGATTTTCATCTTTCAAAAAAGTATAAAGAGTTATAAAGAATGAAAAGGATAGCCATCTTATTAATGTTACTGACACTTTCTGCAAGTTCTTTTTGCACAACGCTTCTAATGGAATGGAAGCTTGGAGCTAAACTTTCAATATTTGCCTTTGAATATTACATGCAGTACAAAACCATGCCGGAAAATACTTCTGCATTTTTGAAAAAAGACTTTCTGTATGGCGACGGCCGCGACGGAAACATCCAAGGGATATTGCAGTATTATAACAAATGCGGATTTGAAGTAGACCTACAGAAAAAAAGCGACAGGCTTCTTTATATTTATGTGAACGGCCCTTATATGCACTACCTTACAATATACAAGGTTAAAAAGCTCCATCAGTTTGAGATCTATATGGATGGTGAATTTGCAGATAAATATTACCGGAATGACAATGGTGACCTTATAGAAAAAGACCATGACTATCCAGACTTTGTCTTATGGTATTTGCCGCTTGCCATTCCATTTTTGCTAGCTTAAAGCCCGTTCTTGCCCACAAACCTAGCCCCGATTGGAAGGGCGCGGAACGCGTTGCCGTAAGGCAATGGAGGCGAGAGCCGGAACCCTGGAAAGCGGGTAGAAATTGCATCCGTGCAATTTCTACCCGCAAGTTTCCTTCGAAAACTTGCCGTATTTTTATTGCAAAGATATAACGCGCCCTCCATGGCGCTGCTTGTTTACGAGAGGGTAGAAATTGCATGGAGGTCTGACCGGACACGGAGTGCCGGGCACAGTTTAACCATTAAGGCGGCTCCAGAAGAAAAAGAGAGAGGAAAAGAGTTTAACCTGCTGCAGTTTGCTTCCCTTGTAATCTTATTAAAAATACGGTAATCTAGCAGAAGTTGTATGCTTTCCGGAGGTTTTTATGGACGGTTCTGAAGAAATACTGAATTTGCTGCGGGACAACGCGCGCATTTCTATAGAAGATATTTCGGCTATGACTAAGAAGAAGCCGGAAGAAGTTGAGGCTATTATCCGCAAGCTAGAGAATGACGGTATTATAATGAAGTATGCCGCCATTGTTAATCCAGAGAAGGACAGTGCCGCCAAGGAAAAGGTTAAGGCAGAGATAGAAATTCAGGTTCAGCCGCAGAGGGAGCATGGCTTTGACGGTATTGCAGACCGCATCTACCGCTTTCCTCAGGTTAAGTCCCTTTACCTTATGAGCGGAGGCTACGACCTTAAGGTTATCATTGAAGGCGACTCTTTGCAGGAGGTTGCTTCTTTTGTTGCAAGGAAGCTTTCCACGCTGGAGGGTGTGCGTTCTACAAAAACCCATTTTATTCTTAAGACATACAAAGAAAACGACATTGTCTATGTTGAGCAGCGTTCAGACAGCCGCGAAGGAGTTGTAGCATGAATCCAAGAGAAGATAAATTCAGCAGGGCAATGGTTGAAACACCGCCGAGCGGCATCCGCAAATTCTTTGAGATGCTTATTGGCCACGATGACGTTATTTCGCTTTCGGTTGGAGAGCCGGACTTCCCCACCCCCTGGGCCATGCGCGAAGAGGCTTTTTACCATCTTGAGCAGGGACACACAAGCTACACCAGCAACTGGGGCCTGATTGAGCTCCGCGAGGAAATTGCCAAGTACCTGGAAGGATATTCCATGCGCTACAATCCCCAGAAGGAAATTATCATAACTGTTGGCGCTTCCGAGGGTGTAGACGCTTCTCTTAGGTGCATCCTTAACCCAGGCGACGAAATCATCGTTAGCGAGCCTTGCTATGTTAACTATACAACGCTTGCAAACCTTGCGGGTGCAAAGGTTGTCCACCTTAACACAGGAAAGACAGGCTTTTACCCAACGGCAGAAGAGATTGAAAAGCTTATCACGCCCAAGACCAAGGCCCTTATGATTTGCTCCCCCAACAATCCTACAGGCACTATAATTCCTGCGGATGAGCTTGCCAAGATTGCAGAGGTTGTAAAGAAGCACAAGATTTGGGTTATTAGCGACGAAATTTACTGCGAGCTTACCTACGAAGACACAAAGCATACTTCAATCGGTTCTTTCCCGGGAATGAAGGACTACACAATCGTGCTGAACGGTTTTTCCAAGTCCTTTGCAATGACAGGCTGGAGAATTGGCTACATTGCTGCCCCGGAAGACGTTTGTGCGCAGATTATAAAGCTTCACGGCTACAACACAATCTGCGCCCCGATTATGAGCCAGTATGCGGCTTTGGAAGGCCTAAAGAACGGCTGGAGCGAGGTGGAAAAAATGCGCGTCTCCTACCAGCAGAGGCGGAACCTTATGGTAAAGGCCTTTAACGACATGGGGCTTCCAGTGCCAGAGCCAAAGGGTGCCTTCTACCTTTTCCCGGACATTACTTCCACAGGCCTTACAAGCGAACAGTTTGCCCTCCAGGTCTTTGAAAAACTGAACGTGGCTGTTGTTCCGGGCAATGTCTTTGGTGCAGGTGGAGAAGGTCACATACGCTGCTGCTACGCTACTTCCGTAGAAAAAATAAAGACTGCCTTGGACAAGATAAGCGGTTTTGTGGCGGAGTGTTCCCTCAAATAAAAAAAGGAGGGGACTTTCGAATTTTGCGGCGCTTTTGTATGCACCCGCTTCTGTTTTTAAAAGAAGGTCTTGCCTTTTTTTTTAGGGGCTTTCCGCACTTCCGGGGGCCCTACCCCTTCATTCCCTGCGGGAACGCCTCCGGCGGTGCTCCAATCCCTGCCGTGCTTTTCTTTGCAACCACTGGGAGTTAGCCATTCAACTTATTGCCAACATAAACCGATTATTTAAGAAGAATTCTTTTTTAAGAACCTTGTCTTCACTAGATACGGATTCTGGCAAAGACAGGCTTGTGCAAAAGGGGTATTTTTTATGGTCATTCCATACCTTATAGCTGCTGTTGTTATAATTGGCATATTCGCATTTCTTCTCTTTGTTCCCAACAAGCGGAATTCGGAAATTTCCGAAAAGAAACCTGCAAGGTCAAAAAAGAGCCAGGCCCAGATTATAAGGCAGGCAAACAGGCACCTTGCAAAGAACCCAAACGATGCCGCAGCCCTAAAAGCCTTGGGAGACCTTTACTTTACCAGCAACCTATGGGAAAAGGCCTTTCCAATCTATTCCCAACTTTCAAAGATTTCCAAGACGGACATTGACGTAGACTCCTACAAGGCATTCCTAAGGACGGGAATCTGTGCCCTTGAACTGGACAAGATGGACGAAGCCATGATTTCTCTTTCCCTTGCCTACCAGAAGAATCCCCATGACTTTGACTCAAACTATTTTATGGGCTATGCACTCGTAAAGGCAAAGC
Organism: Treponema sp. UBA6988; assembly: GCA_002448445.1. Taxonomy (GTDB): domain Bacteria; phylum Spirochaetota; class Spirochaetia; order Treponematales; family Treponemataceae; genus Treponema_D. The sequence continues at coordinate 15,417 of DJYC01000019.1, forward strand.
AGTACGACAAGGCCGTTCCCTGCCTAAAGAAAGCCCTGATTGTGCGGCCAGACGCCACAGGAGTAAATCTGCTGCTTGGACAGAGCTACTACAATTCCCACCACTACCACGACAGCCTGCCCTGCTTTAAGAAGGCGCTTATAGAAGATCCCGCAAACAAGGATGCCCTTTACAGCATGGCGGATGCAATGACTCAGGAAGGCCACGGCGACAAGGCTATAAAAGTGTTCATGCATCTTAGGGCAGACCCAGTCTACGGACCGCGCTCCTGCTTGCAGGCCGGCATCTACCACCTTAGCCTTGGTGAATTTGACAATGCCATAACCGACCTTATGATTGGCCTAAAGCATGAAAATGTAGACGACGACATAAAGGTGGAAATTCGCTACAAGCTTGCCCAGGCCTACTTTGCAAAGAACCAGCTCAGCAACGGGCTTATCCAGCTTAAGGAAATCCGCTTTATCAATTCAAACTACAAGGACGTTAATGCCCTTATTGCCCGCTACCAGGAGCTTAGCCAGAACTCCAACCTCCAGCTTTACCTTACTGCGGGTACTGGAGACTTTGTTGCCTTGTGCCGCAAGGTAATTCAGGCTTACTACAAGGATTCCCAGCTTAAATTCATGGACATAAACATGGGGCAGGTCTTTACGGACTTTGTTCTTGAAGTTGATTCGCCAAAATTCTCGGACAGCGAAATTTTCCGCTTCTTTAGGACGACAGGCTCAACAGGAGAGCTTTTTATCCGCGACTTCCACGGACACTTGCACGACACAAAGGCAGACAGGGGAATATGCGTTACGGCTGGTAACTTTACGGAGGAAGCCCGCAGGTACATAGAGGGTCGCCCGCTTGACCTTATAGAAAAGAACCAGCTGACCACCCTACTAAAGCAGGTTAGCGTATAAATCCGACCGAAATTTTTATTTTTGAATTACAACCAAATTGCGCTCATGGTCTTCCAAGAAAGGAACTGTGAGCGCTATTTTTTTGTAGGAAGAAACCATAAAGCTTATGCTTTCCATTTCCGCCGTGATTTTTTCTGAACGGGCCTTGTAGGCAGCTATAAAACCACCTTTGCAAAGCATTTTTAGAAGAAGCTTGGTTATTTTTGTGTCAAAGGGGTGGAATGCACGGAATACTTCTATTGTAAAAGACTCAGGCTTTACCTTGTCCGCCTGAAGGCAGAGAACCTTTGCATTATTAAGCTTTAGCGAACGGACAACCTGCTGCAAAAAGGCACAGCGCTTTTCCATGCGTTCAACCAGGGTGAATGAATACTGGGGGAAGGCTATGGCAAGGGGAATCCCGGGGCAGCCACCTCCGCTTCCAATATCACCTATTTTTACCTCTTTTCCAGAGGCAGCAAGGCTTTGGGCAAGGGAGCCTATCTCTTTGCAGGCCGCAAGACTGTCCAGTATGTGGTTCACTTCAAATTCGTCGCGGTTTTCGGCCTTCATCAGGTTGTAGCCCTTGTTGAATTCAAGGACCTGGTCAGTGTAGCTTTCCAGGGCTTCAAACTGCCCGTCTGAAAGTTCAAGCCCCAGTTTTTTTGCCCCTTCGAAAAGCTTAGACTCTTCCCCGCTCACTTTTCAACTCCCAGGTCAATGAGAAGGTCTATGTCCTCTTCATCTGCTGAAGTTTTTAGCGTTACCAGGTGGCCGGTGCGGTTTGCTTCCAGGCTGTTAAGGCGGCTCATGCGGTAAAGGCCACTTTCTTCATTTTCCTTTGACTGGGTTACATAAGTGCATGCGCTGTAATTCTTTAGGTCTGCCTTTTGTGGGGTTGCGGTAAAGCGGATGTAGAAAATCTCATCAAAGTTTTCACCGTTGCCCTGGCAGGTCCTGTCGCCTGTAACAACAAAGGTTCCGTCCTGAAGCACGTCGGAAACATAAACTGAACGGCATGACTTTAGTATGTCCTTTCCTCCGACGGTAAAGCGCAAAAGACGGGCTTTTTTTGCATTGGAAAGAGTCTCTTCGTTCTCTTTGCGGAGCTTTTCTGATGCACTCTGGTAGTTCTGCAGGGCTTTGAGCAAGTCGTCACGCTCCTTTCCGCTCAGGTAGGCTGCGCTCTGTGCAAGGTCGCGGGCTATCTGCTCACTTTCAGAAATTTCAGCATCAAGACCAGACTCACCCTTTAGGCTCCCGTCCAAAGAAGGCTGTACTTTTTTCTGGCTTTCACTCTTTGCCTTTTGCCCCCTGCTGCGCCAGCCCGTAAAGGGGGCATTCTTTGGGTTACCGGGCACGTAAAAACCGCTTCCCAGTGTGGGTGCAGAAATAGACGGCATTTCCGGTGAGGATACAGAACTTACCGAAGACTGGGCAAGGGCAGATTCAACGGCAATCAGAACGAATGCGGCTACAGAAATAATTTTCTTAAAGGCTTGCAAGGCTTTCCTCCACAAATTCAAGACGGTGAGTCAGTTCATTTATTGTTTTTGTAAGGCGGTCTCTTTCCTTTTCCAGCTTGGTCTTGGGATCCGTCTCACTGGCTTTCTTCTTCATCATTGCAATTACGCTGTCCGGGCTTTTTCCGCTTTTTATGGCTTCCTGAGCCTTTGCCCTTTCATCCGGCTTTTTTATTCCGGCCACGATTTTCATGTTGTCAAAGCCAAGGTCTGCGTCTTCCGTTGGCAAGGTTCCTACCTGTGCGACGGTCTTTGCGGTGGTTCTTGGAATCTGCAAAACCCTGTCCAGATAGTCCTCGTAGCGGATGTTGGACTTTTCGCAAAGGGCGTGTGCCTGAATAAGCTTTTTGCCAAATTCCTGCATAAGGCGGCCGTTTGGAACAATGTATTTTTCGCGGATTTCCTTTGTAAGCTCCTCCAGCTCCGGGGAAGATGAAAGGTCTATCTTGTAGTAGCCCTTCTCTTCCGCAACTTCCAAAAGGGCATGGAATTTTGCCCAGAAATAGTTTGTGTGGCTTCTTGCCTGGTGGGGAGGTTCCCTGCCTCCGTTTGCCACGATGTTCTCTTCGTTTATAAGGTGATGGGTGTATTCGTGGACGGCAGTATAAATAAGCTCGTTGTCCGTCTTAAAATTCTTGTTGTGAAGGAGTATTTCCCTGCTTTCCGGCTTGTAAAGACCGTTTACCCTCTTGCTCTCCTTTCCTGTCATTGTAACGGTGAATTCAAGCTTTGACTCCTGAATGTCCAAAAGCATGTCTTTTATAGAAGCATTATCCATATATTACCATTCCCACTCAATGTGCATAAATTTTAGCCTAATTCAAATATCCCATAGCGCCAAGGATAAGGCTTGCCGCAACGGTTGCAGCAGTTTCCGTCCGCAAGACCCGGCTTCCCATGCAAAGACGGCTGTAGCCCCTTTCTTCCAGAAGCTTTCTTTCACCTTCAGTCCAGCCGCGCTCACTGCCGATTGCCGCAAGGGCCTCAAGTCCAGTATTTTGTCCGGCGCAGGCCCGATCCATAAAAGAAACAAGGCTTTCCGAAGCGCCAACATTGTCCAAAGCCGCCTTCAAAAATTTTCCGGAAGCAGAAGAAGCCTCTGTTTCCAAAAAATCAAGGCACTTTGCAAGCGAATCGTGCATAAAAAGCTTGGGTATATGAGTACTTGCAGCCTGTTCGCAGCCCTCCAAAAGCATACCGTAGCCAGAATCCGACGTGGCAAGATCAGACTTAAGGTAGGACTTTTCGCCAAGCTCGGTTGCCGTAAGGTGAATCTCGCAAACGCCAAGCCCCGCCATGTCCCGCAAAAGCCTTTTAAGCTGAATGGGTCGCGGAAAGCCAACAATCATCTTTAGCGGATAGAGGGGTTTTCCGTCGCTTTCGCCAACAAAATCAAAGGAAATGAAGCCCTTCTTAAAGGATTTCCTTCCGTCCGCGCTCTTTTCCTCGTGCAAATCCAGCCGGGTGATTGTTGCCCTGCCAGCCTTACCACCGATTATTCCGGCCGCAAAGGAGTCCCCCTCGCCCTTATGCAGTATTTTTAGAAGGTGGACAGCCCTTTCGTCCTTAATGTCCAGCGGCTTAGCAATTTCTTCAGGTCTGAACAAGCAGATGTTCATGCTGCCGTGCTTCTAGAAGAGGATGGGAACTTTGTAGCCAAGGTCAATCAAGAGTCCGCGGCGTGTAAAAAAGTCTTCCCCGTCGTCATCCTTCATCGGGAGCAGGTCAAAGATGTAGCGGCCTTCGATGAGAGCCCTTCCGGTACCCATTTTCTTTTCAAAGCCGAGGCCCGCAGTAACGCCAAAGTTTATCTTTGTGTCCGAATTGATTTTGTCACCGTCAAGGTCCTTTGAGCCCTTGATTTTGCCAATCGGGATGGAAGCATAGGGACCCGCAACAAAATTGAATGCTCCGTAGCTGAACGTGAGCATAAGGGGAATGTCAAGTGAATAGTAGCGCAGCTGCCCCTTGAAGTTGTCGTCGATGGCGTAGTTGTTTATGAAAAAGTTTAGCCCTGACTGAAAGCCAAAATAAGTTCCCATCGGTACGTTGAGTTCTGCACCCATGCCTGCAATCCAGCTGTCCGCATAATTCTGCTTTTCCTCGCTCAGCGGAATGTCATCGTCAACTTTTGTTCCAATGCCAAATCCTCCGTACATGTGGGGGATAAAAACTGTATCAGCCGTTGCAAAAGCCGCAGACAGGATTGCAGCTGCAAAAATCATAAGTATCTTTTTCATAAATTTCTCCAGAAAAAAGTATTGTTTCTATTATATCGACAAGAGGACCCTTTTTCAATAATCTGGAGCAAGCCTCTATTAAAACTGTGCCCGGCACTCCGTGTCCGGCCAGACTCCGAGGAATTTTATCCTGCAGAACAAGCAGCGCCAAGGGGTCACGCAGCAAAGCTTCCAGCGCGGCGCGTCATTTGTTTGCAAAAGCAACCTGCAAGTTTTCGCAAGAAAACTTGTGGGATAAAATGCCACGGAGGGCATTTTATCCCGCTTTCCAGGGTTCCGCCTTTCGGCTCCATTGCTAGCGCAACCCGCCTGCGGCGGGCCCTTCCAATCGGGGCTAGGCTGGTGGGCAAGAAAGCCGATTAGCACCGTGTTGAACAAAAGCCTTCATTTCTATAATATTAATCTGTCGTATATCGGAGGGTTAAATGGCTATTGGATTCTTGTTTATTACACTTGCAACGCTTGTGGACTTTGTAAAATAAGGCCTATGGATGACAAGCTACTTTACATTATAGCGGCCGCTTCTTTTATAGTGCTTATCCTTCTTTTGAACTGGTACATAAAATGGAAGGCTTACGGCAAGGAGGAAGCGGAGGCTGCAAGGCGCAAGGCAGAGGCAAAAAAGGCTGCGCTAAAAGGCCTTATCGTAAACTGCCCCCTTTGCAACAGCCTGCTTCTTCCCGGAGAAGACCTTGTAAGCCGCGTTTACCGCCCAATGAATGTTCCCGACCAGCTGTGCACAATAAACGGCTGCCCCCACTGCTACCCAATACCGGAAAAAGGCATAAAGCGGGTCTGCCCTGTCTGCCACAAGACAGTCCCCCTGGAAAACGGTCACCTTACAGCCCGCCTCTTTAACAAAAGCAACGGCAAAAAACACGTAATCGTAACCGGCTGCAGCGAATGTGCAAAACATTGATACAAAATCTTTTACAGAAAAACTCTTTTCAAGGGAGAGCCCTTGGACCCCAAACTTAAGGGGAGGGCAACTTTTTTAACGTTAAAAAAGTTGCCTACTCCGAAGCGAGGGTTTTCCCTGCTAGAAACTTCGTTGCAAGTTCCCCTTAAACCCCTCCCTTTCCCGGCACGGCTTAGGGGCCATATCGCTCAACGTTTCGCGATATGCCTAAGAACCCCATTTTTTTCCAAGAAACATTTTTTTGAAATGTTCCCTTCGACAAGCGCAGGGAACGTGTTTCTTTCTTGCCAAGGAATATTGAGCCATGGAGGGCGGCTTAGCAACATGCAGAATTGCGAAGCGATTCTGCAATCCCAAGAAAAATACACGGAAGGATTTTTCTTGGGCAGGCTCAGGGAACGGTATTGTTTCTTGCCAAAAAATAGCGAGCCAGGGAGGGCGGCTTAGCAACACCTACGCGGGATTGAAGGGGCGCGCGTAGCGCGTTGCAGAGCAATGGAGCCGAATGGCGGAACCCCGGAAAGCCCGTGACGCAAAAAAATGCCAAGTCGATTATAGCCAAGGAACAAATGGTAGAGCAGGCAAAAGTACCGTCCAATAAAGAAAAAAAGTAGAAAATTCAGGGCAAAAGCTAAAAAAAAGTCAAAATTTGCTAAAATTTTTTCTAAAGTTCAAATTTGCATCTCCGAAATTCATAGTATAGGGTGGTAGACCCCGGGGACAGCAAACATACCTAATGTGTTTGTCTGTAACTTAATAAACTCGTATAGAGGAGATACATTATGGTTATTAATCACAACATGAGTGCTATGTTTGCACAGCGTTCAGAGGGATTGACCGAAGTTAACCAGCAGAAGAACATGGAAAAACTTTCTTCTGGTATGAAGATCAACCGCGCAGGTGATGATGCTTCAGGACTTGCAGTTTCTGAAAAAATGCGCAGCCAGATCCGCGGTTTGAACCAGGCTTCCACAAACGCAAAGAACGGAATTTCCTTCATCCAGACAACTGAAGGATACCTCCAGGAAACAGAAGACATCATCCAGAGAATCCGTGAACTCGCAGTTCAGTCAAGCAACGGTATCTACACAGACGAAGACCGCATGCAGATTCAGGTTGAAGTTTCTTCTCTCATCGCAGAAGTTGACCGCATTGCATCTTGCGCACAGTTCAACGGTATGAACAT
>DJYC01000024.1 GCA_002448445.1 Treponema sp. UBA6988
CGAACAGATGAAAAAATTCAAGCCTTGGTATGAAGTTCACCCAAAAGGAAATGATATTTACAAAGTTACTGTAAAAAAAACAGCTGTAAGTTTAAGAATTGACAATGATGTACTTGCTGCCCTAAAAAATATGGGAAAAGGGTATCAGACTCGGATAAATAATATTCTTAGAAAGGCTGTATTTGGGTAAGAATAATCACATAACAAAGTTTCAAAGCCGACAGCGGGTCAAGCCGGTTTGCGGTAGAAACAGTTGTTATGTAGATGCCCGTACAGGAGCGCAATAAAGGTGAGATATGAATATTAAGAACTTAATGATTCCGTTTACATTATGGAATAAAAACAAAAAAACAAATTTATATTTATCTGACTACCCTCTTTTTTATTACAAAAATACAAATGCTCAACAAAATAATCTAAAATATTGTGTTCGAATATTGTTTTGGGCTGGCATGGTCGGGCACGGAACAAACTATAAAGAAGCCTTTTTGAACCTTCAGGAAACTTTCGAATTATATAAAACTAATAATGAATATTTACCAAAACCTTGGGAGAAAAAAGAACTAGAGTTTGCATCTGATGAACAAATATTGAAATATGAAAGTTTTGCTGCTGACTTTTTCGATAAAATTCTTGGTATGGATTTTTATAACGGATTTTTTTCAGACGAAAGCTGTTTAGATCTTTTTTATTGCGATTATGATGATGATAAGAAAAAGAAAATAGAACAAGATATTGTTAATAAAGTGAAAGCAACTTATGGAGTTGATATTCAGAAAGTATATAATTTACCGTTACCAGAATTATTTGAATTTATAATAGATAATAGAGATTCATAGCAAAATTGAAAAGAGGATGGGTAGCAAAAAGAGCCACGGCAGGGATTGGAGGGGCGGCGAAGCCGTTGCCGTCAGGCAATGGAAGGGTTGGGGCCCCGGAACCCCGGGAAGCCCTTAAAAAATGGCCTCCTTGCCATTTTTTACTTACGGTTTACTGATAAAAACCGCGGTTTTCTCCGCGAACATTTGACGCGCCATCCGTTGCGCTCCTTGTTGTACATCCATAGAAAGCCGCCCCGGTTCTTGCGGGGCAAGAATGCTTAAGCGCAACAAAAACTTGTTGTCCTATTTTTGTTTTTGATAAAAACCGACGATATATTATGCAGACACCCGCACAAGGGGTAGTTTGGAGAAAAGAATGAAAGAAAAAAATCTTGTAACAAATAAAGGAGAATCCATATTTTCTTTTTTCATAAATAGGGAAGAAGATGTAGCTATTGCTGTTACAGAGACAAATGAAAATTATTTTATTCTGGATTCAAAAGAACATTGGTTTGATGTAATTCAACAAAAAAAGCCTGCAAAGATAAAATGCAAATGCAAATCTAATTTATTCAAAGGAAAATGTATATATCATCAAAGGGACAATAGCTCTGATTTTTATAAAATTGATTTTATTACAACGTGCATTTCCTGTGGCTTAGAAAAAAAGCAATTTGAAATTTTCCTTGATTATTCGCCGACTGAACAGCTTTATGAGAATCCACTTACTTTTTGTCCAAATCCCAATTTAAAATATAAGCTATTTAGGATTAATTCTTTTTGGACTTCGACTGATGCAAGTAATTTGGTAAAATTCCTAAGTGATGCTGGACTTAAGATTAATATTCTATATTTGGAAGGAAAGGAAAAAATCTTTTCCGAAGTGAACTTAGAAGAAGCGTGTGATATTATAAAATCTAATGAATATTTAAAAATTTTGTTTTCGATTAATAAGTTGGATGAAAAATTCATGGGTGATGAACTTCTGAAAGAACCTTGGAGAAAATGGGAAATAATTGAATTTTCATCTCCGACAACTATGCAGTATGATACTAACCGCCGGGGCACCCTTTATTATACAGAGTATTGCGATGAATATATTAAGGATAATGAAATTGTTTCAAAAAGTGATGGCTTTAAGAGTATTACAAAAAAATTAACCGGATGGTTTTCAAAAACATATTATTCAGGCCGCGGAAAGCAATGTGCAGATAATGAAGAGGAGTATTTTAGGTTGTTTGTTAGTAGCTTTGAAAAATTGTCGGGGCATGGTTCGGCTATGCACACAAACCGCCCGACTTTCTGTTTCAAAACCAGGAATTGAACCAATTTGTAAAATAGTAATAGGTCTCATACAAAGCGTCAAATCCGCCCGATAAGACTACGCCGCCATGGAGCACCTTTAGTACCGCACGCAGGGCGGTATGAGCGGATAGCGAAGTGCGGAACGGCGGTGGCGCAAAGGCCTATACGGTCGAATTAGCCAAAAGGCAAAATGGTAGAACATACAAAACTTCCGTCCAAAGAGGAAGAAAATCATGCCGAAAAATATGCACTATCCGCATAAAATAAGCAATTGACACGCGTAAATTTTCATTTTATTATGTAAGGCATGAATATCTACCAAAATATAAACGCCCTTACGTCATACGGTCTTGTTACAGGCCTTATTCATGAAGAAGACATAATTTACACCCAAAACCGCCTGCTTGAGCTTTTTAGGCTTGACGGTTTTGAAAGTACAGAGCAGGCAAGCGAGCTTCCCACGGTTAAGGCAGAGGACCTTGAGACCATTTTGAATGAACTCTTGAACCAGGCTGCCGAGAGGGGGATTCTTTCTGAAAACGGTATTGTTTACCGCGACCTTTTTGACACAAAGATTATGGGCTGCCTTGTTCCCAGGCCTTCGGAGGTTCAGGCGCAATTTTTGGAGTACTATAAGAAGTCGCCCAAGGAAGCTACGGACTGGTTCTACAAGTTTAGCCAGGACACGGACTACATTAGGCGCTACAGAATATGCAAGGACATAAAGTGGAAGTCCCGCACGGAATACGGCGACCTTGACATTACGATAAATCTTTCCAAGCCGGAAAAGGACCCAAAGGCTATAGCGGCGGCAAGGAACGCTAAGCAGGGCGGCTACCCCGAATGCCTTTTGTGCAAGCAGAACGAGGGCTACGCAGGCAGGGTAAACCATCCGGCCAGGCAGAACCACCGCATTATTCCGCTAAAGCTTGCGGGAAAGAGTTGGGCTTTCCAGTATTCGCCTTATGTGTACTACAACGAGCACTGCATTGTCTTTAACGCTCAGCATACGCCCATGAAGATTAACCGCGAAACATTCATGGACCTCTTTGACTTTCTTAAGCTGTTCCCCCACTACACCATAGGAAGCAACGCAGACCTTCCGATTGTGGGAGGTTCAATTCTTACCCACAACCACTTCCAGGGAGGCTGCTACGAGTTCCCCATGGCAAGGGCACCGATGGAGCAGAAATTCCAGATTAAGGGGTCGGAGGACATTCAGTGCGGCATAATAAAGTGGCCAATGAGCGTGATTAGGCTTAGCGGCAGGAGCACGGACAGAATCATAGACCTTGCGGACAGGATTCTAAAGAGCTGGCGCACCTATACGGACGAGGGGGCTTTTATTTACGCACAGACTAACGGAGAGGCCCACAATACGATTACGCCCATCGTAAGGATGAGGAACGGCGACTACGAGATGGACCTTGTGCTTAGGAACAACATTACAACGGCAGAACATCCGCTTGGAGTTTTCCACCCACACGCAGAGCTCCACCACATTAAGAAGGAAAACATTGGCCTTATTGAAGTTATGGGGCTTGCAGTTCTTCCTGCCAGGCTTAAGGATGAGCTTAACCTGCTTGCCGGGGCAATTCTTGAGGGCAAGGACTTTTCTAGCGACCCCAAGATTGGCAAGCACTATGAATGGGTTCAGGAATTCCTTCCCAAATATGCCAGTGTGGACACGGAAAACATAAGGCAGATTCTAAAGGAAGAGACAGGCCACGTCTTTGCCCGTGTGCTTGAGGATGCCGGCGTTTACAAAAGGACTCCTGAAGGCAAGGCTTCCTTCTTGAAATTTATCAACACATTCGCATAATGGTAAGCGTGCTTTAAGCGGAAAACGAAGGATTATTCCCGGCAATTGCGGGTTTTCCAAGCCACCGCTTGGCAAGTAGGTATTTATATGTCTGAACTTTACATTCCAAAAGGGTACGATCCCCTGCTGAACGAAAAAGAGACCGAACATGCTATTGTTATGGTTAAAGACTTTTTCCAGATGGCTCTTTCCACAGAACTGAACCTTACCCGCGTTACGGCACCGCTTTTTGTGCGCTCCGGTACGGGTGTGAATGATGACCTTAACGGCGTAGAGCGCGCTGTAAAATTTAACGTAAAGGACATGGGCGACACCCAGATGGAAATTGTCCATTCCCTGGCAAAGTGGAAGAGGCTCAAGGTTACCGAGATGGGCCTTATGCCGGGCTTTGGCATCTACACCGACATGAACGCAATCCGCGCAGACGAAGAGCTGGACAACCTCCATTCGCTTTATGTTGACCAGTGGGACTGGGAGCAGTGCATTGACGCAAACGACCGCAGCATAAGCTACCTAAAGGATACCGTAAAGAAGATTTTCCGCTGCCTTAAGCGTACGGAATTCTACATCTACGACCGCTATGAGCAGATAAAGCCAATTCTTCCCCAGGACATCACCTTCATCTATTCTGATGATTTGCAGAGGCAGTTCCCGGACAAGACTCCAAAGGAACGCGAGTATGAAGCCTGCAAGAAGTACGGTGCAATCTTTATCATAGGAATTGGAGGCAAGCTGCCAGACGGAAGCATCCACGACGGACGCGCACCAGACTACGATGACTGGATTACGGAAACTGGTGACGGCCACAGGGGACTCAACGGAGACCTTATGGTTTGGAACCCGGTTCTTAACAACGCAATGGAGCTTTCTTCCATGGGAATCCGCGTAAGCCCCCAGTCTCTTAAGGCTCAGCTGGAAGAAAGGGGTTGCCCTGAACGCTCAAAGCTGGTATTCCATTCAGCCCTTTTGGACGGAAAGCTTTCACTTACCATGGGCGGCGGAATTGGCCAGAGCCGTCTCTGCATGTACTTCCTGCGCAAGGCCCACATTGGAGAAATCCAGGTAAGCTCTTGGCCGCAGGAAATGCGTGACAGCTGCAAAAAGGCAAAGATAAACCTTTTGTAATCATTTGTAAAGCAAAAAGGAATTAGCTATGCAGGATGAATTTGTCCACGTAAAGACCGCAGACCTCTTGAACAAGCTTCCAGTTTTGGCAAAAAGGGGCATAACGGAATTTTCCGTGGAAGACATTCATCTTGCAGGCAACAAGAAATTCATAGCCTCTCTTTGCAAAACAGTGCAGAGCCAGTGCCCGGGAATGTTCATATCATTTCCGGTAAACGCCGGCATAATCGACAGGCCGCTTGTGGAGCTTCTTTCGGAGACCTACTGTTCAATAGACATTCCGCTTGAAGGAAGCGTAAAGCAGGGACAAGGCTCAACCGCACTACTCTTTGACAAAAAGCTTTATTCCACCAAGGCGGCCCTTCTTAACAATGCGGGAATTGTATTCGGTTTTTCCGCAGGCTACGGCATTCAGCCGGGGGACAGCTTTAAGGCCTTCCGCGACAGGCTGGACTTTGCACTTACGCTTTACCCCAACCACATAAACTTTCCCCAGTTTGCAGACGAAGCAGACGGCAGGTCATCTGACAGCGCATCACCAAAGCCAACCGGAACTTATTCATCCAAGGACCTGGACTTTTCCAGAGGCATTTCTTTTGCATGCAGAACCTTCTACACTTGTGGCAGGGCTGTTCCCTGGTTCAACTCGGTAACAAAGGCACTTAAGGTTTACCCTTCGGCCTTTTTCTCCGACTTTGACGAATGGCAGCAGTGCAACAACTGTTCCTTTATTACAGACTACGTGCCGGAAGATGCTCCCCACACAGAGATAGAAAAAATGCAGCTTAGCTTTCTTTCGCAGAAGTTTGAGGAAAAGCACAAGGAGCACCTCTTTGCGGCTGTAAAAGACTTGGTTCAGCTTAACGGGGCATTCTCCAGGGTTGCCCAGGAAGGCGAAGAGTCTATAATCCAGACTTCCTACAACCCAGACGACCTGCTTTCTCCCTACTCACAGGACATAGCGCGCTTTGCGGACAGCACGGCAATGGAAATGTGCCGGGTAAAGGTCTTTGCAGGATCTGATTCACCAGACTACAAAATACTGTAGAAATACGAACAAGAACACGAAGATTAGTTTACCGACTCTCAATTTGCTAAGAATGAAAATTGGCTCTCAGCGATTTTTGCCCCGAAAAAAG
>DJYC01000082.1 GCA_002448445.1 Treponema sp. UBA6988
ATCGCGATATGCCTAAGAACCCCTATTTTCAACACCTGTTTTTTAAAAAGACGAGAAACGTGTTTTTTTCTTGATGAAATTTAACGAGCCATGGATGGCGGCTTAGCAGCGCGCAGATTTGCTTTGCGAATCTGCAATCCTAAAAAAAATCCACGGAGGGATTTTTTTTAGGCAGGAGTTAGGCCGGCATGGAGGGGCGGCGTAGCCGTTGCGATAGCAATGGAGGGGTAGGGGCCCCCGGAACCCCGGAACGCCGTAATAAAAGGCCTTTCTGCCGTTTTTTTTGCCTGCTTTTTATGATGGAATATGCCGTTTTGCCAAGAAAATGATAGTGCAACCAAGGCACTTCTTGTTAGACCGAGAAAAAATGGCAGGTTTAAAGATAAAATTGCCGTCCAAAATCGTACCCAAATTTTTCCTAATGGCCTTTTTTCCAGTTCTCAGGATTGAAAATGTCGTCGTGTACGGTATACCATTCGCTTTCCTTGGCGGAGTAGGCATATTTTGTGTGCTTTTCAAGCTTGTTGTTATGGTTCATAAAGAGGTGCTGGTCGCCTTGTTTTCCACTTTGGTCAATCAGTTTTTTTGTGTAAGGATGAATGGCATTCATGTCCTTTGTAGCAAGATACGGAACATCGCATTGCGTCATAAAAGAATCATCCGTTTTAAGGCTTCCGCTTTCATTGAAATCTTTGAAAAGAAGAAGTGGGTTGCAACCTTCCACTTGGCAGACCGAATTGTCCTTAAAAACACCAGTGTTAATAAGAAGTCCGTGGTCACTTGCTATGATAATTCTTGTGTTGTCATAAACACCTTCATCTTTCAAGTGTTGAAGCCATTTTGCGACAAGATGAATACTTGCAGCTGCAGGATAGAAATCTATCATCCCGCCGTATGCAGATGTACTTATTTTGGCACTCGCGCTGTCTTTTGGCAGGGTGTATTCGGGAGCATCCAAATACATAGGCTCGTGCGGTAAAAGGTTGTGAATCAAAGTGAATGTGTCTTTTTGGGAATCTGTGTCCGTAAGTTCATTAAGGAATGCAAGTCCTGTATATGAGTCCAAGAAATTGTCGGTGTCCTGTAGGTTTAGAGAAGACCACCAGTTGCGTTTGTAGATTGTTTCCCTTGCAATGACAGGTGAAATCTTGAAAAAACTAAACCAGATGAAATTCCGTTTTATAAGCCTGCTCTTTACTGGCATCATCTGGTTTCCGTTTCTTGAGTACCAAATCTTTCGGTAAGTGCCATTTGTATTCGGCGTTTTTAGATATGGATATGCGTTAATAAAATCCCTTGATGCTTCTGCATCGATTGGATTTGCAAACGTCGTCTCAAATCCCAAGGAATTGAACAGAACCGGCATTGTGCTTATTCCCTCGTTGATTTTGTCCACAAGGGGAAGGTCTTTTCGTCCGTTTGTTTGCTCTGGTCTGTAGTCATATCCACCTAGCATGGCTGGAGATCCAACTATCGTATGGAGTCCGTAAGAAATCGTGTTGGGATAGTAGGTAAAGCCGGAATATATATTTTTAAGTTCTGGAGTCTCCTTTATGATTTCCGGGAAGAAAGAAGATGTGAACCTGTCGAGGAATAGAACTACAATATTGCGCTTGGTTTTTGAAAGGGAGTAAATGGGTGCAATTTCGTTTTCATTCAGTTGGATTGCCGGGGGCAAAGTTTTATAAACTTTTTGAATTGCGGCTGAATTCCAGGCTGAAATTGCCGCGAGAGAAAATGTCAGGATTGCAAGGCTTGTTTTGAAGAATTTAAACTTTTTTTGCCTTACAAGTATCAGAACAAGGGTTACTGCCAGTGCAAGGACCCCAAGGTTTGCAAGTGACGGCAAGATAGGTGTCGTTGGTTTTGAATCGAACACAATGCTTGATGACATGTTTCCGTAGTCAATCGAAAATATGAATGAATTCACAAGGGCACATGCAACAGCAAAAAGTGCGGTCAAAGCAAGAATCGACTTGATTTTTTTACTGAAAAGAAAGTAGAGGCAGAGAGGCCAAAAAACGAAAAAGCCGAAAGCCTGAAAAAACGTGTTGGTCAAGAAATAAAGAGGAGAACCGTAGCCGTCAATGTTTGAAAATTCTGCGGGAGAAGATTTTACCACAAACGAAGGCAGCGCGGCACCCACTAGAATGCACATGAGGGCACAGCACAATAAGAATATCAGAAGCCGTGATTTTTCCACGTCGATTGAAAAATACGAGAAAAATTTTCTTGCAAATTTTATAATCAGCGGAGAAAGGGGAATAAAAAGCCCTGCAATAACCAAAAGAAGTCTGTTTCCGAAATATCCTGTGTGGATGAACAGAAGGTAAAAAGCTGCAGCAAGGTAAAGTAGCAATGCCACAAAATATGCGGAAACAAGCATAGCCTTTTTTGGTAATTTGTAGCATACATTCTTTAGTGCGGAAAAAAGATTGTTCATCGTCCAGTAGAGGACAAGTCCAGCTGGCATATTGTATAGAAGGACCAGAAACAAACCCGCGCTAACGAAAATCTGAATCTTCTCACGGATTTCGTGTCCGCGTGAATATATTAGGCCTGAGACAAGGTTTATTACCGTCATCAAAACTGGAAGTATATTCACGGTGAACGAAGCAACAGAAAAAAGTGCGTCTGGCTTACCCATGTCCTTTATGAACAAAAATGATGTGCCATTAAGCTGCTGCAAATGGGACAGGAATGAATAGGCGGCAATGAAAAAGGGAATCTGAATCAAAAGGCCGAAACTTGAGCGCAATGCCATGAGCGGATGGTAATGCTGCTGCTTGTAATATGTAGAAAGCATCATATACTGCTCGTCACCCTTGAACGCTTTTTTGATTCTTTTTATTTGAGGCTTCATTTTGATCTGGACAGCCCGCTCTATTTCTTGCCAGTGTTCGGCAACAACGTAAAGGGGAAGGCAAAGCAAGGTGAATACAAGGCTAACTCCTATTACCGATATACCCTGATTTTTTGACGCTTGTGAAAAAAGCACATAAAAGAATTCAATAACTTGTCTGATTGGATAGATTATAACTGTGTAGAGAATAGAAAACATATAAATTCCTTTTTATAATATTCCCTTAAAAAGTTTTGATGGTATATACTATATGCTACATAAAGATCTTCTTCAAGTTCTTTGGACAAAATCCTGCCTTGTTTTATCAGGCATAAACTGAACCCAAAAACCTAGACACTTTTTGTAGGATGCTATGCCAAGGGACTTTTGTTAGACCGAGAAAAAAATGGCAGCTTTAAAGAGAAAATTGCCGTCCAAAATGAGAAAAGTTAAGACTATTCAAAGAAAGTGTATTGGTCAAAGTAGACTGCACGGACTTTTCCCATTACAAGCTGGCTGTTTATGAGTTCCACGATGTCGGTTTTTACGGTTGCCTCTCCGCGTGCAAGAAGGTCTTCTTTGGTAAAGCGGGAGAAGTAGTTTGTTATGAGGGACTTTTCCTGCCTCTCCTTTTGCTGTAGTTCTTCAAAGAGGGCCGTGTCTGCAGAAGGGTATGTGAACCAGGGGGAGACTACCAGCAGGGCGCCCGGTGTGTTTTCTTCCGCGCCTTTTGTGTTTATGCGGAGCTGCCCCATTGCGGTGTATGCGTCTACGCTCTGGTCGGTTTTTTTGGAATTTTTAATGACCTTCTGGGGTTCGGGGTCTGAGTGGCGGTAGTTGCTTCCTATGGCCGTGTCTCTTGTTGCTATGTTGATGATTGTTCCCAGCGTGATTATTGCCACTACCGATGCCAGTATAATAAGAAGGACTTTTGGCAGGAAGTTGAATTTTTCGTCGTAGAAGTCTTGGTCCTGCCAGTTGCCGTTGGGGTTTTGCTTTGGGGAGAAGGTTTTTGCAAATTTGTATCTCATTTTCTTTCCTTTGCTTTTTGTTCCGTCTTTTTAGACTGCGTATGGGTTAAGCAGCGCCATCGTTCTTGTGGTGGCGTTTCCGTTTTCTTCTATAATACCGGGGATTCTTGCTTCCAGATGGATGCCGTCTTCCAGCCATTCTTCTTTTAGAATGGTTCCGTTTTTTCTTGCAAGTTCAACCAGGTTTGCCTTGTCCATTGGGATTAGATAGCTTTTTAGGCTCCCCAATAGATTTTCGGTAATTTTTTGCGACAGTTCAGTAAAACCTTCTTTGGTTTTTGCGCTGATTTTTACAGCTCCCGGGAAGGCTGCGTTTAGGCTTGCGATTAGGGCAGAGTTATCGAAGGTCGCGGATTCTTCTGCTAACAGGCCGCCGCTTGCAAAACCGTCGGATTTTTCTGCTAACTGGGCGGTGTTTGCAAAAGAGCCGCTTTGTTCTGGGAGTGCATAAGAGTTGCTTTGTTCTGCTAACTGGGCGGTGTTTGCAAAAGAGCCGGATTGTTTTGCTAACTGGACGGCGGTGTTTGCAGAAGAGGCATTTTGTTCCGCTAGCTGGGCGGTGTTTGCAAAAGCGTCAGGGGCTTGCGCTGACGGGCTGCTGTTTGCAGAAGAGTCATTTTGTTCTGCTAACTGGGTGGCAGTGTTTGCAGAAGAGTTAGTTTTTTCTGCTAACAGGCCGCCGTTTGCAAAACCGTCAGATTTTTCCGCCAACAGGCCGCCGTTTGCAAAACCGTCAGCTTCTTCTGCTAACAGCCCACCGTTTGCAAAAGAGGCATTTTGTTCCGCCAACAGCCCACCGTTTGCAAAACCGTCAGCTTCGTCTGCTAACAGGCCACCGTTTGCAGAAGCGTCATTTTCTTTTGCTAACAGGCCGCCGCTTGCAAAACCGTCAGATTGTTCCGCCAACAGGCCGCTGTTTGCAAAACCGTCAGCTTCGTCTGATAACAGGCCCCCGCCATCTTCCGCAGCAGATTCAATACTGCCCATGCCGGTCTTCTTCCCCGGACAGTAGCTTTTAACCGCATCCCACTTGTTAAGCAAAACAAGCCGTGGAATCTTGTCCGCGCCAATTTCCCCAAGAACCTTAATAACCTGCTCGTATTGCTTGCGGCATTCAGGGTCAGAAGCATCTACTACAATAAGAAGCAGGTCTGCAAAAGAGGCCTCCTCCAAAGTAGAGCGGAAGGCGTTAATCAGCGTGTGGGGAAGGTTAGAGATGAATCCTACCGTATCCGTAAGAAGAATCGTTGAACCTTCGCCAAGGGAAAATTTTCTTGTCGTAGGGTCAAGGGTTGCAAAAAGCTTGTTTTCCACAAAAACGTCTGCCCCGGTAAGGGCATTAAGCAGGCTGGATTTACCCGCGTTGGTATAGCCTACAAGGGCACAGTTCCTGAATGAATTGCGTTCTCTCTGCTTTCTTTGGGTGCGCCTTGTCTGCGTAACCTGCTCAAGCTCCTTCTTTATCTGCACAATTTTGTCTTCCGTCTGGCGGCGGTCAAGTTCCAGCTGGGTTTCTCCGCTACCCTTTGAACCGTAGGAGCCGCCCCTCTGCCTTGCAAGGTCTCCGTACATGTGGCTTAGGCGGGGAAGGGAATAAGTAAGGCGGGCAAGTTCCACCTGAAGCACTGCCTCTTTAGTCTGCGCACGGGATGCAAATATGCGTAATATCACTTCGTTCCTGTCAAAAACCGGAATTGAACAAAGCTTTTCCCAGTTGCGCTGCTTGGTCGGGTCAATCTCCCAGTCAAAGATTATGCAGTCCGCAAAAAGCTCCTTTGCCTTGGCCGCAATTTCCTTTGTCTTTCCTGTGCCTATCCCGTATGCGGGGGTTGGTTCAATGCGGTTAAGAACAATAATTCCTGCCGTTTCCATACCCAGCGTTTTTACCAGGCCTTCCAGTTCTTCTGGCTTTGCGTCTGGCTTGGAACCTTTGCCCTTGTTGGGAGCGCCAATTAAAAGTGCCCTTGCCTTTTTTTCCTCTTCCTGCTGAACTTCTACCATGATTTTCCAAGTATACTTTGTGGCGGGGACTTTTGCAAGAGAAAGAAATGGCGATATTTTTTTTGATATTTTTTGCGGCACTGGTTATTGTTTACCGTCAGTCGCTAAAAGAACCGTGAGTGCCTTGTGGGTGGGCTTTCCGTACTTCGCCGTCTTGCGCGGCTCATCCCATCCTGCGGATGGGACTAAAGGTACTCCAATCCCTGCCGCGCTTTTTTGTGCAAAGCTTTTTCCATGGCTGTCAGCAGGGCTTTCCCCCCCACCAAGCCTAGCCCCGATTGTAAGGGCGCGGAACGCGTTGCCGCTAGGCAATGGAGCGGGTAGGGACCCGCGGAACCCTGGAAAGCGGGGATGAAAAAAAAATTGCGGAAGGGGTAGCCTTCCGCACAGTTAAAGATTCAGTGTGCTCCAGAATAAAAAAGAAAAAATTACTTGTTTGCTGCGTCAACCTGGCGCTGCAGTTCGGCGATGACTTTTTCTATACCGGCTTTTTTGCATGCACGGCGGAATTCTTGGACGTAGGCTTCCACGTCCTCTTCCCTTCCGTAGCAGATGTTGCCCATGTAGGTTCCCCAGACGTTGTTCAGTTCCGCAAGCTCCGGGCCTATGTTGGAAATGTCCCAGACAATTTTGGGGTAGGGGTAGTCAATTTTGTGCTTGCCGTAGATGGCGTTCTTTTCTTCAAACTTGTCCCATGAACCGCTTTTGTCGCGCACTTCCAGATTGTCGTTGCGTCCCCACCAGTAGTTGGTTGTGATTTTCTGTGTGGCAGGGTCGTAGCTTGGCGGCGTGTCGCGGTAACCGTCTCCGGTAAGAATGTACTGGACTCCTTCTATTCCGTAGTTGAGCAGGCGGTAACATTCGGGGTCGTTTCGCAAAAGGTCGTAAACCATAAGGGCACGCTCCGGATTTGGGGATGCGGCGGAAACGGCCATTGCTCCGTGGGTAACCGTCATTGCGGTAATGTTGCCAGCTTCTTCCCCGAACCAGAAGAATTCGCAGTCTGCTCCGGGAACGTTCTTTTGCAGGGCAGGGCGCACTTCCGTGTACCAGGTCTGGGTGTGGTGCTCTTCTAAGGCAACTTTTCCAACCTTAAATTCTTCGCGGTTCTTTGAGTGGACAGACTGTGCTAGGTCTTTTGGCCAAACGCCTATTTCATTCCATCTTTTCATCAGCTTTGCGTATTCAACAAGTTCGTTTCCTTCTATAAAAGGTGAGTAGACTTTTGTAAGGTTGTTCCTGTGTACGCCAAAGTAGAGGTTTGTGGAAATGCCTTCGAGCGGAACATAGTCGCTCTTGGATTCAATGTAGCCTTCCGGGTGGTAGGTGTCCAGGCCTCCGTCGGAATTCCAGGGGATAATGCCGGGCTTGCTCTTTGCAACGTATTCCAAATAGCTTGTAAGCTCTTCCCAGCTGTGCACTCCGTTTGAAAGGCCCGCTTCTTTTGCCCAGTCGCTCCTGTAGATAAAGCCGTGGTTAATCCACTGGGCGTAGTTGTCTTCCGGCAGCATGTAGAGCTTTCCGTTCATGCGGCACATTTCCCAGTGCTCGGCGGAAACGGATTCGTAGGTCTTGGGCGCGTATTTTTTTACCATTTCGTCGCTCATGCCAAGGAAGGTTCCGTTCTTGATGTTGTTCCAGGCATCAAGCCAGTCTGATGCAGTTCCTACAAGGTCTACCGAACCGTCCAGCTGGGAAAGGCACATGTTGTAGTTTACCAAATAGTCGTTCCAGGGAATGTAGAAAATCTGTAGCTCTGCGTTTACCTTTTCCGTAAGAATCTTGTTCAGTTCCTTGAGCATTTTTTCCGTAGCTCCGTTTGTGGGGCGGTCGCCAGTAGTCATGTAGGTTATGATTACGTGGTGTGAAAGGTCATCCTTCTGGTTCTTTGCACCGCTTTGCATGCAAGAAGAAATGACTGGTACTGCAAGAAAAGCCGCTGCCAATGCTGTTAATGTATATAAAAACTTCTTCATAAATTTACTCTCCCTTAAATCTGGAACTGGTCAATCTGCAAGGCTATGTCGTTAATGGACTCTTTCATCTTGCTTGAAACTTCGGTAAGCGCCGTTCCCGACTCGTTAATAAGGCCTGCATCCTTTCGCATTTTTTCCATGCTGTCTTTCATGCTTAGCGTTGCGTTCTGCAGTTCTTTTACTTCTTCAAGGATTGCCTTGTTGCCTTCTGACATTTCCGATGAAGCGGAGCGTACTTCGCTCGTGGAATCGTTCATCTCGTGAAGTGCCTCGTTAATTTGCTTGCTGCCTGCCTGCTGTTCCGCCATGGCTTCCTTTATCTGCTTAACAAGCTGGTCTGTTTCCTTAATGCCGTTTGCAACGTCCTGGAAAGCCTTGCTTGATTCAGCTGATGCAGAAACAACCGTGTCTATTGACTTGCGTATTTTCTTAAGCTCTTCACCAATCCTCTTACTCTGCGAAGTGGATGTTTCCGAAAGCTTTCTAATTTCGTCCGCAACAACGGAGAAGCCCTTGCCTGCATCTCCAGCGTGGGCAGCCTCAATAGCCGCGTTCATAGCAAGAAGGTTTGTCTGGCTTGCAATGGAAGCAATGGCTGCGTTTGCCTCTCGAAGTGCCTGTGACTCGTTTTCTATTGTCTGTATGCGCTCGTTTACGCCCCTCTGCTTTGCCTCACCGAATGTTGCGCTCTGCTCAAGGTTTGCAAAAGATTCAACCATCTTTTCTACGGAAGCGTTTACCGACTCAATGTTGCCAATCATTTCCTCTACGGAAGAAGAAGCCTCAGAAACTCCTTGTGCCTGCTTTTCTATCATGTGCTCAAGGGATGCAATGTTGGAGGCAATCTGGTTAACCGCACTTGCAGTTTCTTCTACGCCCGCCGACTGGTTTGTGATGCGGCTGCTCATTCCTTCTATATTGTTCATAATCGTCGTAATGGAATTTGCCGTGTCGCCCGCGCTTGTGTGAAGCTTTTCGCCCGCAAGGCCAAGCGTTTCCTTGGACTTCTTTAGTTCCTTTACAATAGACTGCATCTTGTCCGTAAACTTGTTGAATCCGTCTACAACTGCACCAATCTCGTTGTTGGACTGAACTTCTATGCGTTTTGTAAGGTCTGCGTTGCCGGAAGCAATCTGGGTAATTGCAGACTCAACTTTCTGAAGTGGACGCAGCTCCTTGTAGATAAGGAAGCCGGAGATAAGTACAAGGATTGCAATGCTTGCTATGCAGGACAAGACCAAAAGGTAGGAAATTTTCATTGCGGTTCCGTTAACCTGGGAATTTGCAACAGAAAAGGCAAAAGACCAAGGGGTGTTTGCAACAGGGGCATAAGTTACAAACTGCTTCTTTCCGTTAAGGTCGTTAACCCATGCTGAACCTGTCTGACCGGTGCACATCTTTTCTGCCACATCTTGAAGGTCTTTGTATTTTGATTCAAGCTTTAAGAAATTCTTCTTTAGTATAAGCGAAGGGTCCGGGTATTCAATAACAGTTCCGTCTCCAGCCAAAAGCCAGGCGTTACCGGTAGCACCCAAGCGGATGTTGCCTACGATTTTTTGAACGGTGTCAAGGCTCATTACGCCTGCAAAAAAGCCAACGGTCTTTCCGCGGATTTTTACCAAGCGTCCAATGTGGATTATGGCCTTTTCCGTAAGCTTGTCCATAACCGGGTCGTCTATGTACTGGAATTTTCCGTCTTTTATAAGAGCCTTGTAGTAGGAAGTTCCAGAAATGTCTTCCTCCGCACCAGTGTCTGAATATGCAATTCCGTCCGGTGTACAGAAAATAACCTTGTCAAATTCCGGAATGCGGTAGGAGGAGCGGGTCTTTATCCACTCGATAATCTTTTTTTCATCTGCCGACTGAACCGCGTCGCTCTTTGCGTACACGTTCATCTCGCGCAAATAGGTGTTCATTTTGTTTGTAAGTACAAGCGAATAGGCCTTTGTAATCTGGTCACAGTCATCTTCGTATGCGCTTCCTGCAGAAGTCTTTACAAGGCTTAGAACCGCCGTGCTCTGTAATGCGTTAAGCACAGCAGAAAGCACTCCAATTGCAATAATGATTGTGAATACAAGATTCCTTTTTCCGCTTTTAATTGCGTTTTCCGACATAATCTGCTCTCCCTAGCTGTGGAAATTGTGTGAGGATTTTTTGATGCCACTTATTTTATAGAAAATATTTTACTTATTATTGTGAATGTTTGCAAGCCTAGCATTTTTTGAATTTTTCTTAATTTTTTTTACTTATTTGGAGCGCATTGAATTTTTTACTGTGCCCGCCACTCCGTGTTCGGACAGACTCCTTGTAATCCCGCTTTGCGGTGCTTGCCCGCCTTACGGCGCGCGGCCCGTCAGTTCCTGCCGGTCGCCTTCGGCCACCTCCAATCGGGGCTAGGCTTCTTTTTTGTTCGCTTTTCTAGAATCCTTGACAAATTTACAGACCGCATTTATATTTATAAGTATAGGTGTAGCGAAGTTAAACAGATTTTAATATCTGTTTTTAATATATTCCATAATGACTCCTTACGAGGCAGAGAGGTTTGGTTGTTTTCCTTTCTGCCTCACTTTTTTAGCGCAGGGGGGGTCAATATCCCGATGCTTTGCGTCGAGTATCGTTTATGCATGCTCCTTTTTGAAGATTAATCTGTGGGACTCCCTGTATGGTTCCTTCCAGTGTATTCAGGACCTGTGCCGCCAACCAATCCTATCTTTTTCATAAGGACTCCTTGGATTTTTGTATTTTAGCATTTTTGCGAGATTCCTTCTAGCAACATGCTGCCATGTCATTTTGCTATGCTTGTTACTGTAGTGATGTTGCTGGTGTTACCCCTTGAATAAATAACATTGTTATGTTACTATATGCTAACTTTTATTAATTGGAGCGTACAATGGAACTTACTTTGGGCGACGTGCAGACAACTGCGCTTATTCCCCTTGCAATCAAGGCAAATGAGACAAAAAGGTCAAATGCAAGAATTAAGGACGAAATGGCCGTTAAGATTATCGAGACAATCGGTGTAGACACAAGGCCCTACGACAAATTCATGTCGCACGAAGGCGTTGTTGCCCGCACAATCATGCTGGACAAAAGCCTAAAGGAAATGATTGCGAAAAATCCAGAGTCTGCAATCGTGAACATGGGCTGCGGTTTTGACAACCGTTTTGAGCGTGTGGACAACGGAAAGATTCTCTGGTTTGACCTTGACCTTCCTGATTCAATTGCCGTAAGAAAAAAAGCCTTCCCCCAAAGGGATCGCGTTACGATGATAGCAGGAAGCGTACTTGAAAGCGCATGGACAAAACTCATTCCCCAGGACAGGAATTTGATTTTTATTGCAGAAGGGCTTTTCATGTACTTTACTATGAAAGAAATTAAGCAGCTTTTGACGGTGCTAAAAACTTCTTTTAGGAAAGGTACCCTCATAGCCGAGCAGAACTGCAAGATGATGGTAAAACAGCAGAAGCACCACGACACCGTAAAGAACACAAAGGCTGTCTTTAAAAGCGGAACCGATTCTGCCCAGGAGATTGCAGACCTGCTTCCCGGCATAAATCTTGTGGAAGAGCGCAGCTTTAACGAGGAGATGAAAAAACATTCAATACGGGGAAAAATCTTTGCGGCCTTCTTTGGCAAATTCAACGACCGCTGGGCCACCTTTACCTGGGGTGTCTGATGAAAAAAATAATAAAAAGTACCCTTGCTTTTTTTTGCCTTGCGCTTATTTCTTGCGGCGGAAAAAGAACCTTTAGGGATGGAACTTGGACTGGAAGCGGTGAGGGTAGGAACGGACCTGTAGAAGTTTCCGTTACAATTAAGGACGGCGAGGTTTGCGCTGCAGAGCTTTTGTCTGAACAGGAAACGGAAGGAATCGGAAAGCCTGCCATTCAGCCTATTCTGGAGCAGTTCCTTCAAAGTGGCGGTGATACTGATGATGTTGATTCTGTAAGCGGTGCAACCGTTACAAGTGATGGTCTGCTTGATGCCCTTGATGCAGCCCTTGATTCCAGTGCCGGAAAGGAAAAGAAGAAGCATGTCTACAAAAACACAAAGTGCGACATAGTAATAATTGGTGCAGGAGGTGCTGGTCTTGTTGCCGCAACGGAAGCTTCTCTTAGGGGGGCAAAGACAATCGTCCTTGAAAAAAGCCCCATCGTTGGCGGAAATACAAATTTTTCAACAGGCGGAATAAACGCTTCCTATACAAAGGAACAGAAGCGGCTTGGCATAGAGGATTCACCCGAAGTTTTTTATCAGGACACGATGCGGGGTGGCAAAAATCTAAACGACCCTGAGCTTGTAAGAACACTGGTGGACAATTCTGCTGCAATGGTTGAATGGCTTCAGTCAGACATTGTTGGTGCCGATTTAAGCGATGTTGGAATTTTTGGCGGTGCAAGCAACAAGCGCATTCACAGGCCACGCGGAGGCCAGGCAATTGGTGAGCATCTTGTTCCTCTTTTGCGGGAAGCTGCGGAAGAGCAGGGGGCAGACATACGCCTAAAGAACAGGGTTGTAGAAATCCTTATGGGAAAAAACGGGGAAGCTTGCGGTGTTAGGGTTTCCTGTGGTTCTAGCGAGTACACAATCATGGCAAAAGCCGTAATTGTTGCAACAGGTGGTTTTGGCGCAAACTCAAAAATGGTTGAGCAGTTCAGGCCCGACCTTGCAGGCTTTGGCACTACCAACCAGAGGGGGGCTACTGGAGACGCATTTTCCATGGTGCAGAAGTTTGACGCAGCAACAACGCAAATGGATCAGATTCAGACTCACCCGACTGTGGTTCCAAAAAACGGCAGCATGATTACGGAGGCTGTCCGGGGAAACGGGGCTATTTTGCTAGACAGGAGCGGCATGCGTTTTGTGGACGAGATGCAGACCAGGGACCTTGTTTCAAAAGCAATTTTGGACTGTCCGGGCAAGACAGCTTTTCTTGTCTTTGACAAGGGTGTTAGGGAATCACTAAAGGCAATCGAAATCTATGCTGAACATAATCTTCTTACCGAGGCACAAAGTCTTGGCGAGCTTGCAGAAAAGATTGGTCTTGACCCGGTGCAGGTTGAAAAGTCTGTAGAAAGGTGGAATTCTTTTGTGGCGGAAAAGAAGGACAAGGATTTTGGACGGAACCCAAAGAGCATGGACAGGGCTATTGCTTCTGCGCCTTTTTATGCAATAGAAGTTGAGCCTGCCGTTCACCACACCATGGGCGGGCTTAAGATTAACAGCCGGGCGCAGGTCTTGAATGCCAGTGGAAAAATTATTCCGGGCTTGTATGCTGCGGGAGAAGTTACAGGCGGCATTCACGGTGCCAACCGCTTGGGTGGAAATGCCGTTGCGGACATCTGTGTCTTTGGAAAGATAGCTGCCGACAGCGCATTGAATCAAATAGGAAAATAAAAAAAAGCGCCGTCCTTTTGAAGCTGCCTTAACTTTTTGGAAGCTTCTTGGGCGGCGCAATCATTCATTCAAACATTCATTTCTTCGTATTCACAATCTCCCTTGCAAATTTACCATGTTCCAAAACGATTGTCCTTTCTGCATATTCCGCAACTTCCGGGGCATGGGTAACAACTATTACCGTCCTTCCTTCCTTATGCAGCTGCTTAAAAATATCTATGACCATGTTTTCGTTTGCTTCGTCAAGGTTTCCTGTTGGCTCGTCTGCCAGAATCAGCTGGGGGAAGTTTATTAGGGCACGTGCTATGCAGACGCGCTGCTGCTCTCCGCCAGAAAGCTCGTGGGGAAGATGCCTTGCCCTTTGCGCAAGACCAACCCTTTCCAAAGCTTCCATGGCTTCTTTTTCGTCCGGCATGCTGTGGTAGTATTGCGAGACCATGACGTTTTCCACTGCGGTCAAATAATTTATCAGGTGGAACTGCTGGAAAATCAGTCCAATTTTGTCCCGCCTTATGTTTGTAAGGTTTGCAGAACTTTCCTTTGCTATGTTCTTTCCGTCCAGAAATACCTCTCCGCTTGTGGGCTTATCCATGCAGCCTATTATGTTCATCATGGTGCTCTTTCCCGAACCGGAAGGCCCCATAATGGCAACCCATTCTCCTTTTTCTACTTTCATGCTCACTTTGTGGAGGGCTGCTACTTCCACACTTCCCATTTTGTATATCTTTGAAATATCGTTAACTTCTAATAAAGCCATCATTCACCTCTCAATACTATTACAGGATCTACCGTTGCCGCGTTCCTTACAGGAATCATGCAGGCAATGCCGGTTGTTATTACAGAAACAAGAACCGTTACCGGAGCCAGCAAGGGCTGGAAGGAAATGCTTCTGCTGAATACGTTCATGCTAACTTTTTGTGCAAACCAAAATCCTAGTGCCACTCCTATTACGCCACCCAAGGCACCAAGAAAAAGACCTTCACCAAGGAATTCCTTTACGATGTTTTTGTTTGAAGCTCCAAGCGCTTTTTTTAGTCCTATCTCTTTTCGTCTTTCGGCAACCACGGCCATCATCGTTGTAGCAACGCAGACCATGGTAAGAATTAAAACAACAAGGGTTACAATCCAAACCAAGGACTGAAGCTTCTTTAGCACGCTGCCCTCGCTCTTTGTGACCCGCTTTACAAGCCGTGGACTTATGGAATCTTCCGCATCAGAAATCTTTTTTGCAATCGCCTCAAGTTCCACTGCATTTGCGCTGATTGAACATTCTGCAAAATCGTAAAGACCTGAATTCTTCATCAGCAAGTCCATTTCTTTTTGGTCAATAAAAATGCAATCTTCCTCCCCGCCACCTGTCTGGAGGATTCCGCTTACCGTAAAGCGGGCGGTAAATTCTTCTCCTTCAGAATCACTTCCTGAAAGGGAAATCCTGTCCCCAACTTTTGCGGCTACTGTCTGGGCAACCGTTTGTCCCAATAGAGCCTCCCCCTTTTCTTTGGGGTATTGTCCGTTTATTCCCCAGTAGGGCCTTGTCTTTTGCACTGCCAAAAAATCAATTCCACCCACCATGAAGGGAAGCCGGTTAAGGCTCATCGTCTCGTAGCGGAATGCCGTCAGTCCCACAAGGCTCTTTGCGGGAATTTGTGCCTCTGCCGCGTTAAGGGCTTCTTTGCCAATGTCTTCCGCACCTGCGCTTACAAGCATGAGGTTTGCACCGTATGAGCGGAATTCCTTTCCCATTTGCCGGGGAACGTCGTAGTAAATTGTTACAAGGCCGGAAAGGACTGTCGCCCCGATTGCAACGGCTAACAATGCAACCAGCATGCGTGACCTTCTCCTTATAAGGGAGCTTGTAATCATCTTGAAATAAAATTTTTGCCTAGTCATTTATTATCTTCCGTGTAAAACTTCCGCGGGTTTGAGCGAAAGCAGCAGTTTTATGGACGGGACGGATCCTGCCATGGTTACTACAAAAATCAGAATGGCAACAAGGGGTATGACCGTTGCCTTTATATTTATGGCTGAGTCAAATACACTTTGTCCTATTATCTGTGCAAAGCCCAGGCCTGCAAAGTATCCGATTATTCCACCAAGAATTGCAGTGATTAGAATTTCGGTAAGCACAAGGATTGAAATGGGGGCGTCGTGTGCGCCAATCGCCTTTAGAAGTCCTATTTCCTGTGCGCGTTCCATTACGCTTGCGGTAACAAGGTTTGAAATTCCCAGTGCGGAACCTATGAGGCTTAGTATTGTAATCAAAAGCATGAGCAGCTGCGTCTTGTTCAGAATTGCGCCCTCGCTTTCTGCAACCTGCCTTACTGCCTTTGCGCAAGAGTTTGAAATTACTTCCTGAATCTGGTAGCAGATTGAACTTACGTAGGCTGTGCAGTACCATGTGTCCCAGTCGTTGCGGTTAAGGCTTGACGGATCTTGTGCAGCCCTGCGAGCAAGGTCATTGTCCGGGGTTGTAAGCGCGCTGACTTCTATGCTGGTAACAAGGCCTGGTTTTTCAAAAAGCTTTTGGGCGGATTTTATGGTAATGTAAACCTTTTCGTCTTCATCGCTTCCAGAGTCAAAGATTCCTTTTACAATCCATGTTTGCCCCCTCTGCTTTCCCTCTGCTTTCCTAAAGAGGCTGATTGTGTCGCCTACTGAAATTCCGTTCCTTTTGGAAAATGCTGAACCGACCATTGCACCCGTATCATCACCGTCGTCCAACCATGAGCCTTGAACAGACCACCATGTTTTCATGGCTGTCATTCCTGTGTCCAAAGTTTCCCCTGTGGGAAGCTCCAGATGCTTTTTAAACCATGTTCCCGAAACAGAAACTTTTTTCCCGTCCTTTAGGTATGCGCTCGACTCAAAGTAAGGCGTAAAGTCTACTATGTTAAAGGCCCAGAAAATCGTCTTTATTTTTCCAAGCTCCTCTTCTTTTAGGAACTGAGAAATATTGTCGTCAAAACCGAACTCTTCGGTCAAAAGACTTTCTGACTGGGGAACCACCCTGATGTTTGCGCCATAAGTCTTTAGTTCCTGATTCACCTTGTCACCCACGTCAAACATTACGTTCAGCATGGCAGTGGCAAGGGATGAACCAAGGGCAATCGTAAAGGCAATCATCAGCATTTTTTTCTTTTGGCGGCCCAAAGCCCTGAATACCATTCTCCAAAACATTTGTCCTCCTTAGAAGCGGTTTGCTTCCTTTTCCAAGTCTTCGGTGTAAACCTTAAGGCCCCCGTCCTCGATTTTTGAGTAAAGGGGAATTGGGTTGCAGCCACCCTTTAAGCCTATTGTGTTGCGGTTCATTACAACGTCGCATCGGTTGCAGACCACTTCGTCGCCTCTCTCGTAGTAGCCTACGTTTCCGCAGACTTCACACGCGTCAAATCCAACACCAAAATTGTTCCCCTTCTTTTGGACAACTATAAAGCGAACCTTCTTTCCTTTTTCACTTGTCCAGGTAAAGCGGTGCAGGTGTCCGTCTGCAATCTGTTCCAGCGGAATGAATATTTCGTTTCCTTCAATCTGGAATTCTTCCGAAGGGGAAAGCTCCACAATCTTCTGTGAGAATTTTCTGATTATCGTAAGGTCAATGCAAAAATAGAGTGAAAGCAAAATAAGAAAGATTCCCCAGCGGCGGTTCTTTTTTGCATTTGCCTTTAGCTTCCTGTGTTCCGCGGCGTTCGCGTATTCCCCGTGGATTTTTATGTTGTAGATGGTGAATGCGGCGGCGAATGCAATAAGGATAATCAGCGTAAACAAAAGGATTTTGTTTTCAAGCTCAAAAATAGTAAGCAGGTTTTTCTTTACGAATTTTGGCAGCTTGAATTTTCTTCTGTAATATGAATTGATGATTCCGATTAATGAAATAAGCAGGGCCGCGGAATTAAGGACAAGGTAGAATGTCGCGCAGACGGACGTGCACTTTTTTGGGGAAGTGAGCAAAACCTTGCGGAAGGCCAGGAAGAAAAGGAACAAAAGCAAGAATGCCAGAATCCAGCCTGTCATCCGCAAAAGAAAGTCCGTGCTAAAATACGATTCGTCCATCCCTACAAAGTGAAAGGGTAAGGAAGCCATGGGAGGCAAGCGGTAGAAGAGCAGGGCGGAGAATGCAAGCAGTCCCAAAAGGCCCGTTAAATTCTCTGCTGCCCCCAGTAATTTTTTTCGCTGGCACTTTGTCTGCATGGCCGGTAAAATCCATGCCATGATGCAGTAGGCAAGCGAAAGACCCAGCGTTGCAAAAATCAAGTAAATGTTGTTTATCTGAT
Source organism: Treponema sp. UBA6988 (assembly GCA_002448445.1). GTDB lineage: Bacteria > Spirochaetota > Spirochaetia > Treponematales > Treponemataceae > Treponema_D. The sequence goes on from DJYC01000082.1 coordinate 17,519, forward strand.
TGTATTTTATGATTCTTCTGTCGCGCATAAGTGAAAAAACTAATGCAAGCGCGAAGATGATTCCTATAAAAATTGAATGAATCCTGCGGCTTCTCCCGCTTCCGAATCTGGATGCCAGAGACGTTATGATTGCAAGCAGCAGGGGCAGAAACAAAAGGTTCTGCACGATTTGATATAAATTCTTTGCCATGGTTTGTTAAAAAAAGAGCAAAAGCCATGCCCCGGTTTTGCCCGAAACATGGCTGCAAAATCACTTAGGGAAATCATTTAAGGAAAATGGCTTTCCCCAATCCATGAAATTAAATTAGTTGAATTCCGGCTCGACTTTCTTTCCGTCGAATGCCCAGTCCTTGAATTCAACTGTGAGAGGCTTGTCGTTTGGCCAGTACTTCTGCAGTGTTGAACCAGGCTTTGTATCTTCGTCTGTGTGGATGAAGTAGTTGTTTTCGGCAGGGCTGTGGATGATAAAGCGTGCTGTGTATGTTCCTGCCTTGTTCAGGTTGATGTTGGCTCCGTAGTGGGGACCGTCGGATGCATTCATCTGCATGAAAGTTCCTGTTGTTACGGATTCTCCGTTTGCCTGGTCTACGATTTCGTAGTCAATGGTAAGGCCTGGAACAAACTGGTCTACAACGAATCCAAGGTCGTTGTCCATTGCGGCAATGTCTGCTTCTATGTGCATGGTGTAGTCCTTTCCAAACTGAAGGTTTCCTTCACCAGACTTCATGTCTACTGCCTGGAAGTATACGCCGTTTACTGCAAGGAAACCTGCTTTCTGCTCGTCTCCAATGTCATGTTCAACGAAGCCGCCTTCATCTTCTTCTGCAACTTCTGCTGCTGCGGATGAAGCTGCTGGTGTTTCTGTAGCAGCAGCTGCCGGCTGGGAACCATTGCTCTTAGAGCAAGCAACAAATGCGAACGCCATTGCGGCGCCAGCGAGAACCAAAGACAATGTCTTTTTCATTAAAAAACTCCTTAAAGAATATGTATTCTTATATTTTTAGCCGACTATGCGGCCTTTTTTGCCTTGTTTTTTGAAATAGCCAAGCCTGCTATAAGACTGCCAAGAACTATGGCCAGTGCAATAGCCTGTGCTATAAGTGATTCCTTGTAGGGGAAAATGCCAAGAAGCGAAATTGTTGGCACTCCCTCCACAACATGGGGAACAATCCAACCTGCGTCAACAAATTCGCTGATTCCTCCTCCAACGAAAGCAACCACCATGATGAACATAAGGATTGACGTGGCAAGGAAGAAGGGCTTTAGTGGCAAGCGCTTACCCGCAACTATGATTGCCTTGTATACAAAAATCAGCAGAATGGCAGATGCGGCAATTCCAAGCAGTACAGCCCACACAATTCCCGAACCGTCCGAACCCGCAAGCATTGCCTGGTAGAACAAAATAACTTCTGCCCCCTCGCGGAAAACCGCAAGAAAACATGTGAATGCAAGTCCGAACATGCTGCTCTTGTCTATTGAAGTTTGAACCTTTCCCTTGATGAAGCTTGACCATGAAGCTTCCGAAGATTTTGAAATCATCCAGTTTGAAGTGTAGAAGAGAACCGCAACCGCAATGAACATGGTTACGCCTTCTACAACTTCCTGCCCCTGTCCGCTCGCAAAACCAAAGCGCGTAATTGCAATCAGGATTATTGCCATTACGATGGATGCCAAAATACCCAGCATTGAACCGTTAAAGACAGGCCTTAGACTTACCTCTTTTGCAGTCACACCATTTTCTTTTGCCTCGAGCCGGTTGTTCTGGTTTATTTTTCTAAGGTAGGCAATGATGGCACCCACAATCAGAATTGCCTCAAAGCCTTCCCTTAAAAGAATCATCAGTGATGCGGCAACAGTTCCCCACCACTGCAGGCGGTTCTGTGATTTTGTAAGCGAAAGCGAAGTTTCTTCTATTAATAAGCCGAGCCTCTTGATGGACTTGGAGGTAAGGGTTTTGTCGGCCCGGCTTATAATCATGTTTTTTGTTTCCGTGTAAAGGTCAACTATTTCCCGGTCTTTTTCTGGAGACAGGCTCTTTATCACGTTTTCCTGGAATTTTGACTTTCCGTAGTAGCGGGCGTAGGCCTTGCGGAATTTTGGTTCTGCTGTTACCAAATGCCCTTCTTCGTACATCTTTGCGGCTTCATCAAATTCCTCGTTGAGTGTTTTTGCAAGTTCCGTCCATGACATTTGCGGCGGGTCAAGTTTTTGCGCATCTTCAAAGAGCATGGCTATTAGCGTGTCTGCTTCTGCCCTGACTTCGCCCTTGTCCTTGCCGTTCCTTATTGCGCCCTTAACCCTGCTGAACTGGACTTCCACATTTCCTGCCCTGCTTCCGCCAATGCGGCTTTGTGTGTTGCGCTCAAAACCGTCAACTTCGTAGTGGCCAAAATAGGCATCGTTCACGCGCTCGTAGGCTTTTTCCGCATCGCCTGATTCATAAAGCGAACATGCGTCATCAAGAATTCCCTGCATTTCCGTTGCCACGGCTTTCCATGATTTTGTGTCTGCAGCTGACGAAAGAATGAATATTGCCGTGAGCGCCAGGAGTGCTATATATTTTTTTATGCTTTTCAAAATGAACCTCTGAAATTACTTTTATATAATTTTAGTTAGCTTAAGCTAATAATAGTAAATGCCAACATTTTGTTCAAGCGGTTTTTAAAAAATTTCTTATTTTTTTTGAGCTTGTTGACACTCGTATAGAAAGTGTGTAAACTCCCCTAAAAAAAAGTTAGTCTATGCTAATATTTTGAGGAGTCTATATGAAAAAAGTTAGGCCTATGGATTTTGCGCTTTTGCTTGCTTCCCTAATATTGTGCCTTGGTACTGCCTTTGCTTTTTCTGCATGCGGTCCAAAGGAAGATGGTTCTTGGATGATGTGCCACTGGGCTGAACGGGTTGTGCTGCTGCAGGGAGCCATTTGTTCTCTGCTTGCGCTTGCAAGGCTTGTCTCTTTTAGGGACGGGGTTAAGCTGGGGATTGGAGCTGCAATTTTTTTAAATTCACTGGCTGCGCTTTTTGTTCCCGGAAGGATAATTCCACTTTGCAAAATGGCAAACATGAGGTGCCATTTGGTTATGAAGCCTTCCGTCTTTACCGTGGCAATCTTGCTCTGCCTGCTTTGCCTTTTGGACTCTGCCCTGCTTTTTAGAAAAGTTTATTCAAGGAAAAGTAACTGATGAAATTTACCCAATTGCCTTTTGCCAACCTGCTTGGTAAAAAAGGAAGAAGTGCTGCTCTTTTTTTATTTGCCCTTTTGCTTTCTCTTTCAATTTTTGGAGGAAGCCTGCTTCTTCTTTCTCTAAGGAAGGGACTGAGAAGCCTTGAATACCGCCTTGGAGCCGACATCATTGTAACGCCGTCCGGTGCCTTTGTTAAGAAGGGGCTTGAATCGATTCTGCTTTACGGAAACCGCACCACTTTTTATATGCCAAGAAGCCGCCTTGAAGAAACTCTTTCTGTTGACGGAGTGGAGAAGGCCAGTGCCCAGGTTTTCCTTGCAACATTAAGTTCTGGCTGCTGTTCGGTTGGACTTCAGATTATAGGTTTTGACCCCGCTAGTGATTTTACCGTACAGCCTTGGCTTACCAAAGATTTTGGCGGTGTGCTTGAAAAGGGAGACGTAATAATAGGAAGCAAGATTCTTTCTTCCGTTGGGGGAACTCTAAAATTTTTTGACGTGCCCTGCAAGGTTGTTGCCCAGCTTGGCGAAACAGGAACGGGATTGGACAATGCTGTTTACACAAGTATTGATACGATACAGGATTTGATAGATGCCTCCATACGAAAGGGGGTAAACGAAAAGATGCTAAAGGGGGCTGGGCGCTATATATCTTCCATCATGGTAAAAGCTGAAGAAGGACAGGACTTGGACGACTTGTGCCGGCGCATTGAGCATGACGTAAAGCAGGTAAAGGCTGTCCGCACAAAGAGCATGACAAGCGGTGTCTCCGACGGTTTGGCGGGTGTTTCAAAAGTTGTGGGCGTTATGGTCGGGATAATTTGGCTTCTTTGCCTTGTGGTTATGGCTGTTGTTTTTTCAATGACAATCGGAGAGCGCAAAAAGGAGTTTGCCGTTCTGCGCGTTATGGGGGCCTCCAGAAAAAAAGTTTCCTCTCTTGTGATGAGGGAAGCTTTTTTTGTGAACGCAGGAGGATGCATTTCTGGAATTTTCTTGGCATTGCTTTTTGCTCTTTCTTTTCATCCGCTTATAAAGGAAAGCCTGAACCTTCCATTCCTCTTGCCCGGTGTGGCAGGAATGACTTTGCTGGCCATTTTTTCTTTTGTATTTTCAATGACGGCTTCTTTGCTTGCATCTTGCGGGACGGCAGCATCTATTTCCAAAATCGATACGGGACTTATCTTAAGGGAGGGAAACTAAATGCTTTTGAATCTGATGGGCATTTCAAAAAAATATTATAGGCCCACAAGGGAATCCAGTCATTTTGAGGCAGTAAGAAGCTGCGACCTTCAAATTCAAAGTGGCAGGGTTACAGAAATAATAGGCCGCTCTGGAAGCGGAAAAAGTACCCTGCTTTACATGGCTTCGGGGCTGTTGCTTCCTGACAGCGGAAAAGTTTTGCTGGATGAAAAGGACTTGTATGCAATGGGCGACAGGGAACTTTCCCTGTTTAGGAATAAGAATTTTGGCGTAATTCCCCAGGGACAGACAGGCCTCTTTGCCCTTAACGTTTTGGAGAACGTTAAGCTTCCCGCAACTCTTTATGCGGATGGTGATGACTACGAGGAACGTGCACTAAATCTTTTGGATATGGTTGGAATATGCCACTTGGCCCATGCAAGGCTGAATGAGCTTTCCGGCGGGGAGATGCGGAGGATGGCGGTTGCCCGGGCCTTGCTGCTTGAACCTGGCATAATTTTTGCAGATGAGCCCACCGATGACCTTGACGATGAAAACACCAAGTCCGTCCTTTCCCTGCTGCGTTCTGCTGCCGACAGAGGGGCAGCTGTGCTTCTTGTGACTCACGAAAGCGAGGCCAGAAACTATGCTGACAGCATTTACCGTATGGACGGCGGAAATCTTTTGACTGTAAGTTAATCTTATCTAAAAACGCTTATTGACAACTAATAAAAGTTGTATTATATTAATCATGGTTAGCAAATTGTAATAATGGTTTGCAAAATCTTATTCTCCCAAAAAAGGCAGTGGCTTGCCGGGCAGGATGGCTTTTGCAATTGTTTCATGTAAGGAGAAACATTATGCCCTTGTTATTTACAGATGCAGGACGTGAAGTCCAGATTAAGAAAATTGGTGGCGATTCTGCTGTAAAACAGCATCTTAATGAGCTTGGATTCAACGTGGGCTCTTCCGTTACTGTAATTTCCAAAGTCAGTACAGGTCTCATCGTAAAGGTTAAGGACTCGCGCCTTGCACTGGACAAGTCCATGGCCTCTAAGATTATCGTATAATTTTTCCCTTACATTCTTACCGCACACGCGTGCATTTTTCTCAAGGAATAGAGTCTCTTTGCAGCTTTTTGAAAGTGATTGGCAAAGGGACAGGAGAATGATAATGAATACTTTAAAAGATGCAAAGGTCGGCTCTACCGTAACTGTAGTCCGGCTGAATGGCGAGGGGGCTTTAAAGCGCCGCCTTATGGACATGGGCTTTACAAAAGGATGCTCTGTTTACGTGCGCAAGGTGGCTCCCCTTGGTGATCCTGTTGAAGTTACAATCAGGGGATATGAACTTTCTGTCCGCAAGGATGATGCGGAAAATATAGAGGTGGAATAAATGGCAACTAAAATAGCTTTGGCGGGAAACCCAAACTGCGGAAAAACGACTATGTTCAACTCCCTTACAGGTGCAACCCAGTATGTAGGCAACTGGCCGGGAGTAACTGTAGAAAAAAAAGAGGGAAAGGTTAAGGGGGCAAAAGAACTTGTTGTTACCGACTTGCCAGGTGTCTATTCACTTTCTCCCTATACCAACGAAGAGGTTGTCTCCCGTGACTATCTTTGCAGCGAAGAGCCTTCTTCCGTAATCAACATTGTGGATTCAACGAACCTTGAGCGAAACCTCTACCTTACCACCCAGATTCTTGAACTTGGAAAACCTGTCGTCATTGCACTAAACATGGTGGACTCTTTAAAAAAGAGCGGCGGCACTATAGACACGGCAAAGCTTTCTGAACGCCTTGGTTGCAAGGTTGTGGAAACGGTAGCCCTTCACGGAAAGGGTGTAAAAGAAGTTGCACTTGCTGCAGAAGAAGCCGCATCTTCCGGGGCCAAAGTTCCCCAGACAACTTTCTCTGCCGACGTGGAAGTTGCAATTGGCAAGGCAGAAAAAATCCTTCCTTCAAGTGTAAAGGAAGAGTTAAAAAGATGGACTGCCATAAAGCTTTTGGAACGCGACCAAAAAGTTATTGAAAAACTTTTCCTTTCTTCAGCAGAGGCTTCCAAGGCTGAATCTTTAACAAAGGAACTTGAGTCAAAGCTTGGTGATGACATTGAATCTATCATAACCAACGAACGCTATAACTACATAACAAATTTGCTAAAGGGTATTGTTACCAAGAAAGGCGAAAAGCTTACCACTTCCGACAAGATAGACAGAATCGTAACAAACCGCTGGCTTGGCCTCCCCATTTTTGCACTCGTAATGTGGTTCGTCTACTGGGTTTCCGTAACAACGATTGGTACTATGGGAACCGACTGGGCAAACGATACTGTTGCAGGCGGAATCCAGGGCTGGGTGGAAGAGTTGATGAACAATGCCGGTGCAAACGAAATACTTACCGACTGCATTGTAAACGGAATCCTTGGCGGACTTGGCGCTGTCTTTGGCTTCCTTCCACAGATGGCAATCCTCTTCCTGCTTCTTTCCATTCTTGAAGATGTTGGCTACATGACCCGCATTGCATTCGTAATGGACAGAATCTTCCGCAAGTTTGGGCTTTCGGGTAAGTCATTCATTCCGCTCCTTATTTCTTCCGGCTGTGGAATTCCTGGAATCATGGCAAGCCGCACTATTGAAAACGAAAACGACCGCCGCATGACGATTATGACTACAACTTGGATTCCCTGCGGAGCAAAGCTTCCTGTAATAGCAATGTTCGGCGTAGTAATCGCTTCCAAGGTAACGGGAACAAACGGCTCTTGGGTTGGACCTTCCATGTACCTGATTGGTGTTGCCGCAGTTTTGATTGCAGCAATCATCCTTAAAAAGACAAAATACTTCCACGGTCCTGCAGCCCCTTTTGTTATGGAGCTTCCCCAGTACCACATTCCCCAGTTAAAGACCGTTCTGCTTCACACATGGGAACGCTTGTGGAGCTTTATAAAGAAGGCGGGAACAATTCTCTTCCTTGCATGCCTTGTAATGTGGTTCCTTTCAAGCTACGGATTTAATCCTGCACACGAAGCTTATGTTGACGAAGAAGGAAATGCTGTAGAAGCAAGCGAGGGCGGATTTGGCCTTGTTGAAGATTCAGCGGATTCTGTTCTTGCCAAAGTTGGAAACGGTGTGCGCTACATCTTTATTCCGCTTGGATTTGGTGATGCGGAAAACGGATGGAAGGCAGCGGCATCTTCTATATCCGGCTTCTCTGCAAAAGAGGCAATTGTTACGACCATGGGTGTTCTTGCAAACGTGGATGACGAGACAGCAGAGGCGGCACTTGAAGAAGAAGAGGCACAGAATGCTGTTTCCGATGCAGTTGGCGGATGGTTTGCTACTGCAATTGCAGCCTTTGCATTCCTCTTGTTCAACATGCTGGATTCACCTTGTCTTGCCGCAATTGCAACCATGGCAAATGAACTTAAGAGCCGCAAGTGGTTCTGGTTTGCAATACTGTTCCAGAATGTCTTTGCGTGGATTGTTACGCTTATATTCTACCAGTTGGGAATGCTCTTTGCACACGGAGCATTTGGTGTGGGAACAGTAATAGCCTTTGTGCTTTTTGCAGTATTGCTTATTGCGCTTTTCCGCAAAAACCCTTATGCTGAAGCAGATAAGAAAGGCTCATTTGCTGCATAATTAAATTGTTCGTAAAAAAAGGAGGACGACATGGTAAGCATTGTTATAATTGTACTGATAGCTGTATACTGCGCTTTTGTCGTCCTCCATTTATTTAAAAAATTCTACACCGCAAAAAAAACAGGAACAGCCCCATCTTGCTGCGGTTGTTCCAACAGCCCCACATGTAAATTGTGTGCCCAAAAGAAAGCCGCACAAAAGGATGTGGCAGAAAAAGATGCTGGAAAGAATGCAAGTGCAAAATAAATACTAGGGCAAACTTCGGGTTTTATATTTGCATCAGAAAAATTGGCTTCCAGCGGTTTTTGCCCCGAAAAAA
>DJYC01000016.1:0-6556 GCA_002448445.1 Treponema sp. UBA6988
TTTTAAGTTCGGAATGACGCTTTTGGAGCAAGTTCTTAGCTTTAACGGGTTAGTTTTGGGTAACGGGCTTTTAATTTCGGTTGAATAAAAGAATCTTTCCTATTATAATAGAAAAATGGTAATCTCCAAAAGATATAGTTTTGGGGGCTGCCCTGATTTTTAGAAAAAAAGGTTGTGTATTGATGGCGAATCTTGATTCAAATACAGTTTTTAAGCCGCTTGTAAAGCCAGTCCGCATGGGTATTGACGTTGGTTCTACAACGGTTAAGGTGGTAATACTGGGGGACGATGACGCCCTGCTTTACGGAGCTTACGAGAGGCACCGCGCAGATATACGCAACACAATTATTGCCGTGGTGAACAAGGCTTTTGACGAGCTGGAGAAGAAGTTTCCTGCCGGCCAAGACCAGCCTCTTAGCATAAAGGTTACCGGTTCCGGCGGTTTTTCGGTTTCTCAGTGGCTTAACATTCCCTTTATTCAGGAAGTTGTGGCTGCTACCACGGCGGTAAAGCGTCTTATTCCAAAGACAGATGTTGTTATTGAGCTTGGCGGTGAGGATGCCAAGATTACATATTTCCGCGGCGGTGTTGAGCAGAGGATGAACGGCACTTGCGCAGGCGGTACAGGTGCTTTTATTGACCAGATGGCGGCTCTTTTGGAGACGGATGCCATGGGGCTTAACGAGCTTGCCAAGGGTGCTTCCACTATCTATCCAATTGCGGCACGTTGCGGTGTTTTTGCCAAGACGGATGTTCAGCCCCTTATTAACGAGGGTGCAAGGCGTGAGGATATTGCGGCTTCCATTTTCCAGGCGGTTGTTAGCCAGACTATTTCTGGTCTTGCATGCGGTAAGCCTATCCGTGGTAACGTTGCATTTTTGGGCGGCCCCTTGCACTTTTTGGACCAGCTTCGCGAAAGGTTTGTAGTTACCCTTAAGCTTACTCCGGACGAGACCATTGTTCCCGAAAATAGCCAGCTTTTTGTGGCGGCCGGTGCGGCTTTTTCTGCGGAAAGGGAAATCAGTTGCATTAAGGGTGCTGCGGCTTCTGAGGGGGTGTTTCCTACAGTTGCCCAGTTCCGTGAAAGCCTTAAGAATCTTGTTGGGGCGGAGATGCAGGAGGTTCAGCGTCTTGAGCCTCTCTTTAGGAGCCAGTCGGAGCTTGATGAATTTAATGCCCGTCATGCCCAGGAAAAGGCTCTTACCGGTGACTTGCAGTCAACACAGGGGCCTGTTTTCTTAGGTCTTGATGCGGGTTCCACCACTACAAAGGCGGTGCTTACGGATACCCAGGGGCGCATTCTCTGGCGCTTCTACGATGTTAATGCGGGTAATCCTGTTGAGCTTGCGGTAAAAGTGCTAAAGTCGCTATATAAAATCTTGCCAAAGGACTGCTATATTGCACGCTCTGTTTCTACCGGTTACGGGGAGGCACTCTTCCAGGCGGCCCTTGGCGTTGATGCGGGTGAAGTTGAGACTATTACCCACTACCGCGCGGCAGACTTTTTTGTTCCTGGGGTTGAATTCCTTTTGGATATTGGCGGTCAGGATATGAAGTGCCTTCGCATGAAGGACGGGGCCATTACTTCCATTCAGCTGAATGAGGCTTGTTCTTCTGGTTGCGGTTCATTCCTTGCCCACTTTGCAAGTACAATGGGAATGAGTGTTCAGGACTTCTCCAAGATTGCCCTTCTTGCAAAGACCCCGGTTGACCTTGGAACGCGGTGTACGGTATTCATGAACAGCCGTGTAAAGCAGGCCCAGAAGGAAGGTGCTTCTGTTGCGGATATTTCAGCGGGGCTTTCTTATTCAGTAATAAAGAATGCCCTGTTCAAGGTAATAAAGCTTAGGAAAGCTTCTGATATTGGCAGCAAGGTTGTGGTTCAGGGCGGTACTTTTAACAATGATGCCGTTCTCCGCGCCTTTGAAAAGATTGCCGGTGTTAACGTATACCGCCCGGATGTTGCGGGGCTTATGGGTGCCTACGGTTCTGCCCTTATTGCCCAGGACCAGTGGGAGGATCTTCGCCGTCCAAAGCCTGATGACCCCGACCAGACGCCTAAATTCATAAAGTCCGGGATTGCTTCTCTTGAGCAGCTTGAGTCTTTTAAGGTTAGCCTTGAGCTTAAGAGGTGCGGCAAGTGTTCCAACAACTGTCTTCTTACAATAAACACCTTTACTACAGGCGAGAAGGTTAGCCGCTTTATAACAGGAAACAGGTGCGAGCGCGGTGCGGAATTTGATGACGACGTAAAGGTTAAGGATGCAAGCAATGCAGAAGCTTCTTCCGGGGCGGATGATAATTCACCTGTCAACTTGCCCAATCTTTTTGAATGGAAATACAAGAGGCTCTTTGGCTACATTCCGCTAAAGAAAGAGGATGCTCCCATGGGTGACGTTGGAATTCCCCGCGTGCTCAACATGTACGAAAACTATCCCCTTTGGTTTACCATTTTTACAAAGCTTGGCTTTAGGGTTAGGCTTTCCCCGCGTTCAAGCCGTGCCGTTTACGAAAAGGGCCTTGAATCCATTCCGAGCGAGTCTGTCTGCTACCCGGGAAAGATTACCCATGGCCACATAGAGAGCCTTTTGCAGTCGGGCTGCAAGTTCATCTTCTATCCCTGTGCCCCTTATGAAATTAAGGAAGACCCGGGGGCTGGAAACCACTACAACTGTCCGGTTGTAACAAGCTACCCGGAGGTTTTGCGCAACAACATTGAGCGTCTTAGGCAGGACGAAAGCATTCTTTTTATGAATCCCTTCCTTCCTATTTATGACAAGCCTCGTCTTGCAGAGCGTCTTTACGAGGAGCTTAAGAAACATTTCAAGAGCCTTACTTTTGACGATGTAAAAAAGGCTGTTGATGCAGGCTGGGCTGAGCAGGAAAAATTCAAGAAGGAAACATCGCTTGCCGGTGAGGAGGCTTTGGAGGCCCTTATCCGTGCAGGTGCAAACGGAATCGTTCTTGCCGGCCGCCCATACCACTTGGACCCGGAAATTAACCACGGAATTCCAGAGCTGATTCACGGTCTTGGGCTTGGTGTCTTTACGGAAGACTCTGTTGCCCATCTTGGTGCAATAGAAAGGCCCCTCCGCATTGTTGACCAGTGGACCTACCACAACCGCCTCTACCGAGCAGCAGCATTTGTTTCAGGCATGCCAAACCTGGAGCTTGTGCAGCTTACGTCTTTTGGCTGCGGACTTGATGCCGTAACCTCTGACCAGGTTGACGAAATCCTTAAGGCCAAGAGCCGCATGTATACGCTTATCAAGATAGACGAGGGAAGCAACCTTGGAGCGGTAAGAATTAGAATTAGAAGCCTTATTGCCGCTGTTAAGGCAAGGCAGAGAAACCGCATAAAGCTTAGCGTAAAGAGTTCCGCCTACAAGAGGCAGGTCTTTACCAAGGAAATGAAGTACAGCCATACAATCCTTGCGCCGCAGATGAGCCCCATCCACTTTAGGATTGTGCAGAAGGCTTTCCAGTATTCAGGCTTTAACTTTGTGGTTCTTGACGCTACAGACCCCAAGGCTGTGGACACAGGCCTAAAATACGTAAACAACGATGCCTGCTATCCTTCAATCCTTGTGGCAGGCCAGATGATTTCTGCGCTCCAGAGCGGAAAGTACGACCTGGACAAGGTTAGCCTCCTTATTTCGCAGACGGGTGGTGGCTGCCGCGCAACAAACTACATTGGCTTCATCCGCCGTGCGCTTAACGATGCAGGTCTTTCCAAAGTGCCTGTCATTTCCCTTAGCGCACAGGGCTTTGAAAGCAACCCGGGCTTTAAGATAACCCTTCCTCTGGTTTCCAGGGCAATGAAGGGCGTAATGCTTGGCGATCTTTTGATGCGCTGCCTTTACCGCACCCGTCCCTACGAGGCAACACCCGGTAGTGCAAATGCCCTCTACGAAAAGTGGAACGGAATCATAGAGGCATCCCTAAAGCACATGGGCGTGCTCAAGTACCACAAAATCATCCGCGGAATCGTAAAAGACTTTGACAACCTGCCGCTTTTGCCGGTAAAAAAGCCCCGCGTGGGTGTGGTAGGGGAGATTCTTGTAAAATTCCACCCTACAGCAAACAATCAAATTGTCGATACTATAGAAAGGGAAGGTGCCGAATGTTCAATGCCGGATTTGGCAGATTTCTTGTTCTATACATTCAGCACCGGAATCTTCCGCCACGAAGAGCTTGCCTTCCCAAAGAAGACAAAGCGCAACGCAAAGTTCCTCGTGTGGTTCCTGGAACGCTACCGCAGATATATCAAGAAGCAGCTTAAGAAGAGCCGCCGCTTTGATCCGCCCACGGGCATCTACGACCTGATGAAGGGGGTCAACGATATAGTTCAGCTTGGTAACATTACCGGCGAAGGTTGGTTTCTTACAGCAGAGATGGTAGAGCTGATTCATTCGGGAGTGCCCAGTATTGCCTGCGTGCAGCCGTTCGCATGTCTTCCAAACCATGTGACCGGAAAGGGCATGATAAAGGAACTCCGCCGCCGCTATCCGGGAGCAAATATCTCTCCGATAGACTACGACCCGGGTTCAAGCGAAGTGAACCAGCTTAACAGGCTAAAGCTTCTTTTGAGCAATGCGCCTGTTGGAATGCATCCGGACGAAAGGGATGACGGAATGATTCACAATCCCGACAAGACCGTGGTAAAGCCCCGCATAAGCTATGCGGAAGGATTTGCGGATTTTTCGGACTCAGAAAGCGTAAGCCCTGCCGACATGCCGCCCGCATGAACGCTAAAGCCGCATTTCTAGTTCCGGGAGGACAAAACTAGTATGTTTAGTATGTTTAAGATGAATTTTAAGACTTTTGCAAAAGTTCTTGGCAGGTCAATGGCACATGCCTTGGTAGCATCCCCGCTTCTTTTTGCAGCACTCCCTGCCTTTGCCGAATACAATCAGGCTGGAATTCCTGATTCTGCGGAAATCCGCACCAGGGTTCAGCAGGAATGGCTTGAGCAGCCCTATGCCGCGCTAAAGGGCAAGGCCGCCGAGCACAGCACAGACGCCATCGGAAACCTCTTTGAAATCCGCATGGAAGATTCTGCTGAAGGTGAGGCAGCTACCGAGTATGCCATAATCGTTTGCCCGGAGACATACAGCCAGACAGAGTTCATAGATGGAGAAAACCGCCAGGTTCAGAAGATTCCACATTACTACAAGGACTCTGCAGGAAGCTGGATTTTGTACAAGGAAAAGGCATCTGGAAAGCCTTTGCGCATAGAGTGGCACTTTTCCTATGACGAAGACGTTTACCTTATGTTTGTACCGTCCGGCCACAAGACATTTGCAAACCTTATTGTCTGCTCCTACTATGCAGCCCGCTCAGTTCCGCTTGGAATAGACTTCAAGAACCTTTACACCATGTCCTTCCAGGAAGTGTACAACCTTACAAAGAAGCCCTTGCCCTGGTACAAGGTGGATTTTTCCAACAACGACTACACGGAAGTAAAGAAGATGATTGCTATAATAAGGCAAAAGCTTCCTTCTTTAAAATATGCTGAATATGCAGCCTGTGATGAAAGGGACAATGTTCTTAACATCATTACAGGTGCCCCCTATAAAAAAGAAGAGGTCGACTATTCCGCCTTGCTAAGAAACGCTCCCGCTCCCACAGAGTCAGAGGACGACTCAAAGCTCCTTCTGGGTGAAGACGGCTTTGTAAAGTGGATAGTGGACGGAATCATCAGAAGCGTTACCGGCCAGAATTCTTCTCTTGCAGAGATGCTTGAGCCAACAGACATTCTGGATTCTGCGCCTGCCGTTACCCAGCAGAATAAATTTTCTGCCGCCAACAAGAAGCGCACCCTTGACCTTTGCCGAAACCTTGCCGCAAAAGCGTTCGTCGTACGCTCCCCGAGGGGCATAAGGGCAAAAAGCGGCGGTTCAAAGAATGACGACTGGAAGAAATTTGGCGTGGACGTTAACGTTGAGCCTTTTGTTTCCCGCCTTGTAACACCTTCAAAGGCAGAAAATACTGCCGGTTATGTAGAAGGAACTGGATATTCTGTGGACGAGCTTCGCGGAATGCTTTACGTACTTGCCTGCACAGAGCCGGGCTGGTTCTACATTGGTGCAATTCGAGAACCTGCCATAAAGGAAAACACGATGAAGTTTGACCACTGCGCTGCCTTCTTCTCCTATTTTGACTCCAACAGACGCCTTGTTTGCCGGGTTTTCCAAAAGGGAGAGGTTCTTAGCCTGGAAGAGTTCATAAAAAAATATCCAAAGTGCTTCGTTCACCTGGAGCGCGTAAAGAGCTTTCCTTACTTTAAGCCTTATTAATTTTTCTTGATTTTATGGACGGTACTTTTTAGGCCGTCCATTTATTTTTTTGCTAAAATCGGGAATTCATGCCTGGTGGGCCCCGCTTTCCGGGGTCGCTTGAAACTTCGTTGCGAAAGCCGGCCTTCGCCTCCATTGCCTTCGGCAACGCTACCGCGCCCCTCCAATCGGGCGTAAGTCTTGCCTCGTGAAAATCCCTCCGTGGCTTTTCACGAGGATTGCAGATTTGCGTGGCAAATCTGCACGCTGCTAAGCCG
>DJYC01000016.1:6665-6802 GCA_002448445.1 Treponema sp. UBA6988
CGTTCCCTGAGCCTGTCGAAGGGACCATTTCTCAAAAGAACACACCTGTAAACAAGAAAGCGTTGGAACTAGCAACGAAGTTTCATCGATAAAGTATGGGGTTCTTAGGCATGTCGCGAAACGTTGAGCGATATGGC
>DJYC01000020.1 GCA_002448445.1 Treponema sp. UBA6988
GCACCTTAGCCACGAAGGTCTTGAGCTTGAAAAGACAGAGAACGAACCTAACTACAAGCACATGCTTAAGAACACAGTTGTTCCCGAGGAAGCTCCAGATGCTGGCGAATACGTTCAGATTGACTTTGAAAAAGGTATTCCAGTTGCACTTAACGGAAAGAAGATGGACGGTCTTGAGCTTGTTACAGAGCTTAACAAGATTGGCGGAAGGAACGGAATTGGCCTTGTAGACATCTGCGAAAACCGCTGCGTTGGCATGAAGAGCCGCGGTGTTTACGAGACACCAGGTGGAGCAATCCTTTACTTTGCTCACCGCATGATGGATCACATCTGCCTTGACCGCGACACATACCACTTTAAGCAGCACCTTTCAATTAAGGCGGCAGAGCTTATCTACGACGGAAAGTGGTTCACTACTTTGTTTGATTCCATCATGGCCTTTGTGGACAAGACGGAAGAGACTGTTACTGGTTGGGCAAAGGTTCACCTCTACAAGGGTGCAATCCGCGGTGCAGGTTCTGCTTCCAAGTATAGCCTCTACAACGAGAGCATCGCCTCATTTAAGACTGGCGACCTCTATGACCACAAGGATGCCCAGGGCTTTATTACATTGTTCGGCCTTCCTCTTAAGGTACGCGCAATGATGGAGCAGAGCGTTGGTGAAGGTCAGGCAATTATTGAAAGCAAGTCTTTTAAGAAGCGCCCGACAGAATAAATAAAATTGCCGGGTGAAGATTTAATTAGGAGAAAATATATGAACAAAAGAAAAAGCGGTATTCTGCTTCACGTTACTTCTTTACCCGGCACTCCAGGGATTGGAACCCTTGGTGAAAGTGCATACAAGTTTGCCGACTGGCTAAAAAATGCAAACCAGTCCTACTGGCAGGTTTTGCCGCTTGGACCTACCGGATACGGGGACAGCCCCTACCAGAGTTTTTCAACTTTTGCGGGAAATCCCCTTCTTATTGATTTTGATGACCTTGTTAAGCGCGGATGGGCAAGCAAGGACGAGGTTCTTCCGCCAGACTACATAAAGAGCCAGGGCAACGTTGACTTTGGTTCCGTCGTATGGTGGAAGATGCCGGTTCTTGCAAAGTGCGCCACATACTTTTTAAAGAATTGCAGTAATGAAGACCGCGTAAAATACGAGGCATTTAAAAACGACCAGTCTTCTTGGTTAAACAATTACGCAGACTACACCAGCATCAAGAACTTTTATGACGCAAAGGCAAAGAATGAAGGCGTAGAAGGCGTTGCCTCCATGTGGAACCGCTGGTGGCCCCGCGTGCTTGCAGAACACGATGCCTCAGCAGTAAGCCGCTGGGATGCAGAGCATACGGACGACGTAGAACAAATAAAGGTTATCCAGTTCTTCTTTGACCAGCAGTGGTCTTCCCTAAAAAAATACGTTAACTCTCTTGGAATAAAAATCATTGGCGACATCCCCATTTTTGTTGCGGGTGACTCTGCCGACGTTTGGGCAAACCAGAAATTCTTCCAGATGGATTCCGAGACTCTCCTGCAAAAGACATGCGCCGGAGTTCCCCCGGATTACTTTAGCGCAACAGGCCAGCTCTGGGGAAATCCGCTCTACGACTGGGATGCCATGAAAAAAGATAACTACAGCTGGTGGGTTGACCGCATAAAGAACATGCTCCGCCTTGTAGACGTTATCCGCATTGATCATTTCCGCGGCTTTGAAGCATACTGGCAGATTCCTTACGGTGCGCCAAATGCAATCAAGGGTGAATGGATAAAAGGCCCCGGCAAAGACTTGTTTGACGAGATAAAAAAGCGCCTTGGAACCCTTCCAATTATTGCAGAAGACCTTGGCGTAATCACACCGGAAGTGGAAGAGCTGCGTGACGGCTGCGGCTTCCCCGGAATGAAAATCCTCCAGTTTGCATTTAACGACGAGCCTTGGACGGAAGAGAGCGAAGAAAACAAGGACCTTCCCGGAAACTACAAAAATCCAAACATCATAGTCTACACGGGAACGCACGACAACGACACAAGTGCCGGTTTCTTTGCCTCTGCATCCG
This sequence comes from Treponema sp. UBA6988, assembly GCA_002448445.1. Lineage (GTDB taxonomy): Bacteria > Spirochaetota > Spirochaetia > Treponematales > Treponemataceae > Treponema_D. Next base: position 2,043 of record DJYC01000020.1, read on the forward strand.
AACAGCTTAAGGAAAACGTAGCCACATATTTTGAACTGGACAAAGACCTTTCTGCCAAGGAGCTTACGCAAATTCTTATTGAAAAGGCATTTGCCAGCAAAGCCGACACAGCCGTTATCCCTTTGCAGGATGTCTTTGCTCTTGGAAGCGAAGCCCGCATGAACACACCAAGTACCACCGGAAGCAACTGGACTTGGCGCATGGAAAAAGAAATGCTTTGCGACACAAAAGCTGCGTCTTGCCTAAAGGAACTTTCAAAGCGCTTTAATAGAAACTCGTAATTCTTTTGCGGCATTTACAAGACAGTTTTTTTGTTCCTCAAATAGCGATTTGCAGGCACAAGAACATGTATCTACGGCCACCAAGAATGGTGCACCGTAGACTACTTGCATTCGTGCTGCTTTCGCATTTCCTACTTGTCTATTGCCTTGGAGAACTGTGTATTGTAAAGCTCCGTGTAGATTCCTCCAGCCTTAACAAGATCCTTGTGCTGGCCACGTTCCACAACCTTTCCGTCCTTTATAACAAGAATCTCGTCTGCCGTAAGAATCGTGGAAAGACGGTGGGCAATCAGTATGCTGGTCCTTTCGTCTACAAGCGGGTCAATCGCCTCCTGAATCTTCTGCTCGCTTATGGAGTCAAGCGCCGAAGTAGCCTCGTCAAAGATTATGAGTGCCGGGTCTTTTAAAAGGACACGTGCAATAGAGATGCGCTGCTTTTCTCCGCCGGAAAGCTTAAGCCCCCTGTTGCCAACTTCCGTGTCAAAGCCTTTATCCTGCTTCTGTATAAAGTCGTAGATGTTCGCCTTGCTGCATGCCTCAATAAGCTCTTCTTCCGTAGCGTCAGGCTTCGCGTAAAGAAGGTTTTCCCTTATGGTCCCGTTAAAGAGGTAGGTGTCCTGGGTAACAATTCCAATGTTCTTCCTTAGCCACTCAAGGTCAAGGGTGCGCACATCGTTTCCGGAAAATTTTACCGAACCGGAATTTGCATCGTAAAGGCGGGGAATCAAATTTATGAGCGTGCTCTTTCCAGAACCGGAAGGGCCCACTATTGCAATGCAGTCCCCTTTGTTAAGCTTAAAGCTAACGTTGTGCAGAATCTGCTTTTCCGGATTGTATGAAAAATTCACGTTCTCAAATTCAACGCTACCGTCACACTCGTTCGGTTCAAGAGGATTCTCTGGGTTTGCAACTTCTATCTTCATGTCAAAGTATTCAAAAATTCTTGTGAACAAGGCCATGGACCTTATCCAGTCAACCTGAATGTTCAAAAGCTCGTTCACCGGCATGTACATTCTTCCCAGAAGGGTAACAAGAACTGTTATGTCTCCAACAGTAATGCTTGAGTCATATTTCATTATAAGGATTCCGCCAACAAGGTATAGCAGCATTGGCCCAACAGAAGAAACCGTAGAAATCACTACGCGGAACCAGCGTCCAGCCATGCCTTCCTTAATGTTAAGCGAAATCATTTTTCGGTTTTCTTCTTCGTACCGCTTGTATTCACTTTTCTCTTGTCCAAAAAGTTTTACAAGCATTTGTCCGCTTACGGAAAGTGTCTCGTTAAGAATGCCGTTTATCTTGTCGTTGCATTCCTGCGATTCGCGCGTAAGTGACCACCTTGTTTTTCCAGCCTTGCGAGTGGGAATTGCAAATAGGGGAACAATCACAAGGCCAATCGTAGCAAGAAGCCAGTTCTTCTGGTACATTGCCGCAAGAGCAACAATCAGTGTAATAACGTTGGAAAGAATGTTGGAGAATGTGTTGGTAATCGTCATCTTTACACCGTCAATATCACTAGTCATCCTGGTAACAATGTCGCCCTGATTGTTGGAAGTAAAAAATCTCTGGGACATTTTTTGCAGGTGCAGGTACATTTTGTTTCGCATGTCAAAAGTAATGTGCTGGGCAATCCATGTCTGAAGGTAAGCCTCAAGAACGCCTATAAGGTTTCCGGTAAAAGTGACCCCAAGCGAAATAATTATCAGCTTTACAAGCAGCTCAAAATTTTTTCCTATAAGACCGTCGTCTATAATTTTACCCGTTAAAATAGAAGGCAAAAGTTTTAGCGTAGAAGAAATTGCAATGCATAAAAGCACAAAGACAAACTGTTTCCAGTAGGGAAGCAGCCATGAAAAAATTCTTTTCACAAGAGAAGCTGTAACCTTTGGGGTATTCTTCATCTCCTCGTCCGTTAAAAAATGGCCACCGTGCGGGCCGCCTGGTCCTGGCATATCCTTCTCCTGTTTATAGTATTAAATGAATTCTACCACACATGCAAATTGCGTTCAAGTAAATTTTTTTTGAATTCTTTCTTGGAGCACGCTCTATCTTTTACTGTGTCCGGCACTCCGTGTCCGGCCAAGGTCAACTTTTATCCCGCTTTCCAGGGTTCCGCTTGCGCTCCATTGCCTTTGGCAACGGCTACGCCGCCCTTCCAATCGGGGCTAGGCTTGGTTTTATTTCTTCCCGGGAACCAATGCAATAAGTAAAAGAGACATAATGTATGGAAGGGCAAGAAGAATTCCAGACGGTATGCCAATAAACTGTAGCCTTGTGCTTGCATATTCTGCTATTGCAAAGACAGCAACCGCAAGCGGTACAAGTGCCCCATTCTTCCGGCTCAAGAAAACAGCCGCCAGTGCAGTCCAGCCGCGCCCTCCACTCATACCCGGAACAAAAGACGAAATCCTCACGGCAAGGGTGCAGCCGCATACGGCTCCAGAGGCCGCCGCTATAAGCCAAGATGCGCACTTGTATTTTTGCGAGCTTATCCCCCTTGCTTCAAGAACGTCCTCGTCACTGCCTGTTATCCTAAGAATCATTCCGCTTCTTGTACAAATCAAAAAGAAAAGCAGGCCTGCGCTAAGACCGTAGCACAATATGCTTGTTGCAAAGCGAGCTACAGCTGCGTCAAATTTAAATGCCTCGTTTGTAAGTACGCCCCTCGTTCCAAAAAAGACGGAAGAAAAGAATGTTGTTCCCGCCGCAAAGAGAAGGTTCATTGCAAGGGATGCAAGAAACATGTTTGCCCCAAATTTGGAAGAGAGCCTTTCCATAAGAAATACCATGATGGTGCAAACAAAAATGCTTAGCGCAATTCCCAAAAAAACATTTCCAGTCCATACTGTAAATGCAAAGCAGAAAAATCCGCTTAGGTTTATTATGCATTCCATAAACATGGCAAGCCTTCCGCCGTATTCGCTGGAAAGTGCACCAAGCGTTAAAAGCAGAAGTGGGGCTGCCGTGTTCAAAAGGGAAAAGACTGCCTTCATTTTGCTTCTCCTTTGCGTATGAATGAAAATGCCGCAGCAAAAAGTACGCACCCTTGCACAATTCCGCTTATGTCAAATGCAAAACCCTGCGTTAGGTTTACCCTGTCTGCCGAGGAATAAAGCCATGCCAACAGCAGCGAAGACGGAATAAGAAGTGCCGGTTCTGCATGAACTATAAGAGCCGCACTCAATGCGTTCCAGCCCATGTTCATGTAAAAGCCCTTGTGGCAGGTGTAGTAGGTTCCCGTAACCGCAAAAAATCCAGTCAGCGAATGAAGTGCTCCGCTTGCCGCTAAGCAAAGGGAAGAATACCTTTCGCAGGGAAAGCCCGCATACTTTGCAAATTCAGGTGCAGTCCCCATTATGCAGATTCTTTTTCCCTGGGTATTCCTTAAAAGAAAGTAGGAGAGAAGCAGGCACAGTGCAAGAGCTATAAAAAAAGAAAAGGTAAGCGGAGAAGGCTTTAGTATTTGTCCCCATTTGAATGAGTCCTGAATGAAGGGCAGTGACAAAAGGTTTTGCTCGCTTGAACTCTTTGAGGAAGTTATGAGGGAATCAATCAGGGGAATAAGGCCCGCGCTTATCAAAAAGCTTGTAAGAAGAACCTGTGCATTCCTTGCCCGCTTTAAAAATGCACTTGCCAAAGCCATTGCCGCTCCAGATGCCAAGCAGAGAAGAAGAGCCAAGACTTGTGTAAGGACAGAAAATCCTTGCTGCAAGAAAATGGGTGTGGTAAGAATAAGGGCTGTAACGTAGCCGCCCGCGTAGACTTGCCCTTCGCCTCCTAGGTTCATGGAGCCACTCTTTATTGCAAGACAGGCACCGCAACCCGCTGTCATAAGAAAAGCCGCGCTGTTCAGCATTCCTCCAAAATAATATGGAGATGTAAAAGTTCCAGTAAAAAATGAAGAGAGCGCCTGCAAAGGTTTTTTTGCAAAAATCAGAATTATGGCCATGCAGACCAAAAGCCCTGCCAGAAGTGACAGCGCTGATTTTAAAAGGCCAATGTTTTTTTTCATAGCAAGCCGTCCTTGGAAAAAGAAAGGGATATCCTTCCGTTTTGTAGTGAATATACTTTTGAACAAAGGGTCATTGGAAAGTTATGCGATCCTATTAGCAAAACCGCAGCCCCTTCTTTTGCAATTGATTCTATCCGCTTGCAAAGAGCTGCCTGTGCTCTTACATCAAGCCCCTGCATTGGATTGCAAAGAATTACAAGGTCTGGGTTAATGGAAAGTTCACGTTCAAGAATAAGCCGCTGCAGCATTCCTCCGCTAAGACTTGAACATTTTTCTTCTTTTGTAATAGAAACACCGGCTTTTTTTATAAGTACATCCGGATTGCCGCCAAAAATGCTTAGCATCTGTTCTACAGAAAGATCCGGGTTTGAAGCGCGGAATGTCTTGTTGGAAGAAACAATCGCAACCTTGTTTTTGCGCAGGAAAGTGGTGCTGTATTTTTTTGCGCTGAATTCTTTTTCTGCAAACTCCACTCTGCCGCCACATTTTGCCTTTGACATTCCAGTAATAAAATTTTCAAAGGTAACAAAGGAAGCTTCGTTGGAAGATGCCACGGCTGTAATTTCTCCGTAGTTTGCGCATAGCGTTATGCCCCTTACCGCAGGCTGCCTTGCAGGAATGCAGAATGCATTTGTAAAACGTATGCAGGGCTTGCTTTCTTTGGAAGAGCCATCAGAATTTATTCTTTTGTTGCCAGTGTCTGGAAGTGGTGACGGTTTACTTGTATAGAGCTTGGGGTTGGGAAAGAATCCTGCAAGTTTTCCCTTTTGCAAAAGGGTTATGGTGTCGGAATAGTTTAGAGCTTCCGTCTTGCTGTGGGTAATGAGTATTATGGTTTTTCCGCACTGGGCTTCTTCGCGGAGGTGTAAAAACAGCGACTTTCTTTCTTCTGGAGTCAAAAAAGATGAAGGTTCGTCAAGGATAAGGCAGTTGAAGTCTTGCATTAGTGCGCACAAAAGCCCCGTGTAAAAATGCACTGCACCGCCTGTGTCTTTTATCTTTTGGTCAAGGCTAAGCTTGGGTGCCCATTTTTCCTTTAGTTCAAGAAGACGCGTGTTGAAGAGTCTGCTTCCATAAGAAGAAAAACTTTTGCAAGAAAGAAGAATGTTCTGCCTTGCGGTAAGAGAAAACGAAAGCAGTGGCCTTTGCTGAACTTCCGCTATGCCTTTTTTTAGCGCATCCTTTGGAGAAGAAAAATAACTTTCCAAGCCGTCAAGAAAGAGCTTTCCCTCCGACATTTTTATCCTGCCGGAGATTATTTTTGCAAGAGTTGACTTTCCCGCCCCATTTTCGCCAAGAAGGGCATGAATCTTTCCTGCTGCGAATGTTACGCTTACTTTGCATAGTGCAGTCTTAAAGGGATAGACCTTGCTTACGCTTTCTAACCGTATTTCCATGATTAAATCTGTGGCATTTCAACTTCGTCTGCGCTTTCTCCCAAATCAAGTGCGCCTGACTTTAGGAGTTCTACAAGGATATCCATCTTGGCCCGGATTTTTCCGTCAACAGCCTTTATGTATTCGGGATCATCGTGGAAGTATTGCACGTAGCCGTCAGCCATGCCGACTGTCTTTGTTGTTCCCCAGGGAATGTCTCCTGTTAAAAAAAGCGTGGTAACTTCGCTTGCAGCCTTTGCCTGGTCTGTCATGCAGCAAGAGATTATTGTTCCCGGTGCCTTTTTGAATCCGTTTTCATCAAACCAGACAATATGCATGTTTTTTTCTTTTGCCGCAGAAATTACCCCCTGGGAAGCACCTCCGCAAATTGGAAGTACAACGTCTACACCCTTGTCGCTGAGTGCCTGGCAAAGCTCCGCTCCCTTTGATGCATCGTACCAGTTGCCCACTATGCTAAAGAAGGATTCCGTCTTTGGGTTTGCATCCTGTGCGCCACGAGCAAAGTAGGGGTAGAGTATATTGTTCATAATGGGGTATTCCTGAGCCGCAATAAGCCCCACCTTGTTTGTGCTGCTGTAAAGACCCGCAATGTAGCCTGAGACATAAGCCTGGTCTCTCTGGTTATAGCTTATGCAGTAGATTTGCTCTTCCTTGCTTCCTTCTTCAAGTGCCGCATCCAAAAAAATGAATTTTTGTTCAGGGAACTGCTTTGCTATTGGGGAAGCCAATGCCGGCAGTGAAGGGTTTGACGAAATGATTACATCGTAGCATCCTTCTGCTGCAAGTGCTGTTAGCTTTGTGCTCCATTCAGCCTGGTTTGTTCCAGCTTCCATAACGTAAAGCTTTGCCCTGCCGCCATTCGCTGATTTTGAATCCCCATTATTGGAGTTAAAATTGTCTACTGCCTGCGTTACTCCTTCTGCAACGTGGGCGTATGTTGGCGAGTCTGCAATTATTCCCGGAATGAATACCGCAACCGATATGTCTTTTTTTGCACCTTCCTTTTTTGAGCAAGAGGGGAAAAGTGCCGTGGCTGCAATTACGCTTGCCATCATGAATGCATATATTGAGTTTTTTGTATTTGTTTTGAATTTCATTTTTTTACACCTCGAATACAAATATAGTTTTATGTAAAACTAAAGTCAAGAAGTGGCTTTTAGGGTGGCTTTTAGCGAATTCTCTATGTTGCCGTTCAGCCTGCAAAGAAGGGAAAGAAGCGTCTCCTTTTCCTGCTGAGAAAAGCCCTGGTAGCATACGTCAAGCAGTTCCCTGGAAATTGATGATGTAAGCGAGTTTAGCTTTTTGCCCTTTGCAGTTAGCGTTATGTATTTTATGCGCTTGTCGTCGCTGGAGCTTTCCTGCTTTACAAGCCCCTTGTCCAAAAGTTTTTTTATAAGCACCGTTGTGGTAGACTTGTCGCGGTTTATTATGGAGGCAATATCCTTCATGGTGAGTTTTTCTTTTTCTGCAAGTTGGAAAAGAATAAAGCCGTGGGAAGACACAAGCCCGTTTTCCTGGGGCAGGCGCGAGTTTGTAAATTCCGCGCTCTTGGTGTGAATGCGTGAAATTAGTGCCAGCACAAAATCTGTAGAGTATTCCATATAGTTTATTATAAAACTAATTTTGCCTTTGGTCTACTATAGAAAAAAATGCGGTTGAAAAAATAAATGCGATAGGATAAAATAGAAGAATGTTTGGTTTTTGGTTTAAAAAAAATTTTTGTGATTTGTGGGATAACTTTTTTCATTTTTTTATTGTAAATGTAATCGATTTGGTCATTGCCTTTTTATTTGCCTTTCTTTTTCTGTTTTTTTCAAGGTCGCCTCTTGTTGCCCAAAATTACAGGCTGCTTGTTGTTTTCTTTATAGCCCTTGCCGGAAGCTGCATCCTTAGCGTGCTTGTTTTTGCGGAGGGAAAGAATGCGGCTGATGTTGCAAATTTTGGCAGCGCTAAATTGGTCAAGTTTGCGGATAATATTGTTCCCAGCATAAAAATTGGCTTTCAGTTTGGTCTTTTTGCATTCCTTGTTGCGGCGGTTTCTTTTATAAGCATTCCCTTTTATTTTAACATGTGGATTCCTTCTGACGGCTCTGAAGGAACGGTTATTGGCCTTGTTCTTTTAATCGTAATTTTCTGGGCAGTGTTGGTAACGGTTCTTGCCCTGCAGTGGTTCATCCCAATCAGAAATCTTATGGGCAACAATTTTTCCAAGTGCCTAAAAAAATCCTACATCCTCTTTTTTGACAACACGGCCCTTACGATTAAGATGGGGCTGGTAGGACTTTTGAATATCGTGATTTCCATTTTTTCCATCGGAATGATTTGCAGCTTTAACGGAATGATGCTCTGCAACACCAACGCGCTCCGCCTACTGCTCTACAAGTACGACTGGTACGAAGTGAACCCCGGAATGTCCCGCGAGGAACGCAAGGAAGTTCCCTGGGATGAACTTTTGCGGACGGACAAAAAGACACTGGGAACCCGGAACTTTAAGTCCTTCTTCTTTCCTTGGAAGGAGTAGAGAGGAGTAGAAAAAAGCAAATGCCAAATAACGATGCACTTATTAAAACTGTTGGAAGCAATATCCAGGAAA
>DJYC01000058.1 GCA_002448445.1 Treponema sp. UBA6988
GCGGATTCTAAGTATTATGCGTCGGCTGAGTACGGCGAGGAAATCGATGTAAATGCATTGGCAAAGGAAATTTCCAAGTCCTGCACGCTGACCCCGGCAGATATTGTAGCAGTTATCGAGAGTTTCTTGGATAAGATGCCGCAGTACCTGAAAAGTTCCAACCGCATCAGACTGAACAAGTTTGGAATCTTTAAGCTTTCATTCAGTTCTGTAGGGCATGATAAGGCAGAGGACGTAAGCTCAAACGATATTAAGAGCCTGCGTGTCCTTTTTACCCCAAGTGCCGAGCTTAAGAAAGAGCTGTCCGATGTGAGCTACACAAGGAAGTAGGTACGGCTTCTTGAGGTAGAGCAAAAACATATTGTACCAAATATCAGTCCCGCAGAGACTCAAATCTGCAACTTACAATTAATACATTATTAATTTACGGCTGCCAATCTGGTTGCAAACAGATGCAAGCCTAAACACTAAACAAAATCCCCTGCGCCTGCTAAGCCAGCTCCGCCAGGGGATTTTTCAATTCATCCCGTCTTAGCTGCAGAATTCGCGTGGAACCCTGCGCGTAAGCACGGTGGTTATTTCATAGCTAGGAGTAATAGAATTTCCCCTGTTAACGAAGTTTACCACACAGTCTGTACATCGTATTGCGGGATAATAGTATCACGGGTGATTATGAACATCAAGTATACTCCTTGAAGCAGTCTGGGGTCTCATCAAAGTCATCCGCCATGTAAAAATCCCCCGTGAGTCCACCGGCATGACGCTTCGCAGAACCATTCTTTTCAGAAGGCACTTGCAAAGAGGAAGGGGTATTCACCATATTCGCAATATATGCAATCAAATGCAGCTGTTCTTCCAAAGAGAATAATTTTATCTGATTTTCAACCTGAGCCATTGTCAACATGGTTGCACCTCCGACTCTACCATTATAACACAAGTATACAAGAATCTACAAGCCACAGCCTTTGGAGAAAGCGTTGAAGCAGTCGCAGAGGCCTCGGCATCCCGTCTTAGCTGCGGAATTCGCGTGGGACTCTGCGCGTAAGCACGGTGGTTATTTCGTAGCTGATTGTTCCCGTAAGCTTTGCAATGTCGTCTGCTGTCTGCAATGCTCCGTCTTCCTTGCAGCCAAAGATTACTGCCTTATCCCAGCGCTGGATTTCCTTGTTGTCCTTGCCAATGTCCACCATGCACTGGTCCATGCAGATGCGTCCGCGTACGGGGTAGGCCTTTCCGTTGATTGCAACCTTTATTCCCTTCTGGGCAAAGCGGCGCAAGAATCCGTCTCCGTATCCAATAGGGAGCAGGGCTATGTCTGTGTCTTCTTCTGCTATCCAGGTACGTCCGTAGCCAACGCTCATGCCTTTTTTGAATGGGCGTATTGCGCACACTTCGGTTTCCAAAGTCATTACAGGCTTTAGGTTGATTGGAGTTCCTTTCTTTGCAAGGTATTGTGCATTAACTTCGTCAGCATCGTAGCCGTAGACTATAATGCCAGGTCTTACCATGCCCATGTGCGTTTCTGGAAGGTCAAGCGTTGCGGCGGAATTTGCGCAGTGGCATATTCCCGCGCTAAGGCCAGCTTCCTCTATGCCACTAATTGCGCTCTTGAATTCTTCAAACTGCTTTTTTGTGTAGTCGCAGTCAGCCTGGGATTTTCCGTCGCTCGTTGCAAAGTGGGTCATTGTTCCTTCATGCAAAAGAATTCCTGTGTCCGCTATGTGCCTTGCCAAAGATGCAGCGTCCTTTGCATAGCAGCCTATCCTTCCCATGCCTGTGTCCACCGCAAGATGCACCGGGTAGGATTTTTTTCCCTGCCTTAAAGCTTCCTTTGCAAACATGTCAATGTATTCTTCATCAAAGACAAAGGGGGTAAGGTCTGCCTTTACCGCATCATGAATTTCCTCCGGGCTTGCAAGAGAGAAGAGCAGTATGCGTCCTTTGATTCCGGCTTCCCTAAGTTCAACTCCTTCTTCCACTGCCGCAACCGCAAGGAATTCAACACCTGCCTCCAGTGCCGCCTTTGCACATTCAATTGAACCGTGGCCGTATGCATCCGCCTTTACAGGAACGCACATCTTAACGCCAGGTTTTGTAAATCTGCGTATTTCCTTTATGTTGTGCTTAAAATTCTCCAAATGAATTATTGCTTTTGTTGCCCTCATATTTTCCACCCGTTTATAAAGTTCTATCAAAAATTATGTCATTATCGGGCTTGACACGATAATCTGCTAAGAAGATTGCCGGAACAAGTCCGACAATGACAGACCCTGAATCAAGTCCTGCAATGGCAGCCCCTGAATCAAGTTCAGGGTGACAGCTATTTGCTATTCGTTATACTACTATCGGAAAAACCGCCGTCGTATATTATTCAAGCTCAAAGCTTGTAAGGTAAAATTCCCTTGTGGCTTTAATCATGTAGTCAACATCCATTGAACCCGCGCTTTCGTAGGGGGAATGCATTGCCCACTGAGCAAGCCCAATGTCTACGCAAGTAACAGAAACGTTTGCCGCGCTTATGTTGCCAAGCGTTGAGCCTCCTGCCATGTCGCTCCTGTTGGTGAATACCTGGAATGGAAGGCCAGCCTTTTTGCACACGCACTCAAAGAATGCCGCACTTACAGCATCGCTTGTGTATTTTTGCGCCGCGTTGAATTTTATTACAGGTCCGCCGTTAACAAATGGCCTGTTTACAGGGTCTGCCTTGTCCGCATAGTTTGGATGAGCCGCATGTGCGTTGTCCGCGCTCACCATGAATGATTTTGCAAGTGCCCTGTAGTAGTTGGAAGCATCCTTTCCCAAGGCAATGTTTATCCTCTGCAGTGTGTCGTAAAGGAATGTGGATGCAGCACCCTGCCGCGTAAGGCTACCCACCTCTTCATTGTCAAACACGCAGTGGACGCAAATATTTTTTGTGCAAGGCCCATCTTTTACTGCTTCCAAAAATCCACGGAAGCTTGTCCAGACACATTCAAGGTCGTCAATCTTGGGGCTTGCAATAAACTCTCCGTCCTTTCCCCAGAAGCTGCCTTTTTCCCTGTTGTACAAAAAGAGGTCCGCGCTAACAATGTCTTTTTGGCTTACCCCCGCAAAAGAGGCAATTTCCTTTAGGAAGGGGTCAGAATCCTCACCGTCCTTACCCTTGGCCGCCTCTTCCCCAAGTCCGCAGAAAATTGGCAGGAGTTCATTCTGCACGTTGAATTTGTGGCCTTCGTTTGCATCACGGTTCATGTGGATTGCAAGGTTTGGAATCATAAGCAGGTCTTTGTCTGCGTTTACAAGATGCTGCCTTAGGGTTATTTTTCCGCCATCTTCCCCGGCCTTGCAGATAATTCTTCCCGCAACGGAAAGGGGCCTGTCAAACCAGGGGGCACAAAGCATGCCGCCGTATTTTTCCACGTTCAGCTTTATGTACTTTCCTTCAGATTTTATGCAGGGATTTTCCTTTATCTTGAATGAAGGGGAGTCGCTGTGGCTTGCCGTAAGCATGAATCCTTCAAAGTCTTTTGAAGGTGGCAGTGCAAAAGATATTATGGAAGATGAGTTTCTTGCAACAAAATATTTTTTTCCGCACTCAAGCTTCCATTCTTTTCCTTCCTCAAGCTTTACAAACGATGCTTTTAAAAGCTCGTCCTCAAGATTTTTTATAACGTGGAAGGGGGAAGGGCTCTTTTCTATAAATCCAAGAAGTTCCCTTGCGGCCTTGTAGTCCTTTTTTTCTTCATCCAATTGTTCGCTCATGATTTGCAAGTATATCACTTTTTCCCACTTGTAAAAACCCCTTATTTGTGTTAAATTCACGCCATCAACATTTGCGCAATCAATATAGCAATATATAAGGAAAATATTATGGCAGATACAGAAGAAGAAAACAAAACCTTTGCAGCCGCAGTTGAACGCAGTAAAAAGATTGAAGAAGACATCGTAAAGAATCCAAAGAAATACCGTGTGCTTACAGGCGACCGTCCCACGGGAAGGCTCCACATAGGCCACTACTTTGGCTCCCTGCAGAACCGCGTGCGCCTTAGCAAGATGGGTGTTCCAACAATGGTCCTTATTGCAGACTACCAGGTTCTTACAGACCATGATGCCTACAACGAAATAAGCCAGAACACAAAGCAGCTTGTAATTGACTATCTTGCCGCAGGAATTGAGCCTGGCGAGGACGTAATAATCTACCCCCACAGCTATGTTCCTGAATGCAACCAGCTTATGCTTCCTTTCCTAACCCTTGTTTCCCTTGCCGAACTTGAGCGCAACCCTACCGTAAAAGAAGAAATCCAGAGCGGACTTGCCAACGGAAAGATGAAGACCGTAAACGCCGGAATGCTAACTTATCCTGTTCACCAGGCATGCGACATTCTTTTCTGCAAAGGCAGCGTTGTTCCCGCCGGAAAGGATCAGCTTCCCCACATAGAGCTTACAAGGACAATTGCCCGCCGCTTTAACGAAAAGTACTGCAAGGACACGGAGTCTGTTTTCCCAGAGCCGTCAGTCCTGCTTTCAAAGACGCCAAGCATTCTTGGTCTTGACGGAAGCCAGAAGATGAGCAAGAGCCGCGGAAATGCAATCATGCT
>DJYC01000049.1:0-24142 GCA_002448445.1 Treponema sp. UBA6988
AAACCCCACCCTTCCCCGGCACGGTTTAGGGGTCTTACCCCTAAAAACCCCGTTTGTTCCACAGGCTGATTTAAAATGATTCGATTCCATTTTTTGTTTAAAAAATTAAACCATAAAAAAAAGGCTTGAAAAAACTTTATCTATTATGCACATTTTGAATTTTGGAAAAATACTTGACGAAAACAGGAATACGATGCAAAGACACCCAACTAGCTTTGCAGGAAGGTGGTGGCAACTGCGGCACAAAGGCCTGCAAAAACCGCAAGACCGATTACGTGGACAGGCACAAAGGAACTAAAGGCAAGCGCGCCAAAAGAAATTGCCGTCGTAACAAAGGAAAGCAAAACTGCAAGAGGCTCAAGCCCACATTCTTCTCTTTGCAAGGAAGATTTTCTCTTTGAACTTTCTGCCATATAGATAATGTAGTCAAGGCCAAGCCCAAAGACAAGAACCGCCCCTGTCATGCAAAAGAATTCTATCCTTGTGCCAGAAAGGACAAAGACTGCCACAATAGAAAGCACGCTCGCAAGAGGAACAAGCACAATCTTTGCAAGTTGCCTAAAGCCATAAAAGAACTTTAGCATAAGAGCAATAAGCACAAAGGCAAGCAAAAAGGTCTTTGCAATAAATTGGGAAAGCTGGTCCAAGCCTAAGCTTATGTCCTCTGCCTTGTTCATAAAAACAAGCCCTGGTATTTTTTCCGCAAGCAAGCGGCATTCATCCTTGCTAATAATTTTTCTTGGCATAAAGACTGAATAATATTTTTTGCCAATCTTGCCAAGCCAAAGATTTTCCGTTAAAGAAGAAAATGCTTTGGGTAAGTCAGAAGGCAAGACATAAGAGTTTAAAGAATTAGCAAATTCATTTTTTATGGCCAAAGAGTTTTCATTAATTGAAAGCTCATCGTCAAAGCCTATGTTTGCAAGCTGCCCTTCAAGACTGGAAAGAAGAATCTCTACAGCAGCCCTTGATTCATCCTGCCTCTTTTTTGAAGGAGCAAACAATGATGTGCAAATCCCACCAGAAAAGCCATGTCCTTCCTGCAAAAGCAAAAGCTCTTCTGTCTGCAACACGGATTCAGCATCATCACCGCTTACCAAAAACCAGGCAGGAGAAGTCTGCCCTGTTAACCTTGCGCTAAGAATCGTGTCTTCCTTTAGCCGCCCCTCCATTTTGTAGAGAGAGGCAATATCGTTTCTTATGCACACATCCTTTCTGTGCACTAAAACTGTCAGCAAAGAAAATGCAAAAAATGCCAGCAAAAGCATGCAGCGGTATTTTTTCTTTAAATTGAATTTTTGAATTGAAATAGGAAGCCGCTTTTTGGGCAAGCTAAGACAGGGGTAAATGCAGACGGACGTAAGGAAGGAACTCATTATGCCCGCAAAAGAAAAAACCGCAACCTGGCGCAAAAGTTCAAATGGAGCAAAAAACAAAAGAAGATAGCATATTTCCGTACTTGCAAGAGAAAGCAAAAGTCCTGTAAAGATTTTTCTTCTTATCTCGGAACCGCTTTGCAAAGAAAGGTCTGCCCTCCAGTGAATAAAAAAATGCAGGCTGTAGTCAATGCAGGAACCAATCAGCGAAGTGCCAAAGACAAGTGCCGTAAGTTGGACCTTTCCAAGCAAAAGATGTGTTGCAGAAAAAGCGGCCGCACAAGAAAGAGCCACCGCAAAAACAGAAAGCGCTATGGGCAAAAAACTTTTGAACACAAAAAACAGAATAAGAACAACCGCAATCATGCTAAGAATGCCGATTACAGAAATTTCTTTGGAAGCAGAAAGCGAACTTTTGTAGCTATGGAAAGGAGTGCCGGAAAAAACAAAACGGCAACTGTCCTTTTCCAAGGGAAGGCATTCCTTGTAAACAAGAGCCACACCGTTTTTGCCGCCACCAAGAGAAGAGCCCTTCTTGCTCATTCCACCCCTAATGGCCACATACCAAAGCCCGTCCAGTTCTGCGGCAAGCACTCCATCTTTCGGAGAAAGCAAGGAAGCAGAAGACGAAAGAAGCGAAAGGTAGCCGCGAAGGATAATGTCGTCCAGCATAAAGGGATCGCTATCCATATTTTCAAGAGGAGCAAGGCTAAAGGCACCGTAAATTTTTGAAAAAGCTTCATCCCCAAAAGCAGATGCCGCGTCGTCAGAAGATTTTATTTCATCAGCAGTAGCTTTTGGCAAAAGATTAAAGCGCTTGCTGTGAACAAAAGATGCTATTTCTTCAGAAGAAAAAGATGAAGCGTTCACTTCAAGAAAGGAAAATTCATCGTGACCGGAAAGCTTTTCAAAGGCCTCTAGGGCAGCTTCCTTTGCCTTGGAAAATTCAGCGTTGCCTGCAAAAATAAAAAAATTGTTTCCAGTCCGTTCAGACAAGAGGGAATCCGCAGCCTGAATTTCTTTTGCGGAAAGGGAGGATGGCATCATGGAAAAAAGATTTGACTCTACATTAAGTCCCTTGCCAAAAAAAACAGAAGCTAAAAATCCTACAAAAAGAACTGCGTGGAAAAAGCCCCAAAGACAAACAAAAAATTTATTTTGCCTCAAAATAATATTTTTCTTCATCAGAAAGAATCTCTTTTACCTGCTGTTTTGTAAGTGTGTATTTTATGTCTTCCCCATTCTGCTGAAAAAGAGTTACGCTGTCCAATCGGGAATCCCCATTAAGGTTAACTCCCTCAAGCTCTATTTTCTTCATGAAGGAAGCAAGATTTTCGTTTTTTGGAAGCAGGAAAATTTTCCATCCGCCGGAAGAAGAATCCTCGTAGACAACATTGAAATTTGAATTCAAGTTTTCCATGTCGCCCTTAAAAATTGAAGAAAAGGAAGCAGAAAAACTGGAAAAATCATTGTTTTCGGGAATATCAAGGACGGATCTTCTGCCGTCTGAATTTGTTAGGATTATCTGGCCGTCCGTAATGGTAGAAATAGAACGCACAGGCTTTAGCGTGTTCCAGACAATGCCCTTGCTTGAAATTATAAAAGTTCCGGATGACTTTAAAAGACGGTTTTTGCCGTTAACGATGACGCTCTTTTCCTGAACAAATTCCCCAACTGTATTTGCGTGGCTGGTAAGATTTTTTAGCACGTCATTCACAGACATGTCTTTTGCAAAGGCATTTATGCCTAAAGATAAAAATAATATTGAAAAAACACGTAAAAAATACTTTTTCATAGAAACCTTCTGTCGTTATAACAAAGAATATAACAATTTGTTACAAATTTCAATATGAAATTTCAATATTAATTTATTTCTTTTGGCAAGGGCTCTACGCTAAACGGAACTCAATTTTGGGCTTCACTCCCAGAAAAAATTGATTTTCATGCAAACATCTATTTTTCCCCACCGGCAATCTCGTTAAAGAGGGCCTGGTAAAGGGTTGCCTTGTCGCGGTTTGTGTTGCGGATTGTAGATGCCATGCGCCTGGCAAGCACTAAAAGAACCCTGTAGCCCAAAACCGGCTCCTTTTTGCAAAGGGCATGGAATTTCTTGCTGGAAAAAACAAGAACCGTGCAGTCTGTAAGGGCTGTAACAGTTGCGCTTCTTACGTCATTGCTTATGAGGGCTGTTTCCCCAAAGAAGATGTTCATAGAATCATCAAGGTCTGCAAGGGCAATTGGGTCTCCGTCCGGAGTGTTTCTTGAAATATGCACCGAGCCGGAATTCAGTATGAAGAATTCATCCCCTTCTTCACCTTCTTTGATTATTACGTGCCCCTTCTTGAATTTTTTAAGAGAGATGTTTTCGTAAATCTGCGTAAGGATTTTCCTGTCTTCTTCCACATCCGGGTTAAAGCCGGAAAAAAGCTGAATCTTAGAAAGCTTTGGCAGAATGTCATTCAGGTATTTTTCTTCCATATTATTTACCCGCCTTTGTAGTCTTTATGGCCTTTATGGCCTTTCCCCTGACAAATATTGCTTTGGAATTCCTTGGAATAACAAAATCATTTTTTGGGGCAAAGAGGGGATCATTGCTTTTAAGCGTCTTTACCTTTTGCAGATTGTCTATAATCTTGTTTATATCCGGGTTCTTTTGTGCCTCACGGAGGGCTTCCTTTCTGCGCTGCTGAAAGTTACCAGAATTAAGCAAAAGACCAACGATTACCCCATTCTGTGCCCTTTTTGAAAGCTCATAAGTCTTTAGCTCACCGTAAGTCTTTCCAATAAAATCCTTGGGAATGTTGCCAATCAGAATTCCAGAATCCGCATCGTCGCTAATGAGTGTGCTGATTACGTTACTGTAGCCAAGACCGCCTGATGCACTTGCCAGAAGAATCTGCTCATAATCCTGGGTAAGAATAATCTCGTCGCAGTGGGCCATCTTTAGGTGGCGGTGGAATTTTGAGCTGAAGAGTTCCGCAACGGCATAGACTTCCTGGTTCATGCTTCTGATTGTAAGAAGGGCAAGAACTGTGCGGGAGTCAACCTCAAGTTCAGAATAATTTTTTGAGCGGTCAGAAATAACAAGCACGCGGGCAGCAGTTTTTATGCAGGCCCTGTTCAAAACGGATTCATCGGTAAAATCGCCGGAAACAAAATTCACTTCCTTGTAGCGGGGAAGGTTTAAAAGCTGGGATGTTTGCTCAACCGCTTCGTTTACCAAAACAAGCAGGTCGGTAGAAATATCGGGATTGGAGCGCAATACCGTCTCTATGATTTTTTCAAAACCTGGCCGCCAACCGCAAATTATAAAATGTCCGCTAATAGATTTTAATTTTTTCAAACCTTTGTCCTTCTTTTCTTGAATGTCAACAAACACGGCAGTAACCTTACCGCGTATGTAGCTGAAAAAAAATGTTCCCGTAATCAAAAGTGTGATAGCCGCAGCACGTCCTGGCAGAGACTCGCACACGTATTCAAAGTAGCCCGCAAAAACCGCAACGCACATAAAGTAGAAGGTGTCAAATCTTGTCTCTATTCCGCTATCTGTTTTTGTTTCCACCTTGTAAACGATTACGGTCATTGCAACTATCAAAGCCATAATCGCCAAAAAGATGTATGTGGCAGGGCTTTTAAAAATTATCCTGAGCGCATGGAAAAAACGCCTAAGCCTCACGTTATCCTTTTTCTTCATTTACCGCTAAGCCCCCTCTGTTCCTGCAATAAGAATTACCTTGCTTGACTTTGGAATTACAAAATCAGACGGAGGTGTTAGCAGGGGTTCGTTGTATTTTTCAAGCTGCTGGTTGGATTCATCTTTCTTTAAAAGACGGTTGGCATCCGTATTAAGAAGGAGCCCAACAAGAATCATCTTTTCATCCTTTTTGTCGTAGTAGCTTTCAAGGTCGCCGTATGGCTTTCCTACAAAAGCAGACGGAAGGGAGCGGATTAAGATTCCTGTATTATCATCATCGCCAATCAAAGTCTTTATTACGTTGGAATAACCCATTCCGCTTGAAGCCGTGGCAAGAAGGCTGTGCTCGTATGACTGGGTAAGGATAATCTCGTTGCAGCGTGCCATCTGAAGGTGCTCCTGAAGCTTTTCGTCCAGAAGCTCCGCCGCTACGTAAACCTGTGGCTTTATTGACTTCATCGTAAGAACGGCAAGTACTGTGCGGGAGTCAATTTCCATGGCTGTGGTGCCGCCCGTAAAGTCCGCAATAACAAGAACACGACCCGCAGTCTCTATGCCGGCGCGGTGCAGTGTTTCCGCATCAGAAAAATCGCCAGAGACATATTTTATTTCCTTAAAGCGTATGTCCTGCAAAATAGAAAGAACCTGCTCACTTGGAGCCGAATTCACAAGAACGATCATGTCGGGAGTAATGTCCGGGTTTGCAGAAAGCACGTTTTCCAAAAGTTTTTCAAAACCGCTTCTCCAGCCGCAAAGCAAAAAATGTCCTTTCATAGGCCTTATTTTTTTTAACCCCCTGTTGTTTTTGTTCTGAATATTCATTATTACGGAAGTGATTTTACCGATGATTACCGCCCAAACCGCCATGCCCAAAAGCAAAAGCAAAAGAGAGGCAAACCTTCCGGGAACAGACTTTACGTAAAAGTCATAATAAGCCGCAACAACTGCAACGATTGTGTGCCAAACCGCATCGAACATTCCGGTAATGCCAGAGTCGGTTTTTGTTTCCGTTTTGTATACCACGTAGGTTGCCGCACAGATTATGATTCCTATAAGGATAAAAATGTAGAGGAAGGGATTTTTTAGTGTGCGTTTTATCCTGCGCCAAAAATGTGGCTGATTGTTACTCTTATTCATTCAGCATCGCTTCCACTTTTTTTACAAAGATTTCCGGGCATACAAACATAGTCTCTCCGCTTGCAATGTTCACTCCCATCTGTGTGCTTTCCGCCTTTGTGGTAAGCTCTCCAGTTTTTGCATTGTAGAATTCATATTTTATCTTGATGCAGTTTTCCCACTCAACAAGAGTTGCAACTGCCCTTACCCTGTCCATAAAACGCAGCGAACGTACATATTTAAAATGAATGTCCACAAGGGGGAATGCCACCCCCGAAGCCTCCATATCATTGTAGTTGTATCCTATTTTGTTAAGAAGGGCACAGCGTGACGCCTCCATGTATTTTACGTAATTTCCGTGCCAGACAATCCGCATTGAGTCAACATCATAAAATTCAACATTAAAAACAATCTCTTCAGAAATATTTTTTTTCATACCAATACATTATATGTCATAAAACGCAAAAAGTCATTCATTTTTTTTTGGCGGTTACCTGCCGTACGGCAGGTCGGGCTATCCGCACTTCCGCTTTCGCTCCATACCTACGGTACGCCTCCGGCGGTGCTCCTATCCCTAACCGGATTTTAAAGCAATATCTTACGCCCAGAAGTCAAAAAAGTTGTACCACTGGAAAGGATGCTCCATGCAATGCCCCTGCAAAACCTTGGCATATTCAAAAGAAAAATTCTGCAAATTCAAATCCCTGTTTTTTCTTCCGGGAAGGAATTGAACCCTGCTCTTTTTTACAAGCATATCATATTTTGAAGAAAATGTAATGTCTTTTGGCCGCAAAGCAAAAAAATAATATACTGGTGCTTCAATCATGGATGCCATTAAAAAAGTGCCGTAGGGAAAGGCCGCCTCTTTGCCAAGGAATTCCTGCTTTAGTGACCGCCCCGGAACAGAAGAGGAAACCCTGTCCCCCATAAGAACCACAAGCCCGCCAGAGTCAACTTTTTGCTGAAGGTATTCAATCGTGCCAGCCCCAATCTGCTCAGTAGGAAGAACTTCCATGTCTGCGCTAAGGTTTAGGGCAGCAATTGCCTTGTTGAACTTTGCGGTGGTCTTCATGTCTGCAACTGCGGTAACACCAACACGGATTGGCACTCCCGTCTCTCCAAAAGACGCAAAGCTTCGCAAAAGCTCAGAATTTCCAAGATGGCTTCCTATAAGAACCGCGCCTTTTTTTTGGGCAAGGATATTCTTTAGCTCCGCAGAATCATCATCAGAATAAATTATGCTGCTGAATTTTTTCTTTCCGCACCAGCCTTCAAATTTTTCTACAAGGCAGAGTGCAAATGAATATACCTGGGCATAAGTGTTCACGCGAATTTTCTTCTTGGCAAAAGTGCAAAGCTGTTTTTGAAAAAGGGATGCAGCGGCCCGGGCTTTGGGACAGGAAATCCAGTAGAAAAATACGACAGGAAAAGCAAGAAGAGCCAAAAGCCAGTGGGGAAGAATGCGGACAAGAAAAAGCGTAAGTTTTAGAGGTGTGTCGGAAGAGGCGGTTTCTTTTTGCTCATACCATGCACCACCACTATTGTTGGACTTAGCCACGGAAAATCCTCCGCAGCAAAAGTTTTGGAATGCGGACAATCATGCCTATGCAAAGGCGGGTGTAGGTTAAAGAAATTGCAATGTTGTCGCGCACCATGCGGAAATTTGAAATGCCGTCCTGGGGGTATGTTACCCTTACACCGTAATTCAAAATCTCCCAGCCTGCCCATGAAAGGTGAACAAGAATGTCCGTGTCAAAACCCATGCGGGCGTTGATGTGGGCATGGCTCTTTATTAACTTTTGCAAAGCCTTTGACGGATAAACCCTGTAGCCGCAAAGAACATCTTTAATAGAAGAATCCCATGTTACAAAGCGGGCCCACCTGTTGGAAATTTCCCTGCCATTTTTACGCTTAAGGGGAACACTCTCGTCATATTCAGGGTAGCCGCATATTATTTTTTCAGGATTAGCTTCTGCCTCTTTCAAAAAGAAAGCGCATCGTGATGAGTCGTGCTGACCGTCTGCGTCTATTTGGAAAACATGGGTAAAGCCAAGAGACAGGGCTTTTTTTACGCCTGCAAAAAATGCCTTACCCTTGCCGCTGTTTTTTTTGAGCGGAAGAAGAATGCAAAGGGGCGAAAGTTTGGAAGCAGAAAGAATAAGTTCCTTGTTCTTAGAATCATTTCCGTCGTCCACCAGAATCATCGGGATTCCGCAATAGCAAAGGTTTTGAACAACAGAAGCAAGGGCTGCCCCATGGTTGTAGACCGGTATTACAAAGCAGGGGTTAAAGTTGCAAAGGCTTGTGTCTTTGGAAGGCATATTTATGTTAAAAGAATACGACGTGTCGGCAGATTCACCCGCGTTAGCAGATGGCACACCTGTATTAGCAAATGCTGCACCTGTGCTGACAGACGCGCCCGAGTTAGCAGATACACCAGTATCAGCAGATGTCGCACCAGAGTTATCAGAAAAAACCGAGTTGGCAGAAGAAGCCATGTTGCCAGACAAAGCAATTGTAGAAAAAGACTCAATATTCATAAAACCGCCGTCCCGCTAGAATAGACTTTATCCTTTTGAACAGAATCGCAAAGGGAAAATGAAAGGGTTCCGCTAAGCAGGTCTTGCTCAAGGCTCAAAAGAACTGTCGCTCCCGGCATAACAGGAGAAGGAAACTTTACCCGCTTTATTTCCTTGGCAAAGCCTTCAAGCCCAAGATACTTCTTTGCAAAGCGGTCAACAAGATAAATCTGAGCAACAGCCGGAAAAAGCTTAAAGGCAGGAAAGTGGCCGTCAAAAAAATCTGATTCAGGAGAAATAAAAACTTCAAGGCAGACGCTTTTTGTCTTAGACTGGGCATCCGAGCTTTGGGAAACTATTCTTTCGTTCTGAATCGAATGCAAATTAGCGCACATGGCCTTAGTCTTCCGCCTTCTCAAAAAGGAGAGCAATGTCTTCCTTGTGTTTTTTACCCTGAACATCACAGGGAAGCTTTTCTACAAAACGCCACTTCTTTGGAATTACAACATTCTCAAAATACTGCATCAAAAAGTCGTGGAAGAATTTGTTAACTTCAAGCTTTTTTACACCGCCAAACTTTTTCTTTCCTTCATCATTGAATTCAATTGCGGCTGCAAGGTACTGGCGGCGGTCTTCAAGGGCAATAACCTTTACGTCGCGGACAAAGCCGGTCTGCAAAATACGGTTTTCGACTTCGGTCATGGAAATGCGTTTTTCTTCTATTTTAACTATGGAATCTGCCCTTCCCTTAAGCAAAAAGCGTCCGTCATCCAGAATGTCCACCAGGTCTGCCGTAGCAAAGCCTTCCGGGTTTTTGATGTAAGGGGAAATTATTCGCAGGCATCCGTCGTCCCCCTTCCAAATTTTTGCGTTGTCAAAAGGAGTCCATTCAAGCCCCTTCTTGCTCTGCCTGTAGGCAATGCCGCTTGTCTCTGTTGAACCGTAAACTTCCAGTGGCCAAAAGCCAAAGACCTTGTCCGTCTGCTCTGCAACGTCGGGGGTAAGTACGCCGCCACTTGTAAAGATAAAGCAGCCGCTTGTCGGTAGCTTGCCCTCTATTTCTACGGTACGCTTTAAAAAAGCCGGGGTTGCAATAATCATGTAGGGGCCGTCGTTCAAAGTTTCAAATTCTTCCGGGAACTCTATCCTCTTTCTGCGGAATGGAGTGCCCAGTGTAAAAGGAAGCGAAATGCCGAACAAAAAGCCGTATATGTGGTGCTGGCTAACAGTTGTAACAAGCTTTCGGCTGCAAAATTCATCCCCCCACTTGGAGATGATGAATTTATTGTCAAGCTCAAATTCCGTCATGCGCTGGACAACAGCCTTGGGCTTTCCGGTACTGCCGGAGGTGTACATAAATATTTCCGTCTTATCCGCATCAATAGCAGGGGAAGTTCTTATCTCTTTTTCAGAAGGAAGCAAAGAATCTTCTATTATATTGCTTATGCTAAAGGCCCCCTCTGCCGTCTGGTCAGTCAGGAATTCAACTCCGGGAGCCTTTATTTCCTTTATAAAGCTGTGCGTAATGTTCTGGGTAAGCAAAACCCTTTTTCCGCACTGCAAAAGAGCCGTAAATGTGCACAAGAAATACCAGTAGTCCTCGCAGTGCAAAATCCAAACGCTGCAAGAAGAATGTTCCGGATTGGAAAGAAAGGCGCGGACCCTTGCCGTAGCCGTAAGAAAGTCCAGCCAAGTCTTGTATTTTTTGGAAGACCAAGTGTTTTCATAGCAAAGGACGTAGTCATCCTTGCGGGAATCGTTCTTAAACTTTGTGATTGAATGTTCGCTGGGCATTTTCTTATTCACCTGAATCCTGATAATATATTCAACGGCAAACATAAGACCCATAAGGCCATACGAAATACCGCCATTGTACAAAGACCAAACCGCATCGCTGCATTTTAGCGCGGTAAAAGCGGAAATGCCTGCGTTCAGGATAAAAAACAGGCACCACGCAATGCAAACCTTGCGGCAGTAACGCTCAACACTTCTTTCCTTTACAGAATTCAGTATTGACTTGTCCGCCATAGTAGCAAAGCGGAAAATTATGTTGGGCCCCCAAACCAGGGAACTTGCAAAAACAAAAAGAAAAGTTGTGGTAACCGCCACCGAATAAAGCTTTAGGAAAACCGCCTGGTTGGTAAAAAAACAGGCAATTCCCGCCGCCAAAAAAAGGCTTGCTCCCAAAAACGGCTTAAAGCGCCGCCAAAAAGACCTGCCCTTTGAAGAAGGTGCGGAAACCCCGCCAGCCAAAGTGGCAGCTCCACCAAAAGCCCCCCTGCCTGCAGATGCCCCGCCAACAGAAGCTCCAGCAGAAGCAGACTTACCCTTTATCCCCGCGCTAAGAAAAGCCGCAAAAGAAAGCGCAATAACGCAAAGCGACAAAATCCTAACAGGCAGCTTAAGCACCACCAGAAAGGCAAAAACAACTACAGGATAAAGAGCCGTAAGGACAGCCGCAATTACTTTAACCATCTATTGCTGGGTGTAGGGATACAAAGTGTCCACGACGTCCTGCATAGTGCGAACCGTCCTAAAAATTTCCGGGTCAATCTTTACGGGAATAAAATCCTTGGTCTTAACAACAAGGTCAATAAAGTCAATGGAATCCAAGTCCATGTCATCCACAAGCTTGGCATCGGGAAGAACCTTGTCCTCCTCAACCTCAAATTCATTCACCATAATTGTTTTTATCTTCTGATAAAGTTCATTCTTTGTCATTACTGTCCGTCCTTTTCCTGGGCAATATATTGTGCAAGAGCATTAATGGAAGCAAAGCGTTTCTTGTTCTCCTCGTTCTCGGAAGAAAATTTAACGCCAAAGTGCTTCTTGAGCGCAACGCCAAGTTCAAGCGCGTCAATAGAATCAAGGCCAAGCCCTTCTCCAAACAAAGGCTCATCGTCTTTTATGTCATCAGCCGTAAGGTCTTCCAGCTCAAGAGAAGAAATAACAACGTCCTTTATTTCCTTTTTCAGCACTTCAATATCCATAAACACTCCTGAATTCCAGTTTTTTTTAAGCTGTCCAATTTTCTTCCTAAAATGTTACAGTATTTTGCCCAAAAATACAAGAGAAAGATTTTTTCTTCTTTTCTTCTGGACCAAGCGTCCGGTAAAACTGTGCCGTCCCCCTGGGTCGGCAAAAGCTTGGAAATTCGCCCGCTTTCCAGGGTTCCGGCTTTCGCCTCCATTGCCTGACGGCAATGCGTTCCGCACCCTTCCAATCGGGGGTAGGATTTATTTGCAGACGCCCTCTAAGAATCAGTACCTTTTGGCACCGGTTTTTACATAGTCTTCAAAGAGCTTTAGGCATTCTTCGCGCTTGCATTCCTGGGCAGAGTAAAGGTCGCTTTTGCCCTCAAAGCACTTGTAGAATTCATCGTCGCGGAAGTTGATTTTGTCAGTGTCAGAAACCTTGCAGCCGTAAAAGACCTTGCGTATGTTTGCCCAGAGGATTCCTCCCAGGCACATTGGGCAGGGTTCGGCAGTCGTGTAGAGTTCGCAGCTGGAAAGGTTGTGGGTTCCAAGATTTTTGCAGGCGTTGCGGATAGCTTCCATTTCTCCGTGGCAGGTTGGGTCGTTTTTTAACAGGACGGAATTGTGCCCCCGCCCCACAATTTTGCCATCTTTTACTATTACGCAGCCAAAAGGTCCGCCGTGTCCGCTTTTTATTCCTTCGTATGCTTCTTGTATAGCTTCGTCCATGTAGTCCATAGGCATAATTATATCACAATCTATTGCAATATTCTGTAAACAAAGTAGGCTACAGCCAAGGCTATGTCTATTCCGCCCAAGATAAAGAGCATTGTGCGCATGGAAAAGCCGTTTACAAATTTGTTGCGCAGGATAAAAATAAGGTCTATAAAGGCGATTAGCAGCAAAAGTTTTAAAATAGTCATAATTCGTAAATTTAGCAGAAGTGGCAGGGATTGTCAAGGAATGGCAAACCAAACTTACGCCCGATTGGAAGGGTTGCCATCGGCAAGACCGCCCTTAGGCGGGCCGGAGCGGTAGCGCAGCCCTGGAAAGCGGGTGGCGCAAAGGGGCAGACAGTCGAGTTAGCCAAGAAATAATATGGTAGAGCACAAGGCAGTACCGTCCAGAAAAATAGAAAAAATATTTATTTCTATATTACATATTTTACATTTGACATTAGCGCATTTTTTCTATACTATATTAATGAACAATTTTAAATACAATGGAGATTTGTATGGACAAAATGATTCTGTACATCGTGCTCCCCGTTGCAGGAATTGTTCTTGGATGGACTATTCGCTGGATTTATGCCAGATTTCAACTTTCCGCCTCGGAACAAAAAGCCGAACGCGTTAAACAGGATGCCATAAAGGAAGCAGAAGCTCTCAAAAAAGAGATTCAGCTTCAAGCAAGAGAACAACTCATTCAGGACCGAAACCAGCAGGAGCGGGAGAACCACGAGCGCCGTAAAGAAATTCAAGCTTACGAGAGCCGTGTAAACAAGAAAGAGGAGCTTTTGGACAAGCGTGCCCAAGAGTTTGAAAAGAGGGAAAAAGAGTTTTCCGCAAGGGATGCAGAGTTTGCAAAGCACGCCCAGCAGCTTCAGGACAAGGAAGAAAACCTCCGCACAGAACTTGAGCGGATTTCCGGTCTTACCCGTGACGAAGCAAAGGCACTCATCATCAAGAGCCTTGAAAACGAAGCAAAGCATGACGCCCAGGCCCTTCTTAACAAGATTGACCAGGATGCCCAGCTTGCAGCGGAAAAGAGGGCTCAGACGGTGCTGCTTTCCACAATTCAGCGCATTGCTACGGAAGTCACAGGCGATTTGACCGTTGCTACAGTCTCCCTTCCTTCAGACGAGATGAAGGGACGCATAATTGGCCGCGAGGGACGCAATATCCGTACCCTGGAAACGCTTACCGGTGTAGACATCATCATAGACGACACGCCGGAAGCTGTTGTAATAAGCTGCTTTGACCCCGTACGCAAGGAAATTGCCAAGGAATCACTTGAGCGCCTTATAACTGACGGCCGCATTCACCCTGCCCGCATAGAAGAAATCGTGCAGAAGGTAACGCGTGAAATTCAGCAGAAGATTTACGAAGAGGGCGAAAAGGTTCTCTTTGACCTTGGAATCCACAACATGGGTCAGGACGGAGTGCGCGCTTTGGGAAGGCTTTACTTCCGCACAAGCTACGGACAGAACGTTCTTACCCACTCACGCGAAGTTGCAGAAATTGCAAGCCTTCTTGCAGCAGAAATTGGTGCAAACCGCGAGCTTGCCAAGAGAGCAGCCCTTTTGCATGACATTGGTAAGGGAGCAGAAACAGACAGCGACCAGAACCACGCAGAAGTTGGCGCAGAAATGGCACGCAAGATGGGAGAAGAGCCCCGCGTAGTAAACGCCATCGCCGCCCACCACAACGACGTTGAGCCGCAGACTACGGAAGCCGTAATCGTACAGATTGCAGACGCAATAAGTGCTGCCCGTCCGGGTGCAAGACGCGAAACTGTAGACAACTATGTTAAGCGCCTTGAAAACCTTGAGGAAACAGCAAAGAAGTTTACCGGTGTTGAACAGGCTTATGCCATCCAGGCAGGCCGCGAACTCCGCATCTTGGTAAACAACGAAAAGATTCCGGATGAGCAGGTTAAGGATCTTGCAAAGAGCATTGCAAAGCAGATCGAAGACGACTTGCGCTACCCGGGAAGAATCAAGATTACGATGATCCGCGAGACACGCATAATCGAATACGCAAGGTAATTTTTTACCAAGCAACAAAAGGCCGCTCCATCAGGGGGCGGTTTTTTTTTATTCGTAATGGAAGTTTTTTCCCATTAGTCGCCCCCGATTATTTCGTGTTCAACACCTTTACCTTCGTTTAATTTCTTTACGGCTTGGCGTAAATGCCTCATATTTCCGCCACTTTTCTTGAATATCAAAAACAAAACCCGCGTTATACAATAACGTTATTTTTTACCTGTTCCACGAAAAATAGTTTCAACTTTCACTTTCTCTTGTATATTACTCCAGAATATTTTTCTTCATTATACTTATACTTGGCAAGATCTTGATTCCGCCTTGCATACAAAACTTCTTGGACACACCATATTTTTTCTATTTTTATACAGTCGCGCTCTTGGGGAGACTCATCAAAAATATAAAGAATTCCGTCGCTATCTATCTGCCAGCTTTTAATGGAGGGAGCTAAAGGGCCTCCAATTTTGCCGAATGTGCAAGTAGCATATCTTTTCCCATCGGGACCAATTATAAAGAAAAATGATTCAACACTGTCGCTTTCTTCTGAAGAATTTTCTGAATTCATTAATTCAAAAGTGTGGTTGGAAACTTCATCTTCTTTCCATGGAAATGTGTTGATTCCAATTTCCAAAGCCTGGCGTCTTATTGCCCGCTTCATCACAAAGTTGCCCAAGAAAAATACCGCAGGAAGCAGGATGAATATTGCGCCAGAAAAAAGTACGATTGCAACTTTTTTCTTTTTAAGAATGCTTCTTACAAGGAAAAAGCAGGAAAGGGCAGCAAGAATAATATAAGGAATTAGCAACTGTAAGATTGCAGCTTTTCCTATATAAATGCTTGTAGGCCCGTCTGCCCCACCGATTATTGCGATTTGCGCAGCTTGTATAAGATCTTTCATTTTTCTACTCCTAATTTAGAAAATTCCCTAAGTTTTCTGGCAGCATTTTGCGTTATAAGCCGGTTTCCGTCAAGATACTTTTCTACATTTTCCAAGCCAAACTTTTCAATTTCCACAACTTCATCCGTGTTGTCAAAAAAGAGTTTTCCATTGTATTGCCCATAAAAATCTGCAATTGTATAATCGTTTTGGAATGTATTAAATCTGACCGTGAACTTTTCGCGAATCAAACCAAGTTCAATGTACTGCTCATAGCCACCACCAGTTTTTCCGCCGCCACTTTTCCTAATTCCTATTTTTGCCGCCGCAATTGCACCTGCGTCATATTCAGCAAAATAAGTCTTAACACCGTCTTTTGTAAGATGTGCAGAATCAAAAGCCGATGCGGAAAATGAAAAAAAGAGGAAGGCAAGAAGAGCAAAAATTGCAATGTTGGCAGCTATGTGCAGCTTCTTAAACAAAAGCGATTTTAAAACGAAAATCCGTATACAAACAAAAAACAAAATCAATGCAGGCAAAATCAAATAATTACCGTTGTAATAATAACCCAAAATTTCTTTGTGGTGCTCAAGAAAGGCATAGTGGAGATAATCCATAATCATTGAATAGACAATCATCACGGCAAAAACTGCAATTATGTTCAGCACACCGACTTTTCGTTTTGTCTTAGACTTTTCCATTTTCATTCCACCCTGCCCTTTTGCTTCTCTTACTTCTGTTTTAGACAAGCTAATTTCTTTTCCAAAAGTGAATCCCCATTTTTCATAATGCATTTTCCATTCAGCACAAAACGCTTTAAAGCCTTCTATATCGACCGCATCATAGTTAGAAACATCGCGTGGCAAAGAGGAATCATAAAATGCTTTTACTTTATTGGAAAAGGCAAAGACTTCCGCTTTATATTCCTCAAAAGGAAGGCAGACCGTTTGACCAGAATCAGAAATCAAGCGGACAAAATCGCCTTCGTGTTTTACAGTCCAGTCAAGCCCATTGGGACAGCCCCAGATTTCGCATAGCTCACCGTAATCATCTTCCGCTTCTGGTTTTGACTCCAAACTGGAAATTGCAAACATGGAATGGCCACAGCAGGGTACAAGCTGAATTTCTGACTCCGGAATATGATTGCGGCTAAGCGTTTTAAGCAGATATAAGGCACTTGCACTCACCGTTCCGTAATCTTCAGATTGATATGAGCCGATTTGAACCCGCACATGTCCGTGCAGACACAAGTCGTCTGTATTTGCATCATCACTATCAATCCAATAAAAACTATCCACATCAATTTTAAATTCACTCATAAATTTCTAAAGACACCAAGACTCTTTACTCCAGGTAGCCGCCGAAGACCCAGGCACCTGCCGCAACCCCACCGTCTATTTTGAACAGGCCTGTATGCACAGGATGAATCAGAACCCAATTGGATGTAACTCCGTCAATCGTTGCCTTGTCGCCAATTTCCATTATTTTTACAAGAGTGCCTGCGTCAAGAATTCCCATTTTTTCGGCAGACAGGCTTGGCCTACGGCGCATTTTTAAGTGGCAAACTGTATTTGCGTACTGCTTTAGGGTAAAGCCCTGGCTTTTTCCCTGGGGCTCTCCTCTTTTGCTTCCCTTGCTTGTAAAGCTATATGGATTGTTCTGCTGCATATAAATAAGCTGGATATTTTCTGTAACATTGCCACATTCCACCTGATAGATATAAACAACTGCTCCGTCGCGGGTAAAGTAGTGGTAGCCAAAACCGTCAGGGCCGCCATCGGTACTCAAATATTCATAGCTAAAGGCTTTGCGCAAGTTTGCATGTCCATCCTTTAGTTCCACCGTGTAAAGCACATGGGTAATTGCTCCACCACCCTGCCCCCCGCTGAACAAGTATTCCTGAAGAAAGAGCACTGGATTTTTCATGTTCAGAGGATGCTGCAAAGAAAGCCAGCCGCTTGTATCATGGTTTATTTTATAGCATTTGCCCTGTGCGTCGTACAAAAGGGATTCAATAACTTTCCAGCCGCCCCTCAGCCCCGCTATTTCATAAGTCAGATAACCGTCAAGTGCTTCATCAACTTTGGATTTTGAAAAGCCGTATTCAGCAAAAGTTATGCCCTTCAATGCCCTCTGCGAATAAAGTGTGTATTTGCCACCATTGCCGTCGCTTACGGAAGAAGCATCAGATTTACTTATGATGTCAATTCCGCGCACATCTCCCTCAATGATATAGCCTGTTTTTTCCTCCTTATACTCAAAGCTATATATAGGAAAAAGAGTGCCGTCTTTAATTCCATATTCACCATGATGCACAATTTGAATTTCCGTGCCAGCAGGAATTATTCCAATTACACTAACAAGACTAGCCGCAAGGGGAGGCATATAATACATGCAGTCACGGATTGTTATGGCCTCACCCCTTTTGGGAAGGCTTCCAGAATTATCACCTTGGCAAAGGTTTCCAAGGCAGCATGTGTAGCTTACATCTTTTTGACTGCGCACCTTCTCCCAGTCGCCTTCATTCCTAAGATAGACCGTACCGCGTTCAGAGGGAAAATATGGAGAGTAGAAAAAACGTTTCTTGCTGCGCTTAAGGTAGGACTTTATGAATTCACCTGCATTGCCCAGGTTCTGTTCATTCTTGCTAAGGTAGCCGCCAAAGACCCAGCCGTTTTTATCGTGGTAGGATTCCTCGCTTTCGTCACCAAAAGCAACTTTTACCCAGGGGGCTGTAATTCCGTCAATAGTAACAAGCTCACCCTTTTTTGCAACAAGCACGTATTCACCAAAAGAAAGGGTGTCTATTTTCTTTGCGCTCAAGGACGGTTCGCTTCTTACGCGGAGTCCGTCGCTTGCAGTAACATACATAACCTCGTATTCATCTTGTGAAAATACAAGGGCACAAGATGCACAAAGCAAAATTAATGCTGCAATTATTTTTTTCATTTTAACTCTCCTTTTTTACCTGCACGCATAGCCTATGAGTTTGTAGCGGTAATACCACCTTTCTTCGGAATACTTTTCTTTTTTTAGATTCATTTCGCGGATGATTAGGGTAAAGCCGTCTTTTTTTATGACAAGCGGCTCCAAGCTGTCTACCTTTCCTTCATATTTTCTTTCAGTGTTCAAAAGTGGAAGAAGTTCACTTCCAAGTTTAATTATATAATGGTCTCCAAAGCTTACGGTTGGCTTCCAGTCTTTTTCATCATACACATAGTCTGACTCTTCTGTCTTAAAGTAAAAAAGTTCAGAAAAGCCCTGAATGTTTACGCTCAATTCATCAGGAACATCAAGCGCATAGTAGCAGGCTCCTTGGGAAAAGTTCTCGTCATAACCATCATAGACAGCAAAGCCGAATATTTCGCGGAATTCTTTTTCGTATCTTACAAAGCCCAACTTTTTCTTTTCTGGATCATTCAGTTCAGAAAAGGCGCTCCTGATTGTTTTTTTGTCATCTAGAGAAAGGAAATTTTCTTTGGAAGACGGAATAACCTTGCCATCTTTAAAGAGGTTGTATTTTTTTAGCGTAGAGACAATTCTATTGTACTGGTTACGGGAAGCGGAATCTATTATGTTTAGCGGAGTGACGGATGCAAAAATGCAGATGGCTGCAAAAAGCGGAAAAATTGCCTGCATGTATTTTCCCTTTTGAATAAGCGGAAGAATGCAAAAGACCACGCTAAAAATAATATAGTAAAGGCTTGCGCAACGGGCCGGCGTAAAACCGTAGGCATGTATGCGTATTGCAAAGGCAAGCATCTGGACCGCAATCAAAACTAGGAGGAAAATTGCGGCATATTTATAGAAGAAAGATGTAAGTTTGTTTTTGTAGGGCGCAAGTGAAAGGTAGAAAAAGAGGAAGAAAAGGCTTGCCCCTGAAACAAATGGATTTATTTTACCGGAAGGAAGGGTTAGCGTTACAAGGCTTTTTATAAGATAGGCATAAAGGACAAGGAGAAGGATGCAGTAGAGAGAAAAAAGCACATAAAGCACAATGACCTTAAATGATTTTGGAATGACAATGTTGCTGTCTTTTTTGGTGGCATAGGAAATAAAGATGCAGGGAAGGAAAAAGAAGAATGCCGTGCACCAGATGATTGAATACAGCTCGCCAATGCAATTGCAGATTAGCTGGTCGAATGCAAAAAAGATTACGCTAAAACCCGCCCCGATGCAGACTGCTATGGTTGAAGAAATCATTAGCGAAAGTATGGCGTTTGCAACAACCTTTTCCTTGCTTTGCGAAAAGTAAAACATATAAACGCAAAGGACAAAGAGTGCAAGGAATGTTCCAAAGTAAACAAGATAAAATCTTGGAGAGTCATGGGAAGAAAAAATATAGCCGGGGAAAAATGCCAATATGACGCAGACTGCTTGAGAGGCTATGAAGATGTATTTTTTGCTGCTGAACTTTGCAAAAAGAACTTCCTCTAAAAGGCGGGTAAAGACAGAAAGAGCGAATGCCCAGAAGGCACTTTTTGCAAGGGCAAAATATGCACTTTTTGATACCCACCCACAGTTTACAAGATCGTTTGTAAAAAGCATTACAGTGGCAAAGGCACTTAGCACAAAGGCTGCCGGAAAACGCAGCAGGGTGGGTTTTATTGTATTCCATAAAGACGAAAAAAATTTCATGCCTTATTGTAGCAGATTGCAGATTCTATGGCAAATCGGGAAAGTTGAGTGCGCTTATGTAACGGGACTGGAAGCCTTGGTCTTCTGCAAGGTTTATGTTTCTTGCCTTTCTTGCAAGGGCAAGTGCCTTTTGCCTAAGACCGGCATCAAACAAAAGCATGCAGGCTCCGCTAAGGGCAGCGTTACCAGCAT
The DNA here is from genome assembly GCA_002448445.1 of Treponema sp. UBA6988. Taxonomy (GTDB): domain Bacteria; phylum Spirochaetota; class Spirochaetia; order Treponematales; family Treponemataceae; genus Treponema_D. The sequence continues at coordinate 20,152 of DJYC01000049.1, forward strand.
GGACAAGGTTATTTTCAAGGACGGGGGGAATCATTCCGGTAACAGCGGCATCGTGGGCATTTAGCTTGGTACCAAAGCCCCCAGCAAGGTAAAGGGTTGAATTGTCCTGTAAATCCAGCACCGAAAGACCAGCCTTTTGCACAAGGGCTTCTATTCCGCTAAGGACAGCCGCCTTTGCAAGCTGAAAATTCCTTATGTCCTTTTGGCAGAGGCTTACCCCCTTGCAAAGAGAAACAGAGTCTGTTCCACGAAGAAGGGTTCCATTCTGGTTTATAATGCCTTTTTTATAGAAGAGAGCTATTGCGCTTAAAAGTCCTGTACCGCAGATGCCCTTTGCATTCCCGCCGCCAATTACGCTGCACAAAAACTTTAATTTGCCACGAGCCTTACCGCCAGTTTTTTCTTCTTGAACAAGGCTTACCTTTGCAACGGCACCTTCACAGGCATTCATTCCCTGCCTTATGCCGTAGCCTTCAAAAGCAGGCCCAGCTGCAGAAGAAGTGCAAAAAAGATTTCCCTTGGGATCAAGGAGTGCCATCTCGCAGTTGGTTCCAACGTCTGCAAGTATTTTTGCAGCCCCAGTGCCATCTAAAAAACCGCATGCCATCATTGCAGAAATTGTATCTCCTCCAATAAAGGCACTTTGCGCGGGTGTAAAATAAACAGGACAGTCTGCTCTTAAAAATGAAGAGTTGCCAAAAAAGTCTGACGCGGGCTTTTCTTCGCCAAAAAGATAGTCTGCCTTAAAGGGAAAAGCGGAAAGGCCTTTTACGCTAAGACCTGCTGCAAAACTCTGCATGGCTGTGTTACCGGTAATCACAAGACGCTCAAGGTGAGGCCGGCCACAGCGTTGGGAAGTAAACAAAAATGAAACTTCGCCCAAGAGTTTTTTTACGGCTTTTTCTATCTGAAAAAGGGTTGCTTCCCTTATTTTTTTATAGCCATCTGCTTCCGTAGCAAAGGAAATGCGGGCAATAACGTCGCTGCCAAATTTCTGCTGAAAGTTTGCTTCTTTATATTCAGCAAGCAGTTCTGCGTTGCAAAGTCTGTAGGCCCTGGCGGCTACGGTGGTAGTCCCTATGTCCATGGCAATGCCGGTGTAGAAAGGTGGCAATGAGGGGTCGGCATTTAGCGGGGCAGAAATTCCTTCCGTGCTGATGATAAGATTCTTGTCTGCCCTAAAGGTCCCGTCGCCAGGGCAGAGACCGCAGTGGCTGCATATTTTGCAAAGCATTCCTTCCATGGAAAAATTATAGCATAAAGAGGCAGGCGAAAACAGGGGTTTACAGAGAGTTGTAGAAGGTAAGTGCAATCCTAAATCAACGCACCCCGCAGCAAGCTACGGGGTATGAGTTCCTCATAAAACGAATCCCCCTGTATCAAAACATCCTTACGCGAACCAACGAGGTGTGCGTTGTTCTTAAAAGGTATTGCAGTCAGGGTTGAATACCCTTATTCCGCCCCAAGGGGCGGGGTATTCAACCCTTCCGCGCGAATAAAACTTAGAAACGATTAATCTAAATATGGAAGCACTTCCACACATTATTTTATTACATTGCATTACATGTTGCCGCACTTACCTTCTGCAACTGCGTAAAAGAGTACAGCAGCCCATGTCTAGCCCCTAAAAACCCCAATTTTGCATAAAAAAAAATTTATTGGTGATGTTTTACTTTTCGTTTGATGTTAGCTATGAAAGCAAATAAAGCCTAGCCCCGATTGGAAGGGCGGCGCAGCCGGCCACCGCAACGAAGTGAGGAGGCTGGAGCGAAAGCGGAACCCTGGAAAGCGGGTAGAAATTGCATCCGTGCAATTTCTACCCACAAGTTTCCTTCGGAAACTTGCCCCATTTTTATTGCAAACACCCGACGCGCCGTCCATGGCGCTATCGGTTTGCGAATGGGTAGAAATTGCGCGGAGTCTGACCGGACACGGAGTGCCGGGCACAGTAAAAGTGGGAATGCGCTCCAGAAAAGTAAAAGAAAAGTCACTTGTATGTTTATCTTTTGCACTAAAAAATTAAAAAAAGCATGAAAATTTTTGCAAAGTGTTATATAATGTAAGCTAGTTAAGGAGACAATGGATTTGGAAGGTAAACCTGGACAATACTATAAAAAAATATTGGACACCCTCTCTACGGCGGTTCTTGTTGCAACCCCAATATACGGTCAGGACGGCTCAATCACCGACTTTTCCATTGACTATACCAACGCAGCCTTTGAAGAACTAACAAAGTCCTACATTCACCCGGGTGACAAACTTTCGGGCTTCCAACACTTGCTTTCCCAAAAATTCCAGTGGAGCGCAGTTGCAGACGAATGCGTAAAAAGCTCCAGCGGAGTGGAAAGTTCCTACTATTCAAACCTTTTGAACTGCTGGATAAGGATTGTCTTTACCGGCATAGAAAAAGAATTCATTACGGTAACGGTTTCAAATATTTCGCGCGACAAGGAAAACGAGATTCAGCTGCGCAACCAGAACCTGCGCCTTGCTACATTGAGCGATGAACTTAGCAAGAGCCAGACGGAGCTAAAGACCAAGTTCAGCAACATGAAGAGCCTTAACGAGCAGCTGCAGTACACGGCCTTCCATGATTCGCTAACAAAGATGCAGAACAGGGCATCCTTTAACGCAAGCCTTTTAAGGGCAACAACGGCACAAAAAAGAACCAACGACAAATTTGGCATATTCCTTTTGAACCTAGACAACATCAAGAACGTAAACGATTCGCTTGGTCACACAGCCGGCGACGAACTAATCCGCTCTGCAGCAGACACCCTGCACCATCTTGAATCCGAAAACGACACGGCCTTCCGCTTTGGAGGGGACGAATTCATCTTCCTCTGCAACCACCTTAATTCCCGCGAAGAAATGCAGGAAAAGGCAGACCAGCTGCTTGCAAGCTTCCGCGAAAAAAACATAAGCATCTCGGCGGGGGCGGCACTCTACCCGGACGACAGCTCCAACAGCGAAGACATGCTAAAGTTTGCAGACATGGCAAAGGCGGAAGTAAAAAAGAACGGCAAGAACAACGTGGCTTTCTTCCAGCAGGTAATGCAGGAAAAATTCATACAAAAGATGAACATAGAAAACAAGCTGTCCAAGGCAATGGCAGACAACATCTTCCAGCTCTACTTCCAGCCCCAGTTTGACATTTCGTCCGGTGCCCTCAGAGGCTTTGAAGCCCTTATCCGCTGGTACGACGAAGACCTTGGTTGGATAAGCCCCGGAAAATTCATTCCGCTTGCAGAAGAGTCGCGGCTTGTAATACCGCTCGGCGACTGGGTTTTGGACACGGCACTAAGCACAATCCGCACTTGGGAAAACGACTACAACTTTGACGGAATAGTAAGCGTAAACGTTTCGCCCATACAATTTAAAAAGGACAACTTTATTGACGAGCTTATAAAAAAGATAAACCGCCACGGAATAGACGTCCGCCACCTGGAAATAGAAATTACGGAAGGAATGCTCATAGACAGCATAGACGAAACCGTTGCAAAGCTAAAAGAAATCCGCAACATGGGAATCGGAATCTCGCTGGACGACTTTGGAACCGGCTACTCAAGCCTGCGCTACCTGCAGGTGCTGCCGCTAACCACGCTAAAAATTGACCGCTCCTTTATTTCCAACATTGCTGAACAAAACGGCGTGGAAGCAGATATAACGGAAAGCATCGTAAACCTCGTCTCAAAAATGGGCCTTGACACCATAGCAGAAGGCGTGGAAACGGACGCCCAGCTTAACGTCCTTAAAAAATTCAACTGCCACAACGTGCAGGGCTTCTTAAAAGGCAAACCCATGCCCGCCGAAATGTGCTCCCGCATGCTGGCCGGAGACAAAAGCGCAATCCTCACAATGGAAAACAAAACTCCGGAATCGCAATAGCCCATTTTTATTTTGCTCTTAATTTTTTGGACGAACTTTTTTCAGTTCTACCAATTCATTCCTTGGCTAACTCGACCGTCAGCCCCTTTGCGCCACCGCCGTT
>DJYC01000049.1:24214-65313 GCA_002448445.1 Treponema sp. UBA6988
GGTTCCGCCTTTCGGCTCCATTCCTAACGGAACGGGCTTGCGCCCGCCCCTCCATGGCGGCGTAGGATTATAAAAAAGCATAAGGAATCCCCTTTGCCTTTTGCCAGATAGTGTGCTAAACTTAATCATATTACAAACAGAGGCTTTCCCTTGAAAAGATATTGCACTAACTGCCAGAAGGAATTTGACTTTACAATTAAAAGCATGCAAGATATGGAATCCCTTGTCTGCCCGGTATGCGGTTCAAAGGTAGACAAAGACAGCCGTGCCCCTGAATACAAAGAAGTCTCCGCAGGCTCAAACAAAACCGCCAACGCAATAGGCAATGCCGTGAGCTGCCTTTTTACCTTGAACTACATGTTCTACATATCAGTTTCCATAGTTGCCGTAGTGGCATATTATTTTAACCTGGACAAGCTGCTCTACACGATGACGGGAATAAGCCTTGGATTGTTCCTTATACAATTCTTTACAGGTTCGTACACATTCCGTTCAGGCATTATATTCCTTCCGATTGGAGCCGCCGCAGGATATTTCCTTCTAAAGTCCATACGAGGAGCCTGCTTTGGAATTGCCATAGTCTTCATCCTGCGACACCTAATCCGCGACCTAATAATAAGGCTAGTCATAAAACTCTTGGAACTAGCCGGCGCCTTAGGCAAGTAAGAGTTTTCTCTCTTGCTACAATAATTACAGAAGGCAAGTGCAACAAACAGGAGATACTCCCCTTTATGACTGATTGACTTTCGGCAAAAGAATTCATATAATCGCTTATGGAACGCGAAAAAATTCTTGTTTTAGACTTTGGAAGCCAGTACGCACATCTTATTGCAAAGCGTCTGCGCATGATGGGTTGGTATTCAGAAATTGCTCTGCCATCTATTGAAGTTTCTTCTATTAGAAATACCCGCGGAATTATTTTAAGCGGCGGTCCCGCATCTGTCTACGAAAAAGACATTCCCGAATTCAACAAGGAAATACTCAATCTTGACATTCCGGTTCTTGGTCTTTGCTACGGACACCACATTATGGCGCAAACATACGGCGCAAAGGTTGGCAAGGCGGAAGTTGGCGAATTTGGATTTGCATCTCTGGAAAAAACAGTTGCAGGTTCTACGTCTCCCCTTCTAAAAGGCATTTCTTCTCCAACCCAGGTTTGGATGAGCCACCAGGACGGAGTTCTTGAACTGCCACAGGGCTTTGAGGTAATAGGCACAACAAAGGACTGCCCCTATGCTGCCCTTCAGAACCTTTCAAAAAAAAGATTCAGCCTGCAGTGCCACTGCGAAGTAAAAGACACTCTGGAAGGAAACAAAATATTTGCAAACTTTGCAGAGATTTGCGGAATGCAGAAAAACTGGAGCGAAGACACCGTTCTTAACCACATACTGGAAAGCATCAAAAAAGATGCCGGTCAAAAGAACGTGCTCCTCTTTCTTAGCGGTGGTGTTGACAGCACTGTTGCCTTTGCCCTGCTGAATAAGGCGCTCGGTCAGGACAGGGTTCTTGGACTGCACATAGACAACGGCTTTATGCGAAAGAACGAAAGCGCAAACGTTGCTTCTTCATACAAGGCACACGGATTCAACAACTTTATCTGCGAAGACGCAAGCGAAAGCTTTCTTAATGCGGTAAAGGGCCTTACCGACCCGCAGAAAAAGAGAATGGCAGTTGGCGAAAACTTTATTGCCGTGCGAAACAGCGTTCTTGAAAAGCAGCACCTGGACGGCTCCAACTGGATTCTTGCACAGGGAACGCTTTACCCGGACATCATTGAATCCGGCGGAACAAAAAATTCAAAGGTCATAAAGACCCACCACAACCGCGTGGATGGAATTCAAGAGCTTATAGAAAAGGGGCTTGTAATTGAGCCTTTAAAGGATTTGTACAAGGATGAAGTCCGCTCAATCGGCAAAAAGCTGGGGCTTGAAGACGAGCTTGTAATGAGGCACCCATTCCCCGGCCCAGGGCTTAGCATAAACGTGCTTTGCTCAAACGGAAAAATGTCAGAAAGCGACAAGGAAGACTTTGCAAAGGCAGAAAAGGAAATTCAGTCAATCAGCCTGGACGGAATCTTCTGCGAAAACTGCTCAAAAAGCCTTAGCAAATATGTGCTTCCCGTCCGCTCTGTTGGAGTTCAGGGTGACTTTAGGACTTACCGCTTCCCATCCGTGCTTGACTTTGGTGATGAAGGAAATGGCTTCTGCCACCTGCCAAAAAAGTGGGAAAAACTTGAAAAAGCATCCGGTTCAATTACAAACTCTTCAAACTTTATAAACCGCTGCATAATAAAGCTCTACCAGAACCCGGCACTAAAGACACAAGACCTTACCCTGCAGGAAGGATACTGCGACCGTCACCGCCTTGACCAGACAAGAGAAGCAGACAACATAGTGCTTACTGCCCTGCACAAAAGCGGCTGGTATTCAAAGATATTCCAGCACCTTACGGTAAACCTGCCCTACGCTTCTTCTGCGGAACGCTGTTCATTCGTACTGCGCCCCCTCTGCTCGGAAGACGTTATGACGGCCCGCTTTGCCCAGCTGCCACAGGAAGACCTTATGCAGATTGTTCGTGACATTGCAGCCCTGCCCTACACGGACGCAATCTTCTTTGACCTTAGCAACAAGCCCCCGGCAACATTCGGCTGGGAATAACTAAGTACTTGTTTCCAATGCCATTAACTTTACGTCATTCTGAGCTTGACTCAGAATCTCAAATCAAGATATTGACGAGAGATGCCGAATCCACATTCGTAGCAAGTGCGTGCGAATGTGGCGTAGCAGTTCGGCATGACAGTTCGTTATGTTAATGGCATTGGTACTTGTTTCCATAAATGGTTCTACCTAACTGTCACTTGCCAGAAGAAGCGTCTTTGTTTTTAAATGGAGATGCTACGATTCCGTAAAAAGCGCCAAGGATGCAAAAAACAAACACAAGCATTATTGCGACACTAACAATCAAGCATTTTTTCCTGTCAGCATACCAGTAGTCTGTCACCTTCTTGTCTTTTTTAATCAGACTGGCTTCTACCTTTTGGATAAGATTATAACGCACGATTTTTCAGCCATCAAAAAAAGCCCTCGGCTTGAACCTTGAATTTTCTATTTGCCTGTGTTAGAGTGGGGGCATGAAAGTCGCAATATTTTTAGGTTCAAAATCAGACTCGGAAACTATGAAAAAGGCAGCCACAGTTCTTAAGGAATTTGGCGTTGAATACAAGGCCTTTGTGATTTCTGCCCACCGCGCAGGAGACCTTCTTGTAAAAACCGTTAAGCAGGTGGAAGCAGACGGTGCGGAAGTTATAATTGCAGGAGCAGGACTTAGCGCAGCCCTTCCTGGTGTAATTGCAAGCCGCACCACACTTCCTGTTGTTGGAGTTCCGCTTGAATGTGTTACGCCGGGAATGAGCAACGGACTTGCAGGAGTGGATTCACTTCTTAGCATAGTGCAGATGCCACCGCAGATTCCTGTTGCAACGGTCGGAATAAACAGCGCAAAAAATGCCGCTTACCTTGCCCTGCAAATTCTTTCTATTAAATATCCGGAAATAAAAGAGAAGCTTATTGCATTCCGTGCAAAGCTAACAGCCGATGCAGAAAGTGCAGCTTCACAGGGATTTGACTTTTAGACAGTTAGCAAGGGCAACAAGGCTTTTTCAAACAAAACCTACCCCCGATTGTAAGGGCGCGGAACGCGTTGCCGTTAGGCAATGGAGTGGGCAGGGCCCCACGGAACCCTGAAAAGCGGGTTAGCAAATCAACGCACCCCGCAGCAAGCTACGGGGTATGAGTTCCTCATAAAACGAATCCCCCTGTATCAAAACATCCTTACGCGAACCAACGAGGTGTGCGTTGTTCTTAAAAGGTATTGCAGTCAGGGTTGAATACCCTTATTCCGCCCCAAGGGGCGGGGTATTCAACCCTTCCGCGCGAATAAAAGTTGGTCCAAAAAAAAAGAAGAAAAAAAATTGCCCGCAAAACAAAAGTTCTGCCGGGCATAACAGACCTGTTCCGAAAAAACTTCTGAACAGGTTTTATTTTTTAGAACCAGAAACGGATTCCAAGGTTGGTCGGAATGTAAAGGGCTGGCCTGATGAACCCGTTTTCCTTTCCGTCTTCACCAAAGGCAAGTCCAAGTTCCGGCTGGGCTGCGGTCTGGATAAAGGCTTCCATTGTGTCATTGTTGAACTTACAGTTCATGCCAAAATAAATGCGAGGGCCTGCAGACAGGTAGTAGTTGCTGTGCTTGCCGGTAAAAGATGCGGTAAAGACAGCTCCGAAGCCCCAGTACCAGCCAAGAAGTTCGGTGAACTTTCCTTCCGAGATATGGTAGTCGCCAGTTATGCTGGTCGTGTACTTTGTGGTGTGAACGTTGTGGCCGTCCTCGTCTTCGTAAGTGTAGTAGCCTGAGTCAAAACCGAAGGCCCAGTAGATGGGCATTGAATCAAATTTTACAGAACAGGCTGCACCCCACGTGCTGGAACCATCCCAGATTGGAACAAGTGGATTTACGTTTACCTGCGGACCGATTCCGATGGAGAATGCAGAAAGGCAGGCCATGCACAATGCTGCGCCCAAAACTAAAATTTTCTTTTTCATAAACACCTCTGATATAAAACATTTCTGTTTTGCTAAGGTATACAACATTTTTTAAGAAAATTCAATGCTGGAGGGAAAAATTAATTTTTAGCGGTAGACGGGAGGCGAACAAATTCGGATTACTGATTTTGGGACTGTGGAAATTTGTTTTGGGAGGTTCTAGGCCTTTTTAACCCCTCCGTTCGCTTGATCCTCCCACTTGGTCGGCGCTCACTGCGGGCGGGTTCGACTCCCGACTATTTTTTTGCTACGAGTTTATTGATTGTTTTAGGATTTGTTTTGTCTGCTACGAAATTAATTTCTAGCGGTAGACGGGAGTCGAACAAATTCGGATTACTGATTTTGGGACTGTGGAAGTTTATTTTGGGAGTTTTTATGCCCTTTTTACCCCTCCGTTCGCTTGATCCTCCCACTTGGTCGGCGCTCTCTTCGGGCGGGTTCGACTCCCGTATTTTTTTGGTACGAATTTATTTATTATGTTAGGATTTAGTTTATCTGTTACGAATTTAAATTTTGAGCGGTAGACGGGAGTCGAACAAATTCGGATTACTGATTTTGGGACTGTGGAAGTTGTTTTTGGGGGAGGCTAGGCCTTTTTTACCCCTTCGTTCGCTTCTTCCTCCCACTTGGTCGGCGCTCACTTCGGGCGGGTTCGACTCCCGACTATTTTTTTGTTACGAGTTTATTGTTTGTATTAGGATTTATTTTGTTTGGTATGAATTTATTTTAAGCGGTAGACGGGAGTCGAACCCGCTTGTCAGGCTTGGGAAGCGTGCATAATACCGTTATATGACTACCGCGTGATATGGGTACTATAGCATAAAATTAGGGGGGAATGCAAGAGAGGGGGAAGCAAGATTGCACTTGGCCTTTTCTTTGAAAAGTCACGGTTTGCAGGAAGAATATGTGTACCGATACGCGCAAGGGATTGGAGGGGCGCGGAGCGTTCTCGCGCTAGCGAGAATGGAGCCGAAGGGCGGAACCCCGGAAAGCCCGGTGGCAGCTTGGCTGCCATGCGCCCATAAGAAAATTAAAGTTAAAAGGAATTTATGCCGATAATAGAGCGGGGGTATTATGGCCGAAAAAACAAAAAAAAGTGCGGCTGAGGCCTTTAGCGAGTTTTCAAAGATTTTTAGACGATCGCCTCAGTCAAGGGACAATTCAAAGCAGAACATTTTTTACCCGGACGAGCTTTTGCAGAAAAAGATAAATGCAAGGGAAGAAGACTACAAGGTTACGGTAATTTCTGCCTACAAGAAGTACCTTAATCCCTACAAGACTTTGGGAAAGACGCAGGCGGCACAGTCAATTGAGAACGATGAAAAGAACCTCTTGAAGGCATACGCCCTGTTTAAGGCTGTGCACGATGCCAACGCGGAGATTGGAGACCTTAACACTTTTGCAGACCTTAAGTACATTCATTCGCCGCTAACGCAGAGGGACTGCTACACTATTGGCGGTGAATTTATCTACCTGCAGTGCTGGCTGATTTATTCGCAGAACATAAGGGATTTTGTTCCCAACCTGGTGGAGATTCAGGAAAAGCTTGGAACTTTTTACGCGCTGGAATTTGTTCCCGCAAAGAATTATTCCTTTAACTTTCAGGACAAGGAAGTGCTTGGCATTATTCAGGCTGCCTACCACAGCTGATTGTCTGGCGTTTTTTTGCTTGGGGCATGCGTAAGGACTTTTGATGAAGATACGGCGGCACTATTATTTTTCTGGCATGGTTCAGGGGGTTGGATTCAGGTGGCGGGCGGAGCAGATTGCAAAGATGCTGGGTATTGCAGGCTGGGTTCGCAACATGAGTGACGGCCGTGTGGAAATGGAGGCTCAGGCGGAGGCTTCCGTGCTTGAAAACATGGTGAACCTTTTGGAAAGACAGAGCTTTATTCAGATTGACGGCATTGAATGTGCGGAGATTCCCCTTGAAACGCAGTCGCACTATTTTTACGTGAGGCACTAAGGCTGGGCGCAGAAATATTCAGGATGCAGACCTGCATTCCAAGGTTTTTCTTCTATTCTATTTGCTTATTTCTTCTTGCATATTTCTTATTTCTTCCCGGAAAGAAGCTTGTTCAAATCGTCCTGGGAAAGGGTTAGGCCTTCTGGCGTTGCGCCGCTTTCGTTCCTGCTGTTGTCGCTTCTTACGCCTTCGAGGATTTTATTTTTTTCTTCTTCCGTAAGTTCATCCTTGTCTGCCATAATTCATCTCCTTATTGCATTATATTTACATTCAATTTGTTTACTACTATAGATTCCGAATCCACATTTGTAGCAAGTGCGTGCGACACATTCGTAGCAAGTGCGTGCGAATGTGGCGTAGCGTTCGGAATAACACCTTATGCAATATTCAGCATACTATTTGCTGGTGGCAATCCAACGGCCGTCCCAGTCCGCATCTGGCGGGGTGGCAATGAATTCCGTGCATTTTTCAAGATAATTCTTGGCGGCTGCATCACTTTGGGCTATGCTTTGGAAAAGTTCCTTGGCTTTTGCAAAGTTTGCGCTGTAGAATTCCTTTAGGGCTTCTGCAAAGGTTTCAAGCTCCACTTCCCTCTTTGCAAAGACGGTGGGAGACATTGGCTCAAAAACCGTGACCGCTTCTTTTTTGCCAACGACCTGAAGCTTGGCAAGTTCCCTGAATTTTAGCTTTGTGCCGTGCTCTACCGCGGCATTTTTTGTTTCCGCGGAACACATGGTGTAGGTTCCAAATGCCTTGTTCTGGCCTTCTAGACGGGCCGCAAGGTTTACGCTGTCGCCGAGCATTGTGTAGTTGAACCTCATGCGGGATCCCATGTTTCCTACGACCGCGTACCCCGTGTTAAGACCGATGCGCTGCTTTACGCTCTTGTGGGAAATCTTTACGAGCTCTTCCTGCATCTCATCGAGCCTTTCCTGGCAGCGGATTGCAGCTTCCACTGCCCTAAGGGCATGGTCTTCCTGGTCTGTTGGGGCGTTCCAAAAGGCAATTATTGCATCGCCCTCGTACTTGTCTATTGTTCCTCCGCTGTTCATTATAACATCGGACATTTCGCTTGTGTATTCATTCAAAAACGCGGTTAGTTCTGCAGGGTCAAGGCCTTCGCTTATGCTGGTAAAGCCCTGTACGTCGGAAAAGTAGCATGTTATCTGCTTGCGCTCTCCACCCAGCTTTAGCTTTGCGGGGTCTGCAACAAGTTCATCTATAACGATGGGGCTAAGGTACTGGCTGAATGCGGTTTTGATGTACTTCTTCTGCCTGCCTTCGGAAAAATATCCTGCGGCGGTTGAAGATGCAAAAGAAAGTATGAAGGCTGCAACAGGTGCAACAAGGGCAATCCATATTCCCCATGCAAAAAGGGCGTAGCAGATGCCAACGTAAAGGACAAGCGGTAAGACAAAGCCCATTGCGGTAAGGGCAAAGGCGGCGCTTCTTTTCTTTACTACGGAAACAAGCAGTATGAAGGCTGCACCTAGAAAAGCCATTACTGCCGTTAAGACGGAAGTTGTTAGGGGTGTGTTTGCATTCTTTATCTGGTTGCCGTTAAGCAGGGTGTCCAGCAAGGAAACGTGCACTCCCATGCCTGGGTACATCTGGGAAACTGGCGTGCTGCAAATATCAAATAGGCCTGGTGCGTATACACCTACAAAGACAGACATGCCCTCGAAGTCTTCTGGGGAAAGAAGGTCGCTTTCTTCTTCTACTTCTTCTTCGCTTTCGTCAGAATCTTCTAAATTGCCATCATCCGAATTGCCATCGCTTGCGTTGCCATCATCAGAATTGCCATCGCTTGAATCAAGAAGGCTTGCACTTTCATTGCCAGCGTTAGCATCGCCAGCGTTAACATCGTCTGCTTTTTCCGCATCAAGGCTAACATCACCAGCGTTGCCGGCATCCACTCCAGCAGCAGCCCTGTAGCTTTGAAGAATCTGCATTGCGCTGTAGGGAATGTAGTCGTTGAGGCTTTTGGTAAAGCGGAGGTTTACGGTCTCGCCAGCTTCTATTTTTTGCCTAAGTTCTTCACGGGTAGCTTCTCCTGCCGCAACAAGGGGAGCAGTTCCCAACTGGGGAAATACATTGCCGTCCAGAACAAAGCCGTAACGGTTGCGCCTTACAACGGTGTCAAAGTCCTTAGCGCTAACAACGCTGGAAAGGATTCCCGCAGACTGTCGAAGCTCCGGAATCGGATAGACCGCATGAACATTATCCGGGTCATCTTCCAAAAAATGAACTGCAAGTGCCGTCCTTCCAAATTCCCTGTTTGCGCTGGCAAAGGATTCATCGTCTTCCTTGCCATAGACGGAGGGCTCCGTGTACATCATATCGAATGCCACGCAGTTTGCATTTCCCATGTTAAAGAAACGCACCATGTCTCCGTAAGAAGAGCGCGGCCAGGGCCAAGACCAGCCAAGGTTTTCCTTAGCCCAGTCAAGGCTGTCCTGGTCTATGATTACTACGGCAATATTTTCGTCAGCCTTGAACAAACCCGCAGTTCTTGCCATTCTTCCGTCGTACGATTTGTATTCCAGAAATCTGAACAGTCCAAGCAGGTTCATCAGTGTGCAGAATGCAAAGACCAGCACGCTTACAAGGCAACACCTAAGGAACAATTTCTTCATATATAAATCCGTTTAAGCCTAGGAATATAAGTGCAAGCTATGTGCAAGCTATTTTATGGAAGACATTGCAGCCTTAAAACGTGCCTCACGCTGGGCGGAATTGTCTTTCTTTACCTTTCTCTTTGCGGCTATTACGCTTGCCTTTACGGAAGCCTTCCTTGACTTTGGAGAAGGATGGGTCTTTCCAATACCAGTGTCCTTGCTGCCAAGCTTCTTTTCCAGAACGTCAAGCATCTCCGTCATTGCATCGGGATTGTAGCCTGCCGCAGCCATAAGCTCTACCGCACGGGAATCAGCCTCGTATTCAGCCTTTTTTGAATAGCCAGAATTTACCAGTGTGTCCGTAAGCGAATCCGCTACCGTAGAGAAAGACTTTGTTACGTCCTTAGTTCCCTTGGTGGCAATCGTTCCTGTAGTACCCACAACAGAAAGAAGGGCATCCGCTGAACGAGACGTCTTTATAGACTTTGTGGCATGCTTTAGCTGAATGTGGGAAACCTCGTGGGCAATTACAGCCGCAAGCTGATCCTCGCTTTCCGTAGCCTTTACAAGACCTCTGGAAATAAGAATGTGACCTCCCGGAGTTGAAACCGCATTAAGCGCGTCTGAGTCAATAAGAGCCACATGGTAGCCATTGTAAAGTTCAGGCTGGTCAGAATTGATGACTATAGCCTGGCAAATCTGGTTAAGGTAAAACTCCACGGAAGACTTGTTCCTTGCCCGCGGTGTTCCAGAAAGAATCTTTGCGGCAACGGCACGGCCAATGTAGTACTCCTGCTCCGGAGTTATCTCTTCTGCAGCCTTGGAAACCTTTTCGCTTGTAGTCTTAATGGAATCAGACATTGTCTGGTTGTCTTCTGACTGGGGGTCAAAGGTTTCATCAATAACATCCGTAACCTTCTGGGCCTTTTCGTTAATCTTTTCGGAAACAGAAGAAGCCTTTTCGTTCACCTTGTCAAGCTTGCCCTTAAGGCTGTCTGCCCAACCCGCCGCAAAAAGACTTTCAGATGTAAATAAAATGGCAAAAGCCACCAGCGATATTTTTAGCGTATTAAGTCCAACATTTTTTTTCATATAAATTCATCCTTTAAATTCATCCGTGTAAAACAGAACTATTCACCCTTGTTGAGTGAACCTTCAATAAGGAAATTTGCCTCTTGGCTTGCAGGAACAGTTATTGTTTCTATCTTGTCCACAGAAGCATAGTCCGTACCGGAGGAATTTTTGTAGCTGTTTTCTATTTCCTGGGTAAAGCCCTTTCCCGCCAAAGAAATTTCTTTTGCGCTGGCATTTGCCTTGGATGAAGAAGCCGTAATCTTTTTCTTTGTAAGGCTGGATGTTGCAATCCATCCCGTTGAAGAACCGCTTTTTACCTGAGTCCATTTACCGTCAGTCTTAACAACCGACACCTGCGTTCCGTAATCTACAGTAGTTACCGTCTTTGCAAAATAAGACGGTGAATTTTTCAACTCTGCGTTCTGCACTGCGACATAAAGCTTTGAAGCCGCAAACACCGGCAGCACCGCGACCATTACACTTAGAAATAAAACTGTTAATCTTCTCATATAATATAGTATATGCTATTTAAAAGAACAAAACAACCTTGATTTTTAATTTTCCTTGTTTTTTGGAGCACATTCCTCTGTAAAACTGCCCCTTCGGGGGCTCTTCGTGTTACGGGCTTTCCGGGGCTTGCCCTCCCGGCCGGTACCCTTCGGGTACGCACTCCGTGCCCCCTCCAATCCCGGCTAGGTTGCTTTTGAAATTCTGCATGCTGCTAAGCCGCCTACCCTGAAAAACCCCTCCGTGGATTTTTTCAGGGATTGCAGAATCGCTTCGCAATTCTGCAGGTTGCTAAGTCGCAATCTCTGAAAAAATCCTTCCATGGATTTTTTCAGAGATTGCAGAATCGCTACGCAATTCTGCACGCGCTAAGTCGCCATCCATGGCTCTATATTCCTTGGCAAGAAAGGGCTAAATTCCCTCATTGGCTCTATAATAATTGGTAAGTAAGAGAAAATAACTCCAGCTTCTTTTATTCCTAAACAAAAAATATTCGCATTTGTGTCAGATTTTGAATTTCTTCTGCATATATATAGTATAGAGGAAATTATATCATGCCAAATATTTCAAAAAAATCTTTCCACATCTTAAACCCCCGCCTTGACCCTAACTTTAAGGCCATATTTACCCAGAACACGCAGGCCTCAAAGATTGCGCTAAAGTCCTTCCTTTCAGCGGCAATCGGTAGGGATGTAAAGGAAGTCACGGTCGTTCAGAATGAGGATGCCCGCTTCTACAAATTCCAGCGGGCTGTGGACTACGACATTAACTGCGAGTTTTCGGACGGGACCAAGGCCCAGGTTGAGATGCAGGGCTTTGACCAGCAGTACGACTACGGTAAGCGTGCTGAATACTATGCGGCGCGCCTTGTCTCTTCCGTGATGGAGGTTGGTGATGAGTGTCAGTTTTCAGATTTGCCCTATGGTTTTAAGATAGAAATTGAATGTAAACAAAAAGTCCGGGTTCTTAGGGCGGTAGCCCTAAGCCGTGCCGGAAAAGGGAGGGGTCTAAGGGGAGGGGAAAACATCGCTTCGGAGTAGGGGTTTTCCCCTCCCCTTTGTTTGGGGTGCAAGGGACTCCCTTGACAATCTGCCCAGATGGTGTAAATTCTTAAAGGAAGCGGACAATCCTGGGAGCCAGGATTTGATAAGGGCGATAGTGGAGTCGGAGGACGGCATAATGAAGGCAAGCGATACTCTTAAAAACATAAGCGATGACGGCTGGCGCTGGGTAATACAGGGGCAAATCGAAGGAAAAAAGCGCGACTACACAAGCGGCCTCCTGGCGGCAGAAAGGCGGGGTCGTGCAGCAGGTCTTGAGCAAGGAATAAAAGAAGGTCTTGAAAAGGGCATAGAGCAAGGACTTGAACAAGGCATGCATCAAAATGCAATTGAGACTGCAAAAAAGTTACTGGCAGAAGATATTGCTCCCGAAATGATTGCAAAGTGCTGTTCTCTTCCGCTGGAAGAAGTCCTTAAGTTAAAAACCGAAAGCTAAAAGCCCAAAACTGGATTTTTTTTAAGGCCGTATTGCTCAACATATCGCGATACGCCTACGCCACCGTGGAGGGGCAGTTAGTTAAAAATTGCCTCCTTGCAATTTTTTACCATGAGTTTTCTGCGAAAACGCACCTGTTTTTTATGCCAATAAATGACGCGCCCTCCTTGGCGCTACTTTTTTACATTTAATAGTTGCCCCCCCGGTTCTCGCAACGAAGTTTCAAGCGAAGGCGATGACGAGAGGCACTTCCCGTCGGGTTTGTCAGGGAATAAATGTTAGAGCAAAGAGGGCTTGCGTCCATAAAAGTCCCGTCCATAAAAACTACCGCCAATGCTTTCCCTTGAAAAAGCATGGTTAATTTTGCTATAATACGCATATAAAATTCCAAAGAGGTAAATTATGGCAGTTGATTACAAGAAAGCCGGTGTTGACGTAAACGAAGGCTACCGTGCTGTTGACCGTTACAAGAAGGAAAGCGCACGCGCAAAGGTACCAGGACTTCTTACTGATTTAGGCGCATTCAACGGAATGTTTGCTCTTCCCAAGGGCTTAAAGAATCCCGTTGTTGTAAGCGGAACTGACGGCGTTGGCACAAAGCTTGACATTGCCTTTGCTCTAAAAAAATACGACACTGTAGGAATTGACTGCGTTGCCATGAGTGTAAACGACATACTCTGCTCTGGCGTTCAGACATCATTCTTTCTTGACTATATTGCCTGCGGTAAGCTTGATGCAAAAATTGCCGGTGAACTTGTAAAAGGCGTAACCGACGGCTGCGTAGAAACAGGTTGTGCCCTTCTAGGCGGTGAGACTGCTGAAATGCCCGGCTTCTACGATGAAGGCAAGTACGACCTTGCAGGCTTTGGCGTTGGCTTTGCAGACAAGAGCCAGATTATTAGCGGTGCAAAGATAAAAGAAGGCGACGTTCTTATTGGACTTTCTTCCACAGGCCCCCACTCAAACGGTTTTTCACTAATCAGAAAGCTTGTAAAGAACTTTAACGCCCCCTATGCCCCCGCAGGAAAAGCTGGCAGAAAGACAATCGGAGAAGTCCTGCTTACACCTACCCGCATCTACGTAAAGCCTGTAATGGAAGCCCTTAAGAAATTCCCCGGTTCTGTCCACGGAATGGTTCACGTAACAGGCGGCGGCTTCTACGAAAATCTTCCCCGCATGTACCCCCACGCAAAAGAGGGCAAGAAGCAGCTTTGCTCCGTAATCAAAAACGGCAGCTGGGAAGTGCCGGAAATCTTTGATGAACTTGTCCGTCTTGGAGCAGACAAAAAGAACATGTACTCCACCTTCAACATGGGAATTGGATTTGTGCTGGCGGTTAGCAAGAAAGAGGCGGATTCAGTACTGGCTTTCTTTAACAAGACCGCAAAGAAGTACCACAAGGCTGGAATCCCGGACATGAAGGCTTACAAGATTGGCTACGTTGGACACACAGACAAGGTTATAAAGGGAGAATTCAAGGGCAACAAAGAAATGACCCGCTTTGAAGACTAAAGAAAGGAAACCTCGGAAAACTTCCCCTTAGAAGAGGTTCCCGACAGGCATTTTTGCCAAAATAAAAGCCACCCTTGGCATTTGAAGGCATATTGGATAGCGCTTCTTTTGCCAAGGGTGGCTCTTTTTTGTATCTTACTCTAGCTTATTAGTAGCCCATGTCTGGAGCAGGAGCTGCCGCAGGTGCCGGAGGTTCTGGAATGTCTGTGATTGCACATTCTGTAGTAAGGAGCATTCCTGCAACAGAAGCGGCATTCTGCAAAGCGCAGCGGGTTACCTTAGCCGGGTCAATAATACCAGCGTCCATCATGTTAACCCATTCGTCCTTTGCTGCATTGTAGCCAACACCAGCCTTTTCGTTCTTAGCCTTGTCTGCAATAACAGCACCGTCTACGCCTGCATTCTCTGCAATCTGGCGGATTGGTTCTTCAAGTGCCCTCTTAACAATCTTAAAGCCAACCTTTTCGTCTTCTGTAAGGTTTGCCTTTGACTCGTCAAGGGACTTGCTTGCTTCAATAAGGGCAATTCCACCACCGCATACAATGCCTTCTTCAAGGGCAGCGCGTGTTGCGGCAAGAGTGTCTTCTACGCGGAATTTCTTTTCCTTCATCTCTGTTTCTGTGATTGCACCAATGCTGATTACTGCAACTCCACCAGAAAGCTTTGCAAGGCGTTCCTTGAGCTTTTCCTTGTCGTAGTCGGAAGTAGACTTTTCAATCTGCTTCTTGATTTCTGCAACGCGGTCAGCAATAACTTTCTTGTCGCCAGAACCGTCAACGATTGTTGTGTTGTCCTTGTCAATCTTAACGGACTTTGCGGTACCAAGATCTGTAAGCTCAACAGAGTCAAGCTTGAGGCCCATTTCCTTAGTAATAACCTTTCCGCCAGTAAGAATAGCGATGTCCTGAAGCATTTCCTTGCGCCTGTCGCCAAAGCCAGGAGCCTTTACTGCGCAGCACTTGATTGTTCCGCGGAGTGAGTTTACAACGAGTGTTGTAAGGGCTTCACCGTCAACGTCTTCTGCAATGATGAGCAAAGCGCGGCCAGAATTTGCAACCTTTTCAAGAATTGGCAGCAAATCCTTCATTGTAGAAATCTTTTCGTCGTGGATAAGAATGTATGGATTTTCAAAAGTGCATTCCATGCGCTCGCGGTCGTTTACAAAGTAAGCGTTTACGTAGCCACGGTCAAACTGCATACCTTCAACAGTCTTAACGGTTGTGTCCATGTTCTTGGACTCTTCAACTGTAATAACACCGTCTTTGCCAACCTTTTCAATGGCTTCTGCAAGGATTTTACCAATCTCCGGATCGTTGTTTGCAGAAATTGTTGCAACGTGGGTAATATCATCGTTGCCCTTAACTGCACGGCTTGACTTCTTTACGGCTTCAACTGCGATGGCTGTAGCCTTGTCTATACCGCGCTTGATTTCTATAGGTGTCATACCGGCAGAAACAGCCTTGAGGCCTTCGCGTACGATTGCATAGGCAAGAACTGTAGCTGTTGTTGTACCGTCACCAGCAACGTCATTTGTCTTGGAAGCAACTTCGCGTACAAGTTGGGCTCCCATGTTTTCGAATGGGTCCTTAAGTTCAACTTCTTTTGCAACGCTTACGCCGTCCTTTGTGATTGTAGGTGCGCCGTATTTTTTGTCTAGCATAACAAGGCGGCCGCAGGGACCGAGCGTAACTTTTACAGCCTGGGCAATCTGTTCAACCCCGCTCAGCATCTTCTTGCGGGCTTCTTCATTGTAAATCAATTGTTTAGCCATTTTCTTACAACTCCTATAATTAAAGCGCCATTTCCACTTGGGGAAGGCGTAATTTCTTTTGTTTACTATATAAAATACAAAAAAAAATGAGCTTTCGGCAAGTCTTTTGTGAAATTTTTATCTTTTTTGGACGGTGCTTTTACCGGCTCTACCATTTTGTTTTTTGGCTAATCCGACCGGACAGGCCTTTGCGCCACCGCCCTTCCGCCCTTCGGTAACCCTCATACCGCTTCGCGGTACTAAAGGGGCTCCACGGCGGCGTAGGCATATCGCGATACGTTGAGCGATATGGCCTTTAAAAAATCGTGCTACAGCGCTGCCATCCACGGAACGGAAATCAAGATTCTTGGCTTAATCGCCTTTCATCATTTGCCATGCGCTTCTAAGCTCATATTTTACCAAAGGCAATGCACAGCAAGGCAAAGGAGCCAAAAATCATCAGGATATGCCGAATTGTATCTTTCTTATTTTTTTCAAGATATTCCGCATATTCCAAATATTCATTTTTATTGCTTTCCTCGTAGCGCGTATAGAGTCTAAGGCAAGCATCTGTTACAGAAAATGTTCTTCTTAGGCCGTATTCCTCACCGTAAAATTCTACGTAGCCGATTGCCTTTAAAGTTTCGTTGTCGCCTTCCAGCCGCAAAAAATCCACCATCCGCTTATACTTTCTGTTGTATTCGAAAGCAGCTTTTGTCACGAAAACCCACGATGCAATAAATGCAATGGGTGCGACTATCTGAAGAAAAATCATTTTCTTAACGCTCCTGCTTTGTGATTTTATATTATTTTTGGGGAGCTAGCAAGCAAAACAGCCAGCAAGTCTATGGATGCCGCATTTGTTGCCCTAACAAAGAACCCTACGCCCGATTGGAAGGGCGGGTGGTAAAAATTGCTTCCGTGCAATTTTTACCCCTGAGTTTTCTGTTAGAAAACTCACCTGCTATTAAAGTAAAGAAATAACGCGCCCTCCTTGGCGCTATTTGCTTTACAAAATGTCTGCGGAGCCCTGGAAAGCGGGTGGCGCAGAGGCATGGGCGGTCGAATTAGCCATGGAGTAAAATGGTAGAGCAAGTAGGACTTCGTCCTAAGGACTTCGTCCATAAAAGTACCCCCTAAAAAGCTGCTAAAGAAAAGTGCGATAGACTTTTAAGAATTTGTATGATATAATTTGAGTAATTTTATAGATGGAAGAAATGTCCGTTATGGAAAATTCTAACGAACTTAACAAGATGGAAGCCTCTAAATTACCGGATTTGAACGCTGGCTATACACCCGTAAGCCTGGATACGTTTTTTGACTCGTCCGAAAAGCCGGAAGATTTGATTAGCACGGGAATTATTGTCCTTACGCCATATCAGGAGGAGCTTTACAACAACCTGCTTGCGGCTCTGGAAAAAAATGCCCCGGACCGCGTGGAAAAGCTTACAGACCGCCTTGCAGATATTAAACAGTTGGCCCAAGCGCTTGCAGCATTCCCGTCGCTTTTGGAACGCGCAACACTCAATACCACGGTGCGCACCCCGGAAGCCCTTGTAGAAAGCCTTATTTCCTACCAGGAAGACGGCGATACCTTGCTTCACATGCCATCCAAGGCCATTTTGGGCAAGGGATTCCTTGTTGCAAAGATTCACACCTTTTATTCAATGTCCAAACTGGCACGCGACTATGCGGGAATGGACGAAAAGACCGTAAAGAAGTACAGCGACGAGACTGTGAGCATGATGTTCACCCTTATGGCGGAAGACGTTTACCTTAACCTAATAAAGGATTCCTCACTTTCCATGGATTTGCGCAGGGAACTTGCAAACAGCCTGATTATCCTTTGGGAACACCGCTCCGACCAGAATATTTCCGACATTGCGCCGGTTTTGCAGAGCGTTTGGTCCGCCAGGCGAAAGATTGCCCCCGCATTCGGCACAATGATGGGGACAAGTGAGCTTTTGCTTGTTTCCATTCAGATGGACGAACAGTGGACATCCTTTATAAAAGAGCGTCTTGGAGACAACGAAGTTTCCCAGGCCATGGAAGAGTTTTTGTTCGGTATTTCCTACGAGCAGATTATCCGTTTGCGCGAGATTTTGCGTGAGCAGGGCATAAAGGCCATTGGCCGTGATGAAGTTAGTGCCCAGCTTGGTGAGCGCGTAAAGACGGACATTAGCCTTGACTACCGCGACTTTTACCTTTTGTATACAGTCCGCCGCGACAACGCCCGTGCAAGAAGCCGTCTCCACCTTCCCGGCCCCACAAAGACTCTGGAAGACTTCTTTATCCGCTTTATTATGGAAAAGAACAGCGAAAAGCAGAAAAACGATGCCTTTGCAAAGCAGCCCTAGCTTGCTGTAGCCTTGCTGTGTGGTGTTAATTGTTATGGAAGAAAAAAAGACCTACCGCTTTGGGGACAAGCTTAAGGACGTGCGCGAAAAAAAGCATCTTACTCTAAAAGCCGTGGCAAAAGAAGCTGGCGTTAGCGAAAGCCTTGTCTCGCAGATTGAGCACAACCGCGTTTCCCCTGCAATAGATACCCTTCTTTCCCTGGCAGATGCACTGGACATTAACCTGGAGTATCTTTTTGAAGAATACAACCAGAGCCGCCCCGTTACGATTGTAAGAAGCGGGGAAAGGCGCAGCATGAAGGAAGATGACGTTGCCTACGAGGAAGTCCTTGCGCCATCAAAAAAAGACGGCGACCACTCGATTGAATGTTACCTGATTACCATTCCACAGGGAGGCCACACCCACCGTGGCAGCTACGGCCACCCCGGCAAGGAAATGGGCTTTATAATAGAAGGAAAGGGAAAGCTTGTCTACGAAAAGAGCGAACACGAGCTTTTGGCAGGGGACAGCGTTTCCTTTAGCGCAACTTCTCCCCACACAATAGAAAACACCGGCAGCGGAATCCTGCGCGCCCTCTGGATAGTAACCCCAGCCCAGCGGTTTGTGTAAC
This sequence comes from Treponema sp. UBA6988, assembly GCA_002448445.1. Classification (GTDB taxonomy): domain Bacteria; phylum Spirochaetota; class Spirochaetia; order Treponematales; family Treponemataceae; genus Treponema_D. Next base: position 42,708 of record DJYC01000049.1, read on the forward strand.
TTACGGTCATTGAGCCCGTTGAAATGACCTTGCATGGTAGTTTCTACACTCATTTGCAGCAAGTGTGGCATAGCACTCAAACAAAAGCATTTGGAATTTTATAATCTTCTGGAGCGCATGCCCTTTTAAACTGTGCCCGGCACTACATGCCGGCCAGAATCCTTTGCATTTTTCCCTAATCGCAAACAAGTAGCGCCACGGACGGCGCGTCAAAAGTTAGCAGAAAAAACTGGTGAGTTTTCGCCAGAAAACTCACGGGATAAAATGCCAAGGAGGGCATTTTATCCCGCTTTCCAGGGTTCCGGCTTTCGCCTCCATTGCCTAACGGCAACGCGTTCCGCGCCCTTCCAATCGGGGCTAGGCTGGTGGGCAAGCAGGCAAAAAAAAGCACGGAGGTTTTAGCCACCGTGCTTGGTACTTTTTATATTGGACGCTCTTATAAGCGCTTGCCTTTGCCAATGCTAGGCGCACCTTTTTACGAAGATGTTATTTTGCAAGCTCTCCTCCAGATGGAGATGGTGTAGGCGTTGTCTGCTCTGTGGTCTGTTCATCGTCATCATCAATGGTAAATTAAGCAAATTTTAAAATAATTTTCAGAAAACCACTATAAAAAAAAATAGGTGTTTGCGCCCTGTCTCTTTGCAGCGAATGCGGTGCAGCCTACGCCCGATTGTAGCGGCACGAAGTGGTACCGCCTTGGCGGTACTGAAACCGCGGAAAGCGGGGACAATTCCCTCCGTGGCAGTTTGTTTTCCCCTTGCTTTGTAAAGATATAAAGAGCTGTTCTTGGGCTGCATGTTTTAGAATAGGGAAAATGCCACGGAGTTTGCCCGGAGCCGAAGGACCGGGCACAGTAAAAGTTGGCCTTTCGTCCATTAGAACAAATTGCGCAGTAGAATCTCTGGGCCAATTTGTCCTGTTATGGTGCAGTCCTTGTAGATGCCCTCGAATGCCCCGTCTCCGGCAATTTCGTCAAAGTCCCACATGATTATTGAGCGAAGGTTTTTGCAGTCGCGGCAGAAGTTTTCCGGAAATTCCACCTTGTCGCAGCCGGCAAGAATCAGGTAGTAGAGGTTTGTCTGCTTGGCAAGGAAGTTTCTGGGGAAGGGGATGTTTTCTCCGCTCTGGGGGTCGCGCGCATAGGCTGAGTGCGAAAAATCCACGACGTATTTTTTGTCCGGGTTGGATTCCAGTGTAGTGCGCAATTCCTTGATGATTTTTAGGTTGTGGACGTCTTCCACCGTGTAGAATTCAAAGTTTGCCTTTATTGGAATGCCCCTCATGTAGTTTACCTTTAGCTGGGAGATTGAATATGCAAGCCTTGCAGAAAAGTTTTCTTCGCTAACGAGGGTAAAGTCCATAAAGCCAATTTCCCTGGAGCCTATTGGGTCTGCGAAATTTTTTATGGCCGAGCCAAAGACAATTTTTTTTGCATACACAAGAAGGCAGTCGTTTGCAAGGAAGGCCGCTTTGTCCGGAAGGTATATGTTCCTGAATTTTCCGCAGATTGAGTTGGAGCCTAGCCAGCTGGTCTTACATTTGCGCAAGTCCAAATCCAGGGTAAGCTCTTGTGCCTGTTTGCTTTCCGAAAAATAATCGTAGAGGCTATCTAGCTTTTTAGTGTTGTACTCTATGTTTTCTGCAAAGACCAGGCGGTAGTTCTTTCCGGGCTTTAGCGAGTCGATTGTTTTTGCAAAATAGTTTTCCTTGTCTTTTTCAAAGGAGCATTCCACAATCTCTGTGTTTTCCCAGTAGCCATCGTCTTCCTTGTATTCGGGGATGGTTGCATCTTGGTCTTCAAATTCAAAGTCGCCAAAAGTCCATGAATCCCAGTCGAAGGGTTTTGCATCTTTCTTTGGCTTACTGTGGTAGAGCCAGTAGAGTTCATCATCATCGTCATCGGCACCCTTTATGTTGTACATGGAAAGCTCATGCTTTGCGCTGAATGAGTCCGGGTCCAGCTGCAGGGCCTTTTTTAGAAGCTCTATTGCCTTGTCAAAGTCCTGCACAAAGTCATTCTTTTCCTTGTCAAAATAAATTCCGTCGCGGTACATTTCTGCAAGGGAGTTTAGGCAGAGACTGTCTCCTGCATCTGCGCCTTTTTCGTAAAGCTCGCTTGCTTTTTTTGCGTCAGAGTCGCAGAGGTCTCCCCATTTGTAGAAGTCTGCAAGACCATGGTATGCCTTTGTAAACCCAAGGTCTGCACTTTTTTTGTAGCAGTCGAATGCCTTTTTCTTTGATTCTGCCGTGGAAGAGCTTTCGTAAAGTTTTGCAAGTAAAAACCATGCCGTTGCATCGAATGAATTTTCCCCAATCCTTTTTTTTAGCCCTTCCATTTCTTCCTTTTGCTGACTATCCCACATTGCCCGCTTAACCTGGTTTTCTTTTGAATTTGGATCGTAGGGGTCATTCGTGTAGTCCAGGAATTCCTTTGCGTCCGAAAGTCCGTGGGCGTCCAGATATTTTTCTGCCGCTTCTTTTGATTCGTTAAGGTACTTGTAGTATGCAAGTGCAAGTGAACAGTCCTTGTTTTTTTCTGCATACTTTTCGCAAAAGGCAAGTGCGTCTTTTTCTTCTGCAAATAAAAGGTTGTCCCCGTAGAAGACTGTGTAGGTTCTGGGATATTCGTCCTTGCTATTGTTGTAGCGGTTTACAAATCCGTAAACTTTTAGCCTTCCGAAAGCAACCTCGTTTAGTTCATTGATGTAATAGCTAAGAAGAACTTCCTTGTCTTTGTCCTTGGATTTTTCCACTGCCTTGTCAAAGTAGTAGACTGCCTTTTTAAAGTCCCTGCTTCCGTGTTGTCCTTTTGCAAACTCCTCTGCAAGATACGTACATGACTCCCTGTCTTCCTTGTCCGCAGCCTTTATCCTCCATTCGTAAACCTTGCTTGCATTTTTGTGCCTGTAGGAATAGTCGTTATAGTAGCTGATGACTTTTTTTATTGCATAGAGTTCGCCTTTTTCTGCCCTTTTTAAAAGGTATGGGAGCTTTTCGTTTTCTATTTTTTCCTTTTCATTTTTCAGCTTTGCCCGCTTTTCGTGGTAGCGGCGGTACCATTTTGCCCTGTTTGTCCCATTGTTCCCGTCATCGTCTTCGCTGTACTCAGAGTAAAAGCTGAACCAAAGCTTGAACATTGCATCAAGGTTTCCTCTTTCCGCAGCATCCACATAATATGGAAGGCATTTGCTTTCTGCTTCCTTTAAGGTCTCGCTGTGGAAGCCTGCTATGTAGAGGTAAATGTTTTCGTCTTCCGGATAAAGGTCGCGTATTTTTAGCAGTGTCTCTTCTGCTTTTTTTAGGGACTTTTCGCACCCCCTTCCTTCTTCGTAGCAGTCCCCAAGATTTAAAAGTGCCGTCATGTAGTTTAAGGACGCGGCTTTTTGGTAAAGGCTGAATGCCTCTTCGTCTGAATCCGAATATGCGCCCAACGTGTTTATTGCCGGCGCAAAGTTTTTGTCTGCTGCTTTTTTTATGTAGCTCATGCCTTTTTCTTTGGAAGCTTCCGTTCCAATTTCGTTTATGTAGCAGTAGCCCACTGCACACTGGGCAATAAGGTTTTCCGGCTCTTCGTCTGCAATTTTCTTGTATTGCTCAAAGGCTTGCTCCCGGGTCATCTCCATGTATTCAGCTGCGTTAAGGTAGGGTGGTAGCGGAGTTTTTGTCATAGTCCTTATGCGCTTGGTGTAGTCGGTTATGTCCAGAGCGTATTCAAGCCGGACTTGCCTTTGGTCTGTGGAAAGCCCTTTGCCTGCCCAAAGCCTTTCGTTTGCCGAATGCCCTTCTGCAAAAGCTGCCGCAGAAAGCATTGACATAATTATAGAAAGAAATATTTTTTTCATGGGCGAATTATAGCATTTGAAGGGCAATGTATCTAGTGCAATTTCTCTTTTCTTTTTTGGAGCGTATTGCCTTTTTTAACTGTGCCCGGCACTCCGTGTCCGGTCAGCCTTCTTTGCATTCCCCGCTTTCCAGGGTTCCGGCTTGCGCCTCCATTGCCTACGGCAACCGCTTCGCGGCCCTTCCAATCGGGGCTAGGCTTGATGGGCAAGAACCTTGTTTTACAGCAAAATATTTTCCGTGGTTTTGTGGCAAAAAATATGAGAAAACCACGGAGAATGTTGTATTTTTCGTGGTTTTGTACCCTTTGCCCTTGCGGAAGATGCATAGTGTGATATGTTCATAAATGCGGTTTTCTGCAACTGCCACACCATTGCATGAACCAACAAGCGGATTTGCTTAGGTCTAACGACCTTCGCTTTTCTGGAGAGTGGGATAGAGTGCAAAATGTTCTGAATTAAGTGGCCATTCCCTAAAGAAAACTATTTTTGCAATTTCTTTTTAAAGTATTCAAGCGGCCTGTTTGGTTGGTAGTCTGCTTTTAGGGGACCGTTTGAATTGCTTAAGACTTTTCCTGTTTTGTCAAAGAGGATAAAGCCTGGAATGAAAAACTTTTCGCAGCTGGCATAAGCGTCAAGGTTAAAAAGTCCACATTCATCCCTGTGGTCAAAATCTACATAGTAGAAGGGGTAGTTTTCTTCTTTTAGATAGCCTGTCAAGTCGTCATTTGATTTGTCTTTTTTGCAGCCTGCAAAAACTACGATAAAATTATTCTTCTTTTTATAAGTATTGTAGAAGTCTGTAATTTCATCCTTCATTTCTTTGCAGTATGGACACCACGATGCCCCGTAGAAAACAAAGTAGTAGTCTGCCTTTAAGTCTCTTTCCGTTACAAGATTGCCTTCCTGATCTTTTACGTATCCGTAAAACTTTTCAACCATTGCATTTTTTGCGCAAGAAAAGAGTAAAAGTGAAAATAGGATTGTCAGAATAATATAAGATGATTTCTTCATGACGTGTAGTCTTCCTTTTCTGTGTTTATTTATGGGTTTCGTATGCATTCACCATTAGACACTCTATAACCTTCTACGCATCTAATACAATTTCCATCATTATCGCCATCTATACAATTCTCCACATTGATTATGCATCGCCCATTATACAAACTGTATCTACCATGACAAGCTATGCATCTTTCATTTTCATCATAATCGGTGCAGCCTTGTATTATGGACTCACATTGACCTGTGACGGAGCTGCATCTAGTTCCTCTCGGACAATCTGCATTACTGGCGCAGCCAAATACTTGCGGTGGGTTTTCTTGGCTTACGGACTCATCGGAACTGGAACTTGATGAGGAGTTTGAGCAGGTTGTGAAAAGGGCTGTCGCTATAAACAATAAGCATAAGATTTGTTTTATTTTCATAATCTTTTCCCCGGCAGAGTTTTTAATGGACTTAATCAAGTCCATTACCTACAGTATACTGTAGGTAAATTTTTTTAAATTTTGGTGAGGGATTTTAATCTTTCTTGCAAAGCAGTAACGAGCCATGGATGGCGGCTTAGCAACATGTAGAATTGCCTTGCAATTCTGCAATCATAAAAAAATCCAAGGAGGGATTTTTTTTATGCGACCTACGCCCGATTGGAAGGGCCCGCGCAAGCGGGTTGCGTTAGCAATGGAGCCGGAAGGCGGAACCCTGGAAAGCGGGTGGCGAAAGGGGCTGTCGGTCGAGTTAGCCATGGAATAAAATGGTGGAGCGTACAAAGGTACCGTCCAGAAAATTAAAAAAAAAGACTTGCCCGGAAAAACTGGTCTTCCGAACAAGTCTTTTGATGGTCATTTGGATTGCTTAAGGCCGGAGCTTTTAGTCAATCTTGATTTTGTTGATTTTCCAGATGTCGCGTACGTAGTCTTCGATTGTGCGGTCGGAAGAGAACTTGCCTGAGTTTGCAATGTTAATGAGTGCCATGCGTGCCCAGTTGCGCTTGTCTGCGTAGGCTTTTGCCACTTTTTCCTGTGCCTGTACGTAGCTGTCGAAGTCGGCGAGGATAAAGTAGACGTCTGGTCTCTGGCCTTCGATTCCGAATACGATGCTGTCGTGCAGGTCGCGGAAGAGGAGGCCTGTTTTGTCGTAGGTTCCATCTACAAGCTGGTTCAGGATTTTTGCCAGCTGAGGGTTGCGGTCCAGGTACTTCTGCGGGTTGTAGCTGTGCTCGCTGTTTATCTTGATGATTTCGTCTGAGTTGAGGCCAAAGATGAATGCGTTTTCCTTTCCTGCGGATTCTACGATTTCTATGTTTGCACCGTCCATTGTTCCCAATGTGAGTGCGCCGTTCATCATGAACTTCATGTTTGAGGTTCCTGATGCCTCGTAGCCTGCGGTTGAAATCTGTTCGGAAACATCGCTTGCCGGGATGATTTTTTCTGCTACGGATACGCGGTAGTTTTCTACGAAAACAACACGGAGCTTTCCACCAACGCGGCGGTCATTGTTGATTCTTTCCGCTACGGTGTTGATGAGCTTGATTATCTGCTTTGCGCGGCGGTAGCCCGATGCGGCCTTTGCTCCAAAGATGAAGGTGCGGCTTGGCGGGTTGAATGACGGGTCTTCCACGATGCGGTTGTAGAGGTACATGATGTGGAATACGTTCAAGAGCTGCCTCTTGTATTCGTGCAGGCGTTTTACCTGGGTGTCGAAGATGCTTTCCGGGTCAAGGAATTCGTTCTGGGCGTGCTTGAGATAGTCTGCCAGCTTCTGCTTGTTGTGCTTTTTGATTTCGGTAAGCTTGTTGAGGCTTTCGTCATCGTCTGCAAACTTTTCGAGTGCTTTGAGTTTGGTAAGGTCTGTTTCCCAGCCGTGGCCTATGCGCTCGGTGATGAAGGATGCAAGTTCCGGGTTGGAGCAGAGCAGCCAGCGTCTTTGTGTTACGCCGTTTGTCTTGTTGTTGAACTTCTGCGGGTAGATTGTGTTCCAGTCTTTGAATTCCTGTTCCTTGAGCAGCTTTGTGTGCAGTTCCGCAACGCCGTTTACGCTGAAGCATGAGTGGATTGCAAGCCAGCCCATGTAAACTTTTCCGTCGTGGATGATTGCCATGTGGTTCTGCTTGCCGTAGTCGTTGGGGAATTTTGCGCGCAGTTCTATCATGAAGCGGCGGTTGATTTCTTCTACAATCTGGTAGATGCGGGGGAGCAGCCTCTGGAAGATTTCGATTGGCCACTTTTCCAAGGCTTCTGCAAGGATTGTGTGGTTTGTGTATGCGAATGTCTTTGTTACAACGTTCCATGCGTCGTTCCAGCCTACGTTGTATTCGTCAAGGAGTATGCGCATCATTTCTGGGATTGCTACTACCGGGTGGGTGTCGTTAAGCTGGATTACGTGGTACTGGGGGAATTTGCTGAAGTCTGTTCCCACGTTGAGTACAAAGTGGTGGACAAGGTCCTGCAAGGATGCTGATGTAAAGAAGTACTGCTGCCTAAGGCGGAGTTCCTTGCCCATGGGGCCGTTGTCGTTGGGGTAGAGTACGCGGCTTATGTTTTCTGCATTGTTCTGCTTTTCCACTGCGCGGTTGTACTGCATGTCGTTGAAGAGCTGCAGGTCAAATCCGTCCGGGCTTGATGCCTGCCACAAGCGGAGCGTGTTTACAGTTTCGTTTCCGAATCCAACTATTGGCATGTCGTATGGCGTTGCAGTTATTTCTTCCGCATTTTCTATGTAGAAGCGGTCCTGTCCGTCCGGGGTTTTGCCGTATTTTATTTGTCCGCCGAATTTTACGGTTACTGCAAGGTCGCTTCTCTTTACTTCCCAAGGGTCGCGGTGCTTTAGCCAGTTGTCCGGAAATTCAACCTGCTCGCCGTCGATGATGTGCTGCTCGAACATTCCGTATTCGTAGCGGATTCCGTAGCCGTGTCCGGGGTATTCAAGGGTTGCAAGGCTGTCCAAGAAGCATGCTGCCAGGCGTCCCAAGCCTCCGTTTCCAAGACCAGCATCGGGTTCTTCGTCTTCTATAACGTTGTAGTCAACGTTCATGCCTTTAAGAACTTCCCTTACATGATCCATGATTCCGGTGTTGATAAGGTTGTTGCTCAGGGCACGTCCCATAAGGAATTCTGCGCTAAGGTAATAGAGCTGCTTTGTGGGCTTTGCTTCGTAAGCGCGGCGTGTTTCCATCCAGTTTGGCATGATGATTTCAAGGGCACTTGCGCTTACTGCGTCAAACAGGTCGTGTTTTGTGGCCTGGGTAATGTCTTTACCGTACTGCCTGCGAAGACGCGCTGTTAAATTCTCCTTGAACTTTTCTGCGTCAAATTTCATTTGTTCCTCCTAAGAACTGTATATAAAAACACGGTGCCTCCACAGACCGTATTATTCCATTTTTACTTGGCCATCAGTATGACCATTGAGCCAGCCGGAAGCACATAGCGTGACTGCGAGTGAAGCTGCTCTATGCGTCCTTCCAGAACAAGGCTGTCGTCTGCTTCTATTGAAGTGTCTGCCACCCTGTACCACCTGCGTCCGTCTTTTAGCGTTGGAATGGTTACCAGAGTGTCGTGCCTGTCCGTGCTCATGGCTATGTAAAAGTCGTTGTCGCAGTTGCCATCGTCGTTGGTGCAGTATTGCCCACTCAGGGTAAAGCCCAAAAAGTTCTGCATTACGTTCCAGTCGGGAAGGCTTCCGTCGTAGGAGTACCACTGAATGTCCGGCACTTCTCCTGCCTTGTTGCCCTTGAAGAAATTTTCCCTTCTGAATACGGCGTGCTTCTTTCTAAGTTCTATTGCCCTCTGGGTGAATGTTACCAGCCGGTCGTTCAGTCTGCATATTCCCCAGTCGATGTAGCTTGTCTCGTTGTCCTGGCAGTAGGCATTGTTGTTGCCCTGCTGACCCCGCCTAAATTCGTCCCCTGCAAGGAGCATTGGTGTGCCCTGGGAGATGAGCATTGTAAGGATAAAGTTCTTCATCTGCCTTGTGCGGGTACGTTCTATGGAAGGGTTTGCGGTTGGGCCTTCAAAGCCAAAGTTGTAGCTCCAGTTTGAGTCGTTGCCGTCGCGGTTTGCCTCTCCGTTTTCCTCGTTGTGCTTTCCGTTGTAGCTTACAAGGTCGTTCATGGTAAAGCCGTCGTGGCAGGTGATGTAGTTTATGCTGTTGCATGGCCTTCTGAACTGGAAAAGGTCGTTCGAACCGCTGATTCGTGTTGCAGCTGCAGTTGAAAGCTTTTCGTGTCCGTGCCAGAACTTGCGCAAATCATCGCGGAAACGGTCGTTCCATTCTGCCCAGCGTCCGGGGAAGCAACCAGACTGGTAGCCCCCGCCTGCATCCCAAGGCTCTGCAATCATCTTTGTGTCGTGAAGTACTGGATCCTGTTGGATGGCGTCTACAAGGGAAGATGCCTCCACAAGCCCCCCGTCCTGTGTCCTGTTAAGAACAGCCGCCAAGTCAAAGCGGAAGCCGTCTATGTGGTAGTTCAAGACCCAGTAGCGAAGGCATTCGATTATGTAGTTTGCAACGACAGGGTGGCCGCAGTTTACAGTGTTTCCGCAGCCTGAATAGTTCATGTAGTGTTCCTTGTGCTGCTGGGGCAAAAGATAGAAGACGCTGTTTTCAAAGCCGCGGAAGCAGAAGGTTATGCCGTTCTCGTTACCCTCTGCAGTGTGGTTGAACACAACGTCCAGAATTATCTCTATGCCGTTCTTGTGAAGCTCTTTTACAAGCGTCTTGAATTCGTTTACGCAGCCGCCGGGATTTTTATCTGCCGCATAGGAAGCCTTGGGTGCAAAGAAGCACATTGTGCTGTAGCCCCAGTAGTTCTTCATTCGCTCGCCTGTCCTGGGATTGACGTTTGTGTTTTCGTATTCGTCAAATTCAAAGATTGGAAGTAGCTCTACGCTCGTAACTCCCAGCCGCTTAAGGTAGGGAATCTTTTGTGTAAAACCTGCGTATGTTCCGGGGCAAGATACATTGTTTTCCTTTCCTGCGGTAAAGCCCTTTAGGTGAGCCTCGTAGATTACGCATTTTGAAAGGGGGTAGTTAAGAGGCTTGTCTCCTTCCCAGTCAAAGGCATTGTCGTCAACTACAACGCACTTGGGAAATTTAGCCATGTCACGCCCCTTAAAAACCTCCATGTCCTCCTTGTCCACAGGTGGACGGTAGGAAGGCGGAATGTTCAAAAAAAGAGACTCACTGGTAAGAGCTTTTGCGCGTGGGTCAAAGAGATAGACTTTCGGATTAAAACGGTGCCCCTCGGAAGGTTCAAAGGGACCTTCAGCCCGGAGAAGATAAAGAGAGCCTGCCTTTATTCCCTTGACAAAAATGTGCCAAAGGTCCCCTGTGCGGTTCTGCTCTGGGGAAAGTACAAGGGTCGAGCAAGGCTTTACATCGCTGCTTTTGTCAAAAAAATCCAAAAAAATGCGCGTTGCATTCCTAGAGTATACGCTAAAGTTAACTCCGTCCGGATAAACTTGAGTGCCAATCGGCAAAGGATTTCCAGCAAACGTCTGCAATTCTTCCATATCTAAAAATTATAGCATTATACTCAAAATATTGCTAGCAAATTCTTCTCGGAATTCACACGAATTAACAAAATTTTAATGTTTACTTTTTTTTTATTGAAACAACCTTGTTTTTATGTTTTTTGACGGTACTTTTAAGAAAAAGAAGACCGACGCCAAATTTCATATTTGTTCTTTCCAAAGACAAGGCTTAAAACGCCATCAGGAATTTCTATTGAATACTCAAAGCGTCCGCTTGCACCTTTTTCATGAAAGGGAGAAACGTCAACCTTCATGCAGATTACATCAGCCTGCCGCTCCTCATAGATTTTTCTTACGCAAGAGGCAGAGTCGGCGCACAAACCGGAAACTTTTAGGACAGTCTTACCGCCAGCAAAAGATTCCTCGACTTTTAAATTCATAACCGAATCATATTCAAGAGTCGAGACAAAAAGACTTGAGCAAGAAAAAGATATAAAGCACAGAATGCAAAGAAGCAGCTTTCTCACATTCACACTGCCTATTGTGCTGCATCGTGCAAAACGTGGCCAAAATTCTTCATGTAGTCAAAAAAGCTTGCAAGTGCAAGGAAGACGCAGACAGTAAAGAAGCCCCAGCCAATGTACTTAAAAAGCTGCATAGGCAAGTCAAAAGTAGCGGCAAGATTCAGGCGGTACAAAGACTCCTGTGCAAGGGCAACAAAGCAGCTTATAACATAGAAGACAGTCTTTATCTTTCCACCCTTGCGGGCAGCAACAGCCGTACCCTGCTTTGCACAAGCCATGCGCAAAAAGTTCTGGCTAAATTCGCGATAAAGTATTATTATGTAACAAGATACAGGCATATAGCCAAAACGGGACTCATCCGTTGCACCGGTAAAAGTAAAACAGGTGAATGTAGAAAGGTGCAAAAAAACATCCGCAAAAGGATCAAACATCTTTCCAAAGTCGCTAACTTCGTTGTTCTTGCGCGCAAAGTGTCCGTCCCAATAGTCCGTAAGCTCTGCAAAACCCAGGAGAGGAATCAAAAAACAAACGGACGCTATGCTAAAGGGATGCCCAGCCGGCAAATTAAGCCAAACCGGGATAAAATATATAACAAAGAATATTGGCGCTGCAATTATTCTAGCAAATGTGAATTTATTCGAAGCTTTCATAATAACCCATTATAGTTTAATATGGAAACAATGTCTATGCCATTCTGAGGGCAAGATGCCATTCCTTTCCTAAAAGGCCTTGTAGTCGCGGGAAATCGTAATGGCACTGCGAATCTCGCAAGTGGGCAATATCTTTGCGGCAGCCTGAACTGCACGGTCAACAAGGGCATGTGAATCCGCAACCCCCTGCAAAGTAATCACGTCTTTTTCCACCACGGCACGAAGGAAGTTTATGTTCATCTTAAAGTCAAAAAGAAGCTGGTTAACGAGCCTCTGCCCCTTCAAAAGCATGGCAACCTTTTCCTTACCGGCAGCCTCCTTTTGCGGGGTAATATAGGACTTTACAACCCCTTCTATAATCTTAACCGACTCTTCCCTGCCCAAAAGGCCTGTATTCAGCGTAAAAAGGTAACGGGAAGGGTTCTCGTGGTCGGCATTAAAAAAGCTCTTGTGAAAGCCACGGCGGTTGTTGTCGCTTTCGTCTATGCGGGTCTGGGCCTGCTTGTCCTCCCAAGAAAATTCATTCTTAAGGCGCTCCAAGCGCACGTTGTCGTTTGCCACAAAGCGCATTGCAACAAGATTTGGAAGCTCATCCAAAATTATAAAGGCACCACGGCCAATCAGAATGCAGTTGCCCGTTGATGCAGCCTCCAAAACGGCATACTGAAGGTAGTTCAAGTATTCATCGCGGTCCTTGGCAAGGCTTGCAAAAAAACCAGGCTTACGCTCATCATATTTTTCAAGCTTCTCCTTTGGAAACCCCAGCTCCACAATGCGTTTTTCTATCTGCTTCCTATCTATAAATGTATAGCCAATTTTCTTTGCAAGGTCAGAGGCTATTTCGTCCCCAAGAGCCGCCACCTGCCTTGAAATTGTTATGACTGCCATAAGCTCCTCCTCATTTTAAAATTGCATTTTTTGCAAATCTACTATATTATAAACGAAAATCGTAAATTTTCCAACAAAAAGTTTACGCTTCTTTATTTAGCCTTATTAATCTGGACGAAAGGCCAACTTTAACTGTTTCCGGCCCTACGGGACCGGAAAAACCATGCAATTTTTCCTTTTCTGTAACACGGGAAGCGCCATGGACGGCGCGTCATCCGTCAGCAAAGGAACTGGTCAGTTTTCCTTTGGAAAACTGATGGGGAAAAATTGCATGGAGGCATTTTTCCCCGCTTTCCGGGGTTCCGGCATTCGCCTCCATTGCTTCGCAACCCGCTTTGCGGGCCCCTACAATCGGGCGTAGGCTTGGTTAGAAATTCGCTAAAAACAGGAGATTTTTTATGAATACAGATGAAAACCTAATGTGGAAAGAACAATCTTCCCGCGACCTTCTTAAGACAGCAGTTTTTACCGTAACAGAGCGCACAAGCACTGGCCCCGATGGTCAGACCGGAAAATACATAGTGGCAAACGCACCAGACTGGGTAATTGTAATCCCAGAAGAAAAAGACTCCTTCCTTATGGTAAAGCAGTGGCGTCACGGAGAAAAGGCCCTTAGCATAGAATTCCCCGGCGGCGTAATCGATGCAGGGGAAAGCCCAGAAGAAGGTGCAAAAAGGGAACTGCTAGAAGAAACAGGCTGCACTGCCGCAAAGCTTACCCTGCTTGGCAAATTCAACCCCAACCCTGCCCTCTTTTCCAACCACACCCACGTCTACCTTGCCCAGGAACTTTCATCCCCAAGGGAGCAGCACCTAGACAAGGACGAATTCCTTAACTTCTTCAAAATGAAAAAAGAAGAAGTCTACACCCTGCTCGGCACCCCCGCCTTCCCCCACGCACTCATGGCAAGCGCCCTGGGACTGTACTTGCTACACGAAAAACAGTCTTAGAAAAAAAAGCACTATGCCATTGCCACACGGTTGGTGAGCGTGGCTCTGCCCAAGTCGAACCATGGTTGGTGAGCGCGGCTTTGCCCAAGTCGAACCACGACACATTTTGTAAAAAAAACGACATGCAACCTGTTAGCAAAGAAACGTTTTATTTTACAGACAAAAGCCTACCCCCGATTGGAAGGGTTGCGCAGCAAGACCGCCGCAAGGCGGGCCGGAGCGAAAGCGGAGCCCTGGAAAGCGGGTTAGCAAAGAAAAGCTGGTCCAAAAAAAGCAAAAAAGACAAAAAAAGCCGGCTTGCAAAAGAAAAACTCTTGCAAACCGGCATTCTAGGCTGCTAGCGGGTCATGCCCGACAATTCAGCCAAAAACTATTAGCGTGGTGCGTATGGCTCGTACTGTGTGTCCGGGCTGTAAACACCTTCGCGGTATTCACCTGTAAGAGAAGGAATCTCCATCTTCATGCCAGGAAGAATGAGGTTGGGGTCATTCTTGCGTGGAATGTTGTTCTTGTTAGCCTCATAGAGGTTTTCCCACAAGTATGGGTTGTTGTAAACATAGGGGCGGCCAGAAATGTTCCAGAAGCAGTCCTTTGTTTCTGCCCATGGGCGAACAATGTAAACGGCTGGAAGAGGGATAAGTTCCTTAATCTGGTTAAGGGAATCAAGAACCTTCTTTGCGTTTTCCAAAGCTGTCTCGTACTCTTCTGCATCAAAAGCTGTTGTAGCCTGTGTGTAGTAGTTTGTTGCAGCATTGTAGGCAATCGGGTAGTTCTTGTCTGCAGAAATCTTTACTGCATAGTCAAGGCGCTTCTTTGCAAGGGCAATAGCATCCTCTGCGTCTCCGCGGGCAGCCATGCGCTTAACGAATGCTTCAGAAAGGGCAGCGTTTTCTTCTGCTTTCTTTGCATAGTCTTCTGCAAGAAGGTATTCACCTGCATCAAGAGCCTTTTCTGCCTTTACAGTGTACTCTTCTGCAAGCTTCTGGTAAGTATTGTTCTTGTAGCTTACGGCAAAGGCAGCAAGCGAAATAACCGTCAGTACGGCAATAGCAAATAACTTTTTCATTCTGTCACCTCTTCTGAACTTGTAAGAGAAGTTGATTCAACTTCAATTTCTGTATTTTCTGTGTAAGAGAAGTCGTCATCTTCAAGCAACTTTGCGTCGGCAGCTTCGATTCCCTTTACAGGCTGATTGCCCAAAGGAGCAACCTTGTCTGCTGCGGCTGCTGTTGCTTCACTTTCGTCTACACGCTTCTTTGCGTCTTCAATCTTCTTGAGAGCATCGGCCCTTGCCTTAGAGATTACATCGTAAAGGTTCTGGAATGTTTCCTTAGACTTCTTGAATTCTTCTACAGAAGCTTCCGGATTGTGTGAAGTGAACATCTTGTATCCTGTGCGGTACTGTTCTACACCTTCAACATAGTCATCCTTGCGGGAAATCTGAGCCTTTACGCTTTCTGCCTGGCGTTTTGCGTTGAATGCTGCGCGGCGTTCCTGTTCTGCGATTGAGCGGTATGCTGTATCCAAAACACGGGCAAAGCATGCGTCTGCAATATTTGCCTTCTGGAATGCCTGTTCACCTGTAAGTGAAGAAGCAGAAGAACCTGTTACCTCAGAAAGAAGGTCTGAACCCTTTGTATAGTTGCTCATGCTGTAAGAAGCATAGCCAAGCTCGTCAATAAGGTCTTTCTTTTCCTGAGCGGCAATGATTGTTGCCATTGCGCGGTAGCGGTTGTTAAGATCGCGGAGGGAAGCAGAAATGTCTACCTGTTCACCGCTTTCTACAATAGCCTTGTTTGCGTTGTAGATTTTTTCTGCTGCGTCAAAGTCAGAAGTAAGCTCTTCCTCTGCACCAGCGTCAATTGCTTCCTGGCGGGACTTTTCTACCTGCTCAAAGAGGCGCTTGTTGTTTGCAGGATAAGTAGCCGGGTCAACCTTTGTTGATGAGCTAAGACCTGCTGCGGCAAGAACCTTGTCAAAGTCTTCGTTTGCAGTCTTTGCCTTCTTATAGAAGTCTTCACCGGAATAAACGGCAGCCTTAGAAGATGAAAGTTCATCTACAAGAGCGGCACCTTCATCGTAGCTCTTTTTGTCTGATGATGAAACGTCAAGAGAGTCAATGCGGGCTTTCTTCTGCTTTGCTTCTGCGAGGGCTGCAAGACCCTTGTAGCGGGCGTCAAGGTCGTTAAGTGCCTGTGAAAGGTCTACCTTTTCTCCCTTTGCAACAGCAGCCTTTTCTGCCTTGTATTCCTCTTCTGCGGTCTTGAATGCCAACGGAGAAGATGTTTCCGCACCAGAAGAAATTGCCTGCTGGCGTGACTTTTCTACCTGGGCAAGAAGCTTCTTGTTGTTCTCTGGCCATTCATCGGGAGAGAGAGTCTTCTTTGTGGTAGTCGTAGTGGTGGTTGTGGTAGTCTTTGTTGAGCTGCCGTCACCAGCATTTGACGTGCCGGACTTGTTTGAACTGCTTGAACTGCTCTTTGTAGTAGTAGTCGTAGCAGACTTTTTGGTTGAATTCTTCGTTGTCTTAGAAGAATCTGTAGTGGTTGTTGTCTTAGAAGTTGTTGATGTGCTCTTTGTTGCAGTTGTCGCAGTTATCTGATTAGCGTCTTCTTTCTCGGTTGATTTACAACCTGCAAAAACGAACGCAACCGATGCAAGAACCGCAAACGCTGCACGTTTAGTTCTATTCATTTTTCCTCCAGATTTTACCTTATAAATTTTTATCGGAATATTTATTAAAGAATACTACACTTTTCTGATTATCGCAAGAACAAAGATAAAAATGTGTGCGATTTGCCCAAAATTCTTAAAAATAAGGGGTAAATTGTCGAAAATCTCAATGCAAATCAAACACAAAAAGATGTTTATGTTTAAGTCCTGTTAAGTAAATCTCCAAAATCTTAAGTTTTCGAGGTAACTTTGCCCTTAAACATGCAAAATCTTGAATTTTCTATTAAAGGAGCTTCTATGGCAGATGATTTTAGCTTTGAAATCAAAAAAAGTTGCGGATCCATTTCTGAAAGCAAGGGCGGATGGAAACTTGAGCTGAACTACGTTTCTTGGGGCGGCAGGGACGCAAAGTACGACCTTAGGTCATGGTCGCCCGACCACGTAAAGATGGGCAAAGGCATAACCCTTACGCCGGAAGAACTTTCTTCCCTAAAAAATCTTCTTAACACCATAGAAATATAAAATTTATCCACTCAAAGGGGGAAACAGTTTCCACGGACACTGCGCCTGTCGAAGCGCCCCCATTGCACACACCTCCCTTCGACTAAGCTCAGGGAGCGGCCGTCACCCTGACGCAGAGACGTCACCCTGAACTAGATTCAGGGTCTGTCATTCCCCAACATCCTTGACAAAATTTCTTCATGCCAATAGCTTAAAGATATGAAAAAAATCTTTTTGCTTTCTATAATACTCTTCTGCACGCTTTCCCTTGCCTTTGCGGACACAAGCCGCTTCTTTAAGGGCAAAAAAATCATCCCAAAAATGTATGTCACCGCAGAAGACGGACTTCGCGTAAGGGACAAGCCAAACCTTGGCTCCAACAAGATTTGTGGCCTTAGCTACCGAATCCCGGTAAAAATCATTGCAATAGGAAAAGAGGCTACCATAGACGGCATTACAGCCCCCTGGGTGGAAATCCTTATCCCCCGCTACGAGTGGAAGGGCAAGAAGCCAGAATTCGGCTGGGTCTTTGGGGGATATCTGTCGGAAGAAAAGCCAAAATTCATTGAGCCAAAGAACGCAAAAGAACTGTCTGAATACCTTTCCAGCTTTATGTCCTGGGGCTTTTATGACAAATACAGCGAATGGATAGGCTTTATGCACTTTTACGCGGACGGAAGCTTTTCAGAGATTCATCCTTCACCGGAAGACCCCGGCTACAACAAAAAAGACAGCAGTTGGAGCGACGGTTCAAAGTGGTACGGCACATGGAAGGCCTTGGACAAAAATACTTTTTCCGTTTCCGCAAAAAACAAAGACAGCGGAGAAGAAAGGACAAGGACTGTAACCCTAACAGCCATAACCGATGTCTGGTGGAGCGAGGCAAACACAGGAAACAGCGGAAGCTCTATGTTCGACCCAAAACCAGTCGACGGAGTAGCCCATCATGAAATAAAGACCATGAGGGACGCTTCCATCTTAAAGTCAAAAGGGGCGTACCTTGACGACTATTGGGGCCCCATATACCCCAACAGAAGTTATGATGATGAAAACTACACAATTCCAACGGATCTGGAAAGAAAATATATAGAAGCAGGAATTGACGTCTATTATGACAGCGACCAATTCAACTCCTACTGGGACCCTATAATTGCCGAACACCAAAAAAGAGCCGACCTGATGAAATAAAAAGCCAAAGAGACTTTTGAAACTGTCCTATTTTCTAACTGGCAGCGCTATGCTATAATCGCAGCTATGAAACACAATATGCAGATTTTACAGGAAGCGGCGGCAAAACTTGGTCCGCTTTGCGTGGGACTGGACACAGATCC
Organism: Treponema sp. UBA6988; assembly: GCA_002448445.1. Classification (GTDB taxonomy): domain Bacteria; phylum Spirochaetota; class Spirochaetia; order Treponematales; family Treponemataceae; genus Treponema_D. The sequence continues at coordinate 60,534 of DJYC01000049.1, forward strand.
GTCTTATATTCCCCAGTGTGCGGCCAAGGAATTTGGCTCTGCGGCACAGGCGGTTCTTGCCTATAATAAGGAAATAATCAGCAGGGTAAAAAGCGCTGGTTCTGCCTGCTGCTTTAAGATTCAGATTGCCTACTACGAAGCCATGGGGCTTGAAGGGCTTAAGGTTTACGCAGAAACCCTCCGCCAAGTAAAAAAGGCTGGCTTTATTGCCATAAGCGACATTAAGCGTGGAGACATTGCGGCTTCTGCAGATGCCTATGCAAAGGGGCATTTTTCCGGCGACTTTGAAACAGACATCATAACAGTTAACCCCTACATGGGCTTTGAAACCTTAAACCCCTTTACTGCCTGGTGCAATTCCAAGGGCAAGGGCATATTCGTACTTTTTAGGACAAGCAACCCCGGCATGACGGACCTTGAAGGACAGGAACTTAAATCGGGCGGTCTTTTGCTGGACAGAGTAGGATGCGAGCTTAACAGGCTGGAAAAAGAATTTAAGGCAACAGATGAATTTGCGTCCCAAACTTGCAGTCCAGTGGGTGCGGTTGTTGGCTGCACAAACGAGGACAATGCGGCAGAACTTAGGGCAAGGCATCCTGAAATCTTCTTCCTTATTCCGGGCTACGGTGCTCAGGGAGGCGGTGCAAAGCTTGCGGCTACACTTCTTAAAAATGCTGGCGGAACGGTTAACTCTTCCCGCGGAATTTTGTGCGCCTGGAAAAAGTCAGAGACCTGTCTGCAAAAGGAAAAGGATGGAACTCTTAGCATAGACGACTTGGCGGACGCGGCAGGAGAAGCTGCCCTGGAAGCAAAGAAAGACCTTCTTGGCGCAATGTGCTAATATTAGTGCAGGCTGCTAACACACGCGCCACGTGCTAACACAAATGACGCTTTCCAACACCAGCGTCATTTGCCCAGCTTGGCGCAATGTGCCAACGGCCAAGCCACTAGGAATCAAGGCACATCTTCTTCTGCAATGCCTTTTTGAACAAAATATTCAATCGCAGAATCTGTCTTTTCCTTTGTTTCCAAATCAAACCTAAGGCCATTCTGCTTTAGAATGGAAATTTTATTTTACTCCGCTTATCAATGACCATCTGGTTAAATTTTTCAAGGTACTTTTTAAATCTTTCATCATCCTTGCCCTTTACAAAGGTCTTAATTCCCTTGCAAGGAAAAATATAAAGGCTTTCACTTCCATTGTCTAGTATTGAACCGGTTGTATAAGGAAGGGTTGCTTTTCCTTTTAAGGAATCCAGGAAGCAGGCAAGCAAGTCCGCCAACTCTTCCATTGTAAATTGGCGGGGGTTCAGGTCAAGATTCTTAATAGAGGTTTCGCCCAATACTTTATAATCACCATCAAGCAAAGAAGCCCACCAGCCAAAATATTCTATATGTGTTTCTTTTAATTTTTTAAAGCTTTCCAAATAAATATTTTTATCTGCATTACTAGCCTCGCACCCAAAGGCAAAATACTTTAGGCTCTGGCACTTTTCAATACCGTCTATATTATGCAATTTGGAAAAGTTATAAATGCAAAGGCCTTTTAGCTTTTTGTTATTCTCCATATTCCACAGCTTCTGAACTTTTGTATTGTAAAAGAAAATTAAAAATTCAACCGATTGCAATTTTTCAAGAACGTCAAGATTGGTCAGTTTTTTATTCTTCCAAAAAGAAATAACTTCAAACTGGCTGGCATAATGTTCAACAAAATGAGCAAGCGTATCATCTTGCAAACCAGAAATAGCAATTGACTTTGCATCCGAAAAATTCTTAATGCTGTCTATTTGCTCAATTGAAATTTGCCCGCCATCCACTTTTTTTTGCCGCAAGTCCAAATCATAGTTTTCAAAAGGAGCGTCTTCAAAATTATCTACAGAAAACTTCATGTTTTTCTCCAAGGCTAATCTTCGCACAGAACTTTTGCAGATTCAAAATTTCCACCATCATCAAAATTAACTGCCAAGACCCAAACAGTAAAAAAGTCTTCTGATTTTAAAAAGTAATCAACTTCATTATCAGCAACCCTTCCTTCCAGTTTAGGCTTTCCAAGCAAATTAAATATTTGCTGTCTGTTTGGTTTTTCTTTGTTAAGTTTTTCTATAAGCGAATCCGTCATGCAGTAGCGATTCTTTTCTTTTAGCCACTGTTCTTGGCTGAACGGGATTTGTTTTTTTGTACACGAAAAGAAACACATGCAGCAAATGGCCAGCAATAAGAAAAGTTTTTCGTTTTTCAATTTTTTTCTCCTGCAAGAAATGCAGCGGCATACTATGTTAGGTTATTATTTATTTACAAAATACAATATAACATTTACAAGATGGTATATAAATATTATTGTTCCGGCTACTATAAGAAAGACACCTCTTTTTTTATTTTGCAATTTTTCATTCTTTGTAAAAACACTGTAAAAGCCAAAACTTAGGCAAAAAACGCCAAGGAAGCACATTACAAAACTGTTTATTAATTCCCCGAACAATTGATACTGACCTTTCATAAACATTCCCCAGATTTTTTATAACTTGCGCAAAATATTTTAAAAGATATAACATTTGCAGCATCTTGCACAAGAGGAAATATTATGCTGTCGCGAAAATCAATTTTCTGCCTCTTTAGCATAGGAAAAATAAAAGAAACCGATTTTCACTGCGTATTCTTTTTAATTGCCTGTCACCACATTTTATAAAAATTAATTTCCGTGTTTTTCTGTGGAAGGCTAATTATAACCTTCCGCAGAAATCAATCTAAAGGTCAATATATTCTTTTGGTTTAAAGTTGTCTGCCATGGTCCAGGTACAGGCCTTTCCATTTTTCATCTTGAAAATCTTCAAAAAACCCTTAACTTCTTCCTTTGACTTTCCCCAGTTCTTAATGAAGGCACGCGAAGGGTGATTGTAGATTTCCTCAAAAAGTTCGTCGCTTTGGTCAAGCTCAAATTTTCCAGACACGCGGACCTGTGTACCTTTGCACTGAAAACAAATTTCAGCATTTGGGTTTGACACAAGCTGCTTGTAAAGGTCCTTAAAAGTTCCTGTGTGAAAAATAATTCCGTCCTCGCAAGCCTTGAACATAAGAATTCCGCGGACACGGGGAAATCCATTTTCATCAACAGTCGCAAGATGCATCACGGGATTTTCATTCATCATCTTAAACAATTCTTCTTTTGTCATAATTCACCTCCAGTAATTTAAAATAATACACATATTTAAAATCTATTCTTTTAAAAATCGCTCAATAATTTGCAAATTTGAATTATTAAAGATTATATTTTTCCCTGTACTCACTTGGGCTCATATTGTATTCTTTGTGGAAGGCTGCCGAAAAATGTGAAAGTGAAGAAAAGCCGCATTGAACTGCTATTTCAGAGACAGAAAAATCATTTCTCCGCAAAAGGTTCAGGGATTTATTCAAGCGGACGCTATTGAGATAATTTTTTGGGGATGCGCCGACTTCTTTTGTAAAGAGCCTGTTAAAATTTGAAACAGACATATTGGCATTCTTTGCAAGGTCTGAAACTGAAATTTTTTCACCACAATGAAGTTCAATAAAGGTCTGAACCCTGCCAATTCTTTCATTTGTTGAAACAGAACGCATGTCATAATTTTCCCCAAGAAGACTTCGGATAATCCAGTGGGTCAAAAGTTTTGTCTGGCATCCAAGTGTGATTTTAGCGTTCTTCATGTTCTTTGATGACTCAAAAGCAAAAAGGTGGAGCATTTTTAAAACATCATGGCAAATCAAAAACTGGTGGCCCTTATATTCTGGAATTTTATCCTGATACAAAAGGAACTGACTTTCAAAATATTCTTTTTCAATCATGATTGTGTAATAATTTGGAAAGTCAACGCCCTTGTCTTCGTGAGGAACACCGGGAGAAATAATTGTTGCAAGGTAATAATTTCTTTTTAGTTCGATTCTTGGCGCAGTTAAAAAATCATCAGTTCCAAATTCAATTATAATCATATATGAAGGATGAGCATGTTTTTCTTTTACAGCAAATTCACAAAATCCCATTGACTGAATAAAAAGGGCAAAATTCTTATGAACATAGCAGTCAACATTTTTTAAGTTTGATTCTGTAATAGATTCCCCGACAAGTTTTTTAATTATCTCCATATTTTTCATGCTACTACCTTACCCTATTTGATTATAGCACTGTTCGCAAATTTAAAAAAGCCTACGCCGCCATGTAGGTAAGAAGGTAAGTGCGAATATAGATGAAACTTGGGAAGTATTAATCTAACTGCGGAAGCACTTCCATTCCCGGCTGAAAACGCGTCAAAAAAGCCGAGCGCAGATATAAGGTATCAGACTCCCTTCGGGGCTTGAAGCTACGCTGCCGGGTTCGCACCGCGCAAATGCTTTTTTGCCGCGTTTTCAGCCTACATTCCAGTGCTTCCGCACATTGCTTTGCTACATTGCATTCCATGTTCGTTGCACTTACCTTCTGCAAGTTCTGGAAAAAGAAAAAATTATGCTGGATACTTTTGCATACAATATAGCATTTACGGTATCTTGTACAGAAGCAAATATTTTGTAAACAGATGCCGAAACAAGTTCGGCATGACAGTTTTTTATTCTCCTACGAAGCCCACCATTCTCCAAAGAGAAAATGCCTCCCCCAGCCTACCTCTTCCTTGCCAACAAATACCTAGCCATGGAGGGCGAGTTAGCAGCATACGGAGGGATTTTTTTGGGTCGTACGCCGCCATGGAGGGGCCAGCCGCAAGGCTGGTTGCGCAAGCAATGGAGCCGAAAGGCGGAACCCCGGAACGGCGGT
>DJYC01000068.1 GCA_002448445.1 Treponema sp. UBA6988
TCTGGAGACATTTTGCAAGGTATATCTTTTAAGCAACCAAAACCTTTTTTTCTTGTTTCAGTATGACTTTGTTTTTCAGAAGTATTAAACTTATAAAACATATAGTCAACATAAGACGCAATTTCTTCCAGTGCTGCCTGAGGGAGCGTTTTCAGTTTGCTTTCAAGTCCTGCATATACCATACAATACCTCCGTGTTTTCTGATTCTGCTATAACAATCTTCAAATAGTCGTAGGAAGAACGTTCAGTATGTCCAAAGAATTTTCGCTGAAGGCTGCTTCATAAGACTTGCCCTTGTAAACAACAATCACGCTTTCTGCATGGCGGCTTGCTGGCATGGCCTTTAAATCCGCAGCCTTAAGGTTTCCGTCCTTCCATTCAATGTTCAGAATAAGGTTGCCCTTTACCCTTACCCCTTCCAAGCGTCCGCTCTTCCAGGCAGAAGAAAGACCAGGCAAAAGCTCTATCCGCACCACTCCGTCCTTATACTCGCTCTGAACAATACCGCTGTTCATCTGGCTTAGGCACTTGCCCGCAAAGAACAAGGGTGAAAATTCATTTTCAAAAACTGCCGGAAATTCCTTTGCTTTTTTTTGCTTAGAAGTCTTTCCACCTTCAGCATTGGGCAAAGCAGAAAGGGAGGCACGCATAGCCTTCCACTTTTCCGCATCAGATTTTTTGTCTTCAAACTTAAGGTAGCCACAGCAGCTTATTGCGCAGTCAAAGAGACTTGCAATAAGATTTTTTTCCTCATCAGAAAGAACAAAATCCCTGCCCAAAAATTCAGCAAAAAATTCACAGGCAGACTTTATTACATAAAAATTCTTTCGCAAGAATTTTGCATCCAGCGTGCGCTCGTAGCAATCCTTTATAAAAAGGGCTATTTTTATTCCGCCAAGAGGCACTATGCTTTCCTTGTTGCCGTCCGCCAAAGGTGCACTGTCTCCCCACAAGTCCGTGCTGTCAAAGGCGGCAAAGCCTTCCATGCCAAACATTACGCGGGCTGTCTTTTTTCCGTTCTTGTAGACTCTCTTTAGCAAAGCGGATGGAAGTTCCTGCCCCATTGCAAAGTTCAATAAATCAAGGGAAATGCCAGACCTTCCCTGAGGGGAATCAAAACTATTGTTCCAAAGTCCCCAGTAGCCAGGCCCCGGAACCTCATTCTTTTTTAAAGAAGAAACATGCAGGTAGCGGCACCAGTTCCAAAACAATTCATTTGCAAAGGAAGTTTTTTCCATGCTCTTGGACAAAATGTCTTCTATAAATATGCTGCTTTCTTCCGCAGAATCAAGCGTAAGTTTTTCCTGGTTGAAAAGCTCCGAAAACTCAGAAACGTGTTCTTTGTAGGAATCTGAATATTCGCAGGATGATGCAAAGCAAAGTTTTTTTAGCGCAAAATCAGAAGACCAAGTTGCAAGCGAATTCTGGGAAGAATGCACGTTGCCCTTTTTCATATTGTAGCTGCCCTTGCGCCAGGCAGACTGAACGTCTATATAAATAACAACTTCATCAGCAGAATCTACGATTAGGTTTGCGCCAGAAGTCTTTACCCTTCCGCCGGAACAAACTGCGGTTGCCATAAGCGTAAAAGGAATTCCGTGCGTGTCCTGAAGGGCTATTGTATCGTCTGCTAGGGCAATTGCCTTGCTAACAAAATTTCCCCGGTCAAAGCTGGCCCTAAGGTGTATGCTCTTTGGCGTGGATGCCCCAATGTGAATTATAACCACGTCCTGGGTCTGGCTTACAAATACATCGCGGTAGTACTCAATGCTGCTTCCCCTCATTCCGCTGCTGAAAATTGCGGTGCTTGGCAGGGGGCTTTCCGAAGTAAAAGTCGTGTTTGCAACCCCGGTCTCAAAATCCAGGGAACGCTTGTAGCCGGAACATTCGCTGTAGGGAACTGCACCTTCCGCAAGAAAAAAATCTATGTGCATCTCTCCTGCCGTCTGGAACATTGCGTGGTTCTTTACGATTGGATTAAAACAGCTGTGAATCAAATCCTGAACTTCTGCATTGCGCCCTTCTTTTACAAAGGTATTTATTTTTTGCAGGGACTTTCGGCAGCTGGGATTGTTGCGGTCAATAAATGAGGACGACCAAATAGACTCTTCATTAAGCTGAATTACTTCGTGCGCGGGATTACCCCAGACCATTGCTCCAAGCCTACCGTTTCCTACAGGAAAAGCCTGTTCCCAATTCTGTGCGGGAGATTTACTGCAGATTGTTTTCATTGATATCCTCTGGAACGTTTTCTATAGTTGAATTCATTCTATCATAAAAGCAAAAATATTCCCACTAAAAAAAATGCCGGCACGCCCACCCATGACCGCACCGGCTAAAGATAAATATTTGATAAGGAGATTATTTAGTTTAGCATATATAAATGCATTTGTGAATATAATTCAGATACAAAAAATCAAAAACTTTAGCAAAATCGATATAATTTTTTGTAATATTTAGGAAATAGACTGGCGGTAGCGCTCATAAAGCAGAACCCCCGCCGCTACAGAAACATTCAGGCTGTCTATTTTGCCGCAAGTTGGTATGGAAACAACGGAGTCGCACTGCTCTCCCAAGAGCCGGCTTATTCCGTTGCCTTCGCTGCCCATAACAAAGCAGGTTCTTTTTGCAAAGGATATGTCCTGCAAAGGCTCTCCACCGGCATCAGCCCCGTAAACCCAAAAGCCGGCTTCTTTTAGCTGTTCCGTAGCCCTTACCAGGTTGGAAACAACGGCCGTGTTTACCCATGCGCTTGCACCCGCGCTTGAACGTGCCACAATCTCGTTGTTCTGAACGTCATTCATTCCCCTGCGCTCGGGAAGAATCAGAAGGGAGGCTCCAAACTGGTCGCAGGAACGCAGTATTGCTCCAACATTGTGGGGATCTGTTACGCTGTCAAGGATTACGACGGTTGCAGATTCACCAATGGAAGAAAGCCACTGGTCAAGCTGAACCAAATTGCTAGCCTTGGCCTTTTCGCCCTGAACGCTAAGCACAATGCCGCGGTGATCCTGGGCCAATTGCGGAAGGCTTTGAACCATTGCGTCAAGTTCATCTTCCGAAACCTGACTGCATGGAATTTGAGCTTCTTTTGCCAAAGAGAGGATTTTCTTAATTCTGGGTCCGGCCTTGCTGTAGAAGAGGGAGGGCTGGCCACCGCTTTTTTCCTGTGCATAGCGGCGAACCCTTTCTTCTACGGCATGAAAGCCTGTGTATATGTTAGACATTAGTTTTTACAAAATTGTTGCTTAAGCGTTCTTGCCACCTTTGGGAGTTGCTCCCAGAGGTCGCAACATTTTACAAAATTGCTGCTCCAAAAATGCTACGCATTTTTTCCGCAACAATTTTTATATTTCTTTCCGCTACCGCATGGGCAGGGTTCGTTTCTTCCTATTTTGCGGCCTTCGCGGACAACTGTTGTTGGGCGGAGAAGACCTTCACTGTAGAGCCATTTGCCGTCTATCTTTCTAAAGCCTGCAACTTCGTGATGAACGTCGCGGATACCCTTCTGGGTGTAAGTTGCCTCAAACTCTACTACGCCTTCTGTATCATCCGCACCGCCTTTTTCTGTGCGGAGAATCTTAAGACCGTGCCAGGTGCTCTTGTTGCTCCAGTCTTCCGTAGCCTTGCGGTCTATCTCCGCAATCTTTTCACCGCGTTCAACCGTATTAACAATAAAGTCAATGTTATGCACAACGTATGCTGAATAGCGGGCCCTCATCAACTCTTCTGCAGTAGCCGCTTCTTTTGTACCGTTAAGGATACCTTCACAACACTCTGAATATTTCTTTCCGCTGCAGCATGGGCAGGGATCAGATGATTTTACTTCTTTTACTTCTGTTTCACTCATAATGTGGCATTTTAGCAAATCAAGCAATAAAATTCAATCAGACGGATTAAAAAGTCTTAGAAATAAGTTTTTATCTCTTCCACCAACCAAGGCGGAACCCTGGAGAAGCACCGGGCTGCAAGCAACCCTAAGCAGACAAAAGCTGGTCCAAGAAAAAAAGAAAAATATTTTTTCATTCCCGTGCATTGGGAATAAGAATGTTTTATATTGTATATCATAAGGAAAGGGTGTCAACTTTTGCAAAAGATGCGCTCTTGTATAGTGTGGGCAGTTAAGGAGGTGCAATAATGCTTGACGACATTATAATAGCCATCGGTGTATTTGTTGTAGTGCCCATAATTTGCGGCTTGTTCGCAAAATTTATTATGTGGTTAATAGCAGAAGACAATTTACGTGCAGCAAAAGCGCGCGACATGCTTTTGGAGGAGTCGGTATGTATAGAGAAGAAAAGATCGTAATCAAAAACGAGACATTCACAGACATTGCCATAAAAGAGCTTGCAGACGTTAAGGCCCGCCTTTTGATATACAAGTTCTACCACATGGAAAACAAGGCCCACAAATTGCCGGCATTCCAGCAGCTTGACCACTGCTACAGCCAGATGAATGACTACGACAAGATGCGTGTGGACAGCCGTGCAGCGGATTTGTTTGGAAAGTACATGCAGAAGCCAGATGGTTTTATGCCTTATGCAGTTCTTAAGCGCAGGTACTTTAAGTGTTGGCTAATGCTGTTTATATCATTTTTATTCACTGCTTATCTATTCGTATTTTTTGAAGGCGCTCAAAGCATCTACAATATTGTCGTTGAGCTTGCTGAACAACCTGAAGACAAGCCCCCTTTGTATCAGCCGCATAATATTGATATGGAGCAAGCTGTTCACAATACTATTTTGGAACTTGATAAGATAGTATACGATATTAGTGAACAGAATGGTCTCTTGAATTGTACAGACTATGCTATTGAATTCAAGATTCTTTGGGATATGAAGTATCCTGGCATACCATGTCATGTAGTATGGAATATAAATCCAGGAATAATTAATCATCTGCTTGTTGAAATAAACGGACAGTATTATGAACCTTGGTCTGCTAACTATCCTAAAGGCAAACATGACATGCAATCTGTTTGGGGCAAGTCAGGACGGTATGATCCAAAATATAATCAAGATGGTTCAAGTTGGTATAACATGTACATAAAAAACAGGATGTACTGGTAATGGTAAAAGCATCCAGCTGAGTGGTACAAGGAGGCTTTTAATGATTAGTTTTGCCATTAGAAATTCACCCGAATGGTTTAACCTGTGGGCAAAGGCAGTCAGGCTAGAGCGCCAGTACCAGCATGCAGCAGACGTTCTTGCTGTAACAGACTTTAAGCAGACGGTAAGAAATGTCTTGGAATGGCACACTTTATGGCAAGAAGAGCTGGGGATGCTTGCTGACACCTGCAACATGGCAGAGAAAAAATTCTTTAGGAATTTTTGCCGGAACTCAGAATATATTCCAACCGCTCCTTTTGAATTAGAGATGCTTGCACTCGTGTTTAAAATGATGGAACGTAAAATTGCGAAAAGTTTTAATGCACCAAAAGACACTCTCACTTTAATCAGGTTAATTGCAAGTGCCCTAAAGTTCTATTGCAGTTATTCAGAAACAGCGGAAATGGAAAGTAAAAAGTTAAGGCAAAGGTACGGAATTACATGATACTTTCCATTTAGAAAAGCGCAACTTTTCTTCTGCAAACAAAACCTAGCCTCGATAGGAAGGGCGTGTGGTAAAAAATTATTTTAATTCATTTGCATACCGTAACAGCCTTTACAATTTTTTCTGCCGTGGTAAGATAGGACATTTTTCTTAAAAAAATAGAAAGAAATCCCACTTTTTGCCGTAAGAATTTTAACTTTTTTTCATGTTTAAGGAAAAATTCATAAAAAATTATACTCAAATACCTAAAAAATTGCATTCAAAATCCAGGGTCTTTCCTTTAGGATTGTATCATAAGAAAAATATCTAAATGAGGAGGATTTCTTATGAAAAAATTATTTTCTGCTGCTGTTGCAGTTTTGATGGCTGCAAGCTTGTTTGTCGGATGTGCAAAGGGAAAGAAAAACGGTGCAATTAAGATTGGTATTATCAACAACCCGCCGTCAGAATCAGGCTACCGTGCTGCTAACGTAAAGGACATGGAGGAAGTTTTCTCTCCGGCCAAGGGTTATGAAGTAAAGACTTTCTACAGCCTTAAGAATGATGAACAGCTTAACGCTGCTTCCCAGTTCATTACGGAAGGCGTTGATTACATTCTTCTTTCCGCTGCTGCAACAGACGGATGGGATGCAGTTCTCAAGAATGCACAGAAGGCTGGAATCAAGGTATTCCTCTTTGACCGCATGATTAACACAGACGAAAGCCTTTATGAAGCTGCCGTCGTTTCTGACATGGCAAACCAGGGTAATACAGCCGTTGCATGGCTCAAGGCACAGAATCTTCCTGAATACAAGGTAATCCACATTCAGGGTGCTATGGGTTCAGATGCTCAGATTGGCCGTACAGCTGCCTTGGACAAGGAATTTGCTGCAGGAACAATGACAAAGGTTGTTCAGCAGACAGCAACATGGGACGAAGCAGAAGCAAAGAAGATTGTTGAATCAGTTATCAACTCAGGCGAAAAGTTCAACGTAATCTACGCAGAAAACGACGGTATGGCTAAGGGTGCAGTTGCTGCTCTTGATGAAGCCGGTATTACTCACGGTGTAGGCAAGGACGTTATCGTAATGGGATTTGACTGCAACAAGTGGGCTCTCCGTGAACTCTTGGCAGGAACCTGGAACTATGACGGACAGTGCTCTCCTTTCCAGGCTGGTGTAATCGAAACAATGATCAAGACTGGCAATGTTCCTTCAAAGAAAGTTATCTCTGAAGAAAAAGGTTTTGATGCAAAGACTCTTACACAGGCAGATATCGACAAGTACGGACTTGGTGACTAATTTATCGTAAGCGGACGCGGTGTAAATATCAGAAGCAGGGCTTAGGTCTTGCTTCTGGTTACACCGCTTTTTTTTTGAATTAATTTTTTTGTCAGGCGGATTTGCTTGTCGCGGTTTTGTTCAAACTGAAAAATGGCGGGAAATTAAAATGGAAAATAATGTTGTTTTGACCATGCGGGGAATTTACAAGGAGTTTCCCGGAGTAAAGGCACTTCAAAATGTAGATTTTACTCTCTGCAAAAGTGAAATTCATGCGCTTATGGGAGAGAATGGAGCCGGTAAATCGACTCTTGTAAAATGCCTTACCGGTGTTTATGAAAAGGATGCGGGAGAGATTTGCATTGACGGAAAAGATGGTCCCGTTTTGATTCGTTCTCCACAGGATGCCCAGAATCTTGGCATTAGCACCGTATATCAGGAAATTACGCTCTGCCCGAATTTGACTGTTGCAGAAAACATGTTCATCGGACGGGGAAACTATAAATTTATAAACTGGTCTGCCCAGGAGAAAAAGGCAGATGAAATTCTGGAAAAACTTAACATTCCGGCAAAGGCCTCGCAACAGCTGGGAACCTGCTCCCTTGCGGTTCAGCAGATGGTTGCTATTGCGCGGGCAGTTGACATGGAATGCAAGGTTTTGATTCTTGATGAACCAACTTCATCTTTGGATGAGAGGGAAGTTGAACTTTTGTTCACCCTTATGCGTGAACTTAAGGCGAACGGCGTTGGAATCATTTTTATCACCCATTTTTTGGATCAGGTTTACGAGGTTTGTGACAAGATTACTGTTCTTCGCAACGGTGAGCTTGTGGGTGAATATCTTATAAAGGACATGCCCCAGGTTGAGCTTGTTTCTGCGATGCTTGGAAAGGCACTTGATGATATTTCCAAACTTAAGGATGAAAAGGGCAAGTTTAACGAGGCGTCAGAGACGGTTTACGAGGCCCACAATCTTTCTAGTGCGGAAGGCGTTAAACCCTTTGACTTTAAGATTAGAAAGGGTGAAGTTAACGGCTTTACGGGGCTTTTGGGTTCAGGCCGAAGCGAAAGTGTACGCGCGATTTTTGCAGCAGACCGTGTTACCGGCGGAAGCGTAAAGGTGAATGGGAAGGATGTTAAGATTTCAAAGCCTAAGGATGCAATGAAAAACGGCATTGGCTATTTGCCGGAAGACCGCAAGGGTGACGGTATTATTGCGGATCTTTCTGTAAAGGACAACATAATTCTTGCCCAGCAGGTTTTGAAGGGATTCTGGAGTCCATTCAAGAAGGCAGAGGCAGAGAAGATTGCCGATGAATACATCAAGCTCCTGCAGATTAAGACGGCCTCCAAGGAAACACCCATAAAGGCTCTTTCTGGCGGTAACCAGCAGAAGGTGATTCTTGCACGCTGGCTTTTAACCCACCCACAGTATCTCATTCTTGATGAACCTACGCGCGGAATTGATGTTGGTACAAAGACGGAAATTCAAAAGCAGGTCTTGAAGCTTTCCAAGGATGGTGTTGGCATTACATTTATTTCTTCGGAAATCCAGGAGATGCTGAATGTGTGTACAAGGCTTGTTGTCATGAAGGACCGCAACATTGTGGGAGAGTTGAGGGACGAGCAGCTGAGTCAGGAAAATATAATGAAGACTATTGCGGGAGGAAATTAATAGATGAAAGGCAAATTAGATTTTTCAGAAAAGATAAAAAAACTTACGTCATCGCAGTTAATTATTCCTGTAATTGCGCTGCTGATTCTTGTTGTCTTTAACCTGATAAGGGATCCGAGCTTTTTTTCAATCGGAATAAAGGTGAACAATGTCGGAAACAGGGTTCTTACTGGAAACTTGATAAGTATCTTGAACGGTGCGTCTGAACTTGTGATTCTTTCAATCGGTATGACGCTCGTTACTTCGGCCACAAAGGGACAGGACATTTCAATTGGTGCATGTGCCGCTATTGCAGGAAGTATCTTTGTAAAAATTTTAAGGACAGGTTCCATAACTGTTCCGACAATCTTTTTGGGCGTGATTGTTGCATGCTGTGTTGCGATTGTATTCTGCCTTTTCAACGGTACCTTGATTGCAAAGTTCAACATTCAGCCTATGATAGCTTCTCTGATTTTGTTTACCGCAGGCCGCCCGATTGCATACTGGATTAACGGAGGTGCAACGCCGAATGTGGAAAGCAACCTGCTCGGATACTTGGGAGGCTTTATCCCCGGTTGTCCGATTCCCAGCCCCATACTGATAGTAATTCTCTTTGTTCTTTTGATACTGCTTCTTTTGAATAAAACAACGCTTAGTCTTTTTATTCAGTCGGTTGGTATAAACGAGAAGGCTGCAAAGCAGAACGGGATTAACCCAGTGTTTATGAAGATGCTCGTCTTTGTAATCCTTGGCGTATGTGTTGCACTGGCGGGTTCTATGAATGTCTGCCGAATTGGTCTTATAAACCACGAGAAGATTTTGCTTGACATAGAAATGGATGCGATTCTTGCAGTTGCAATTGGCGGAAACTCGCTTGGCGGAGGAAAGTTCAGGCTTGCAGGATCGATAATCGGTGCTTACATTATTCAGGCTTTGACGACGACTCTGTATGCGATGAAGGTTTCTTCAACGGATATAAAGGCTTACAAGGCAATTGTAATTGTTATAATCGTTGTTGCCGGTTCTCCAGTCGTAAAGGAATGGGTTGGAAGAATAGCAAAAAAAGTTTCTGCAAAGGCTGTAAAAGTGGAGGCAAAGTAACATGAGCAATATTCAGGATTTTTTTAAGAAAAAATTTAAGCAGCCTGTCTCCAATACGACTCTGCTTTTGACGATTACGATTTGTACATTTATCGTAATGTACCTGCTTGCAATGGTTGCCTGGGGCGGTGGATTTTTAAATCCCCAGCAGTTCTTTAATATTTTTAACAACAATGCATACCTGATAATAATTGCGTGCGGGCTTACGATTGTAATGATTTCCGGCGGAATAGATATTTCTGTTGGCGGTCAGGTAGCTCTCATCACGATGACAACCGTCTGCTTTTTGGAGAACAAGGGCGGAAGCGTCTTTGGTGCGCTTTTGATTGCTCTCGCGATAGGGCTTGCCTTTGGCCTTGTTCAGGGCTTCCTGATTTCATACCTGAAGATTCAGCCATTTATTGTAACGCTTGCGGGCATGTTCTTTGCAAAGGGAATGACGACTATTGTTAGCGTAAATCCTGTTACGGTTAAGGCAAATGAATTTTTCCTTAGGTTAAAGGACTTTACGATTAACCTGCCCGGTGTCGGGTATTTTACGCGCAACGGAACCTTCATCAATTCATATCTTGAAATAGGCGCTGTAGTTGCTATTCTGCTTGTTGTACTCCTTTGGGCAACGCTAAAGTGGACACGCATTGGACGAAACTTTTATGCAATCGGCGGTAACAGCGAAAGTGCCCTGATGCTTGGAATCAACGTTCAGAGGACACGTTTTACGGCTTATGTAATCTGTGGCGTACTTGCTGGTATTGCAGGATTTGTCTATCTGCTTCACACAGGGGCAGGAAATGCATCCAATGCTGACGGTGCCGAGATGGAAGCCATCGCTTCTTCTATTATAGGCGGAACTCTTTTGACTGGCGGCGTTGGAAGCCTGATTGGAACCCTGTTCGGTGTTATGTCACTTAAAACAATCAATACGATTGTAATTGCGTCAGGACTTACACAGCCTTGGTGGCAGAAGATTACAACCGGCCTTATGCTGTGCTTCTTTATCCTTTTGCAGAGCGTAATTCTTTCGGCTAGGAAAAAGAAACTCGGCGCAGCTGCCCAATAATTAAACCGTTCTTCATGCTGGGTGCACTTCTGGGAAACTGGAGGTGCACCTTTTTTTGTTGACAAAGCGGTGTTTATATAGGATAAAGGAAGAGTGACAAAATTTTAAAAACTGGGGCGGCGGATGTCCTACATGCAAGAATTGCCGGGTGAATTTTCTCTACAAGTCTTTAACCGGGATGATTTGATTTTTGAAAGTGCCGGCAAATGGCTTTATCCTTTATTTGAACTTGGGGAATTTCTAAAGACATATCAAGGTCCCCGAGAAATGCTTTGCAGCCACGACAGTGCCATGGGTAAGGCTGCGGCTGTTTTGACGATACGCCACGGGATAAAAAGAATAAATGCAGATATTTTAAGTGAAAATGCGCTTAGGTACATAAATTTGCACAATGAGCATGCTTCTGATTGCAACAGGGTGGAAGTTCATTACAGCCACCTTGTTCCCAAGTTGATGTGTGCTACGGAAAATCAGCTTGAAGATCTTTGGGATGAAGACTATATGTATTTTCTTCTGCGGCAGCGTGCCAAGCTTGTCCAGGGGGTTGATGTTAGCGTACAAAATCTTGTCCATCCTTTTATAAGCCAAAAGAATCTTTCGTTTGAATTAAAGGCCGGTGCGCACCTGATGGTACTTGGTGAAAACGGGAGGGGAAAAACGACTTTGCTTAGGCTCCTTTGCGGAATAGAAAAAAAATATGAGGGGCAAATTTTAATTGGCGGCAGGAATCCTTCTGACGTTCAGAAATTTACTGTCGGCTATATCCCTCAGTTTGCGAATGCCCAGTTCTTTAGCCTTTCCTGTCGAGAAGTCGTAGGGCTTGGAATAAGTCATAAGGCCAAAAATAAAAGTCAGCTTATAGAAAAGGCCCTGCACCGTTTGTCTGCTGCCCATCTAGCAGACAGAAGCTTTTGTTCTTTGAGCGGAGGGGAAAAACAAAAGGTCCAGCTTGCCCGTTGTCTTGCCCAGAATGCAAGGCTCCTCCTTTTGGACGAACCTACAGCAAGCCTTGATGCCGAAAATAAGAAAATGGTTACGGATATTTTACGCTCGTTGACCATTTCCGAGATTCCTACAATCATACTTGTAACGCATGATAGGGAACTTGCAGATTTGCGCGGGTGGCAAAAAATTGTGATAGGGGGTAGCGGTGAGTAATTTTTTTGAGCGTCTGACTTTGCTTTTTTCCCTTGCGCCCGTCCTTCGCGGTTTTATTGCAATAATTATAAGCGGGGCAAGCTTTCCCCTTTGCGGTGTGATGGTTCTCCGCCTTAACTTAATTCCCATTCGCTATATGCTAATGCACGGAGTCATTTTGGGTGGGGCACTTAGCCTTGCTGCCAGTCTTCCCCTTGTGCCTGCCGTGATTGCAGTAAATATCGTTATGGTTCTGGGAATCGTTTGCCTTGGCAAGGGGCAGGCCTTTGGTTTTGGCTATGCAAGTGCCGCAGGGATGATTGTAAGCATGGCAATCGCTTCGCTTATAATGCATGTAAAAAATGTTCCTGCTAAGGACAGTCTTAGCCTTTTGTGGGGAAGCCCCTTTGCGCTTAGGCTGTATGATGTGATGCTCCTTTTATGCATTGCACTTTTGCTTTTGCTTTACCTTGCCGCTAATTTTCATAATATTCTTGCAGTTTTTTTTAACAATGAAATAGCCCAGTCACTTGGAATCAAAGTAAAATTTCATTACACTTTTATGGTGCTGCTGATTGCGCTTGTTGTTTCTGTCGCAATGAAGCTTCTGGGTGCTTTCTTGATAGATTCATTACTGATACTTCCTGTTTTGTGCGCCGGAAGGATAAATGCAGGGCGTTTCTGTGGAATTAAGAATCTATTTTTGCTCAGTTCCGGCATGGGGCTCGCCTTTTCTCTTGCCGGATATGTAATTGCGGTAGTTTGCAACCTTCCGCCCGGGGCGACAATTTCGCTTGTGGCTGGGGTTATTTTTATAATGTTTAACGGGGTCTTGAAATGAAAAAACTTTGTGCGGCTCTTATGACAAGCCTTTTAGTCTTGATTGCGGGGTGTAGCAAGAAGCAACATGTGGCAGCGGATGCAAGGACGGAATCTCAGACGGATGTACAAGCAGATGCTGTAAAACCGGCTAGTGGAAAATTCCTTGCGTCAACTAGTTGGACTGCGGGTTTTATGGATATTGCAGGAATTGACGATGTGCAAACCGTTGCGCCTGCCAACTTGCGCCATCCGCCTGAATATGAAGTTACTGTTTCTGACATTCAGAAGATTAACGGGAGTACATATTTTGTTTATGCAGGATTTGAGCGCATGATGAAAATTTTGAGCGACTCTGTAAAGGCTGATTCAAAAATGATAAAAATCAAATGCGATAATTCAATCCAAACTGTTTCGGAAGAGGCTAGAAAACTTGCGGAAATTTTTGGCACTCAGGGGGAATGTGAAAGGCGCATAGCTGAATATCGCGCCGTTATAGAAGACGGGAAAAAAAATATGGAAGGCAAAGGCCTTTTCTCGGCAAAAGTTTTATGCAACAAAAATCAGATTTATCTTGCAAAAGAGTTAGGCTTCGATGTTGTTATGGTTTTTGGTCCCGGGGAAGTAACGTCTGAACAGATTGCATTTGCAAAGTCGCAGGATTTTGTTTTTATCATAGATAATGTTCACAATCCTGTTGCAGGCCCGCTTCTCGAAGTGGCGCCTAAGGCAAAATATCTTGTATGGCGTAACTTCCCAGAAAGTGTTTCCCGTGGGGCGCTAAAAAAAATGGTGGCAAACAACATTGATATGCTCTTTGAGTAAGAATATATAGGAGGAATTATATGGCACTTGATTTAACAAAAATACCAAAGCTTGGTTTTGGATTAATGAGGCTTCCGGAAAAAGATGGGTCTATAGACATTGAGCGTGTAAAGTCTATGGTTGATAAATATATGAATGCCGGTATGAATTACTTTGACACGGCTTATATTTATCATGGCGGCCATTCCGAAGAGGCTGCGCGTGAGGCTCTTGTTAAAAGGTATCCGAGGGAAGACTTTATGCTTGCAACAAAGCTTCCAATTTGGGAAGTGAAAGAGCAGGGGGATGTTGAGCGCATTTTTAACGACCAGCTTAAAAAAAGCGGAGTTGACTATTTTGATTTTTATTTGCTTCATTCAATTGAAGAGGCGAATTATGACTCATACGAAAAATACGACTGTTTTAACTGGGGACTTAAGAAGAAGGATGGCGGATTCATAAAGCATTTTGGTTTTTCTTTCCACGGAAGCCCGGAACTTTTGGAAAAGGTTTTGGACAGGCATCCTGAAATGGAATTCGTTCAGATTCAGCTTAACTATCTTGACAGGACAAACCCTGTCGTTCAGTCACAAAGGCTTTATGACATACTCCACAAAAGGAATATCCCAATGATAATCATGGAACCTGTACGCGGGGGAATGCTTGCAAAGATGCAGCCTGAGATCGAGGCGAAATTCAAGAGCGTGCGTCCGAATGATTCAGTGGCATCGTGGGCCTTGCGCTATGTTGGTTCCCTTGAAGGGGTTGTAACGATTCTTTCCGGAATGTCCAGCGAAGAGCAGATGGATGACAATATAAGGACATTCACAAATTTTGAAGCCCTTACACCTGGTGAGTTAAAGGTTATTGATGAAGTGACGGAGGAAATTCTGCGCATACCGCAGATTGGCTGTACTGCCTGCAAATATTGCACCGACGGCTGCCCCATGAAAATCAGCATTCCGGATGTCTTTAGGACGGTGAACACATTGCGCCGCTATCCTGACGATTGGCGGGCAAAGAATTTCTATTCCGGCCTTGTTAACAGAAGTGGCAAGGCATCTGACTGTGTTGCATGCGGACAGTGCGAAAGCGTTTGCCCTCAGCACCTTTCCATAATCGAACTTCTTAAGGAAGCGGCAGAAATTCTCGACGCAGGAAAATCCGCCTGATATAGAACCAGCTTGGCCTTTTGCCTTGGCTTACAGGCTTGCCTTGTATTCCCTTGGCGAAAGGCCTGTGTTCTTTTTAAAGATGTAGCTAAAGTAGTGCGGGTCACTAAAGCCACATTCGTAGGCAATGTCATAGCCCTTCATGTCCGTGGTCTTCATTAGCCGCTTTGCGTTTTCCAGCCGCACCTCGGTGAGGTATTCGATAAAGGTTGTCTTGCATTCCTGTGAAAAAATCGTGCTAAAGTGGTTGGGGCTCAGGGCAACCACATCTGCAACCTTTGTAAGGGTCGTGTTTTGGTCTGCATAGTTTTCTGCAATATACTTTTTTGCCTTGAGTATGACATCCTGATATTTTCCCGTTATCTTTGAGTCGCGGTATTCGAGTGCAAAGGTAAAAATAGAATGGAGCTTTTTGGAAAAGGTTTCTGCATTTTGAATTGCGTCTTCAATATAATCATGCTGCAAAATTTCTGGTTTTACTTCCTGAATGTTTCCGCCCAAGTCTTCAATCAGCTCGGAAACTGCAAAGATTAAATCACCCAAAAGATAGGATGCAACGAATTGAAACTGTCCTGGGTTGCTGCTTATGAGTTTCATTGATTCATCAATGATAACAGAGATGTCATTTTTGGATGCATATTTTAAGCGTTCAACCATGGGGTCATTTTCTTTTAGGTGCAGGAGGCTTGAACCTTCGGACATGATGTCATCACTGCTTATAATGCGCGACTGTTCATTTGTCTTGCTAAGCTCAAGGATTTTTTTTGCATCTTCATAACTTTCAGAAAGTGAGGACAGGTGCTCAACTGTTTTTCCAATCGTTGTAACGACATGGCAGTCATTGTTCTGCGTAACGATATGCTCTATTGTTTCCGCAATGTGATAGGTGTTGTCGTCAAGTTCCTTCTGGTCGGAGCCCTTGCAGATGCATACAAGCTGGTTGTTGTTTTCAAAAAAGGAATTCGTCTGTTCCCAGGATGATGAGTAGGAGTTTACTAGGGAACAAGCCATTTCTTCGTTCTGCGTGTTTTTGCTTGCACTTTGAATTTTGCTTATTAGGATTTTGTAGTAGCGGGAGATTAAATTTATGTTGAGTTCCTGGCTCTTTTTCATGACGGAAGACATGTCTATTGAACTGTGAACAATTCCGCTTAAAAAGTCCTTCTGAATTATTCTCCCTGTTGATTTTAATTCTTCCTTCATTCGCGTTATGTCGGAAAGCTGCTTGCGTTCCTTGTCTATCTGAACAGCTGCCTTGTCAAGGCTTTCTATGATTTCCTTTGACGTGAATGGCTTTAGAATGTATTCTTCAATTCCTATGGATATTGCTTTTTTTGCATAGTCAAATTCATCATGTCCTGAAAGAATTATAATCTTAATCCAAGGCTGCGTCTTTTTTATTGTCGCCGAAAGTTCCAGCCCATCCATAAAGGGCATCTTTATGTCGGTAATGAGAATGTCGGGCTTTATCTCCTGAATCATCGAAAGGGCAATTTCTCCGTCCGATGCCTCTCCCGCAAAAGAAAAGTTGGAATTTTCCCAATCTATTGTGGTGCGTATTCCTTCCAAAACAATTGGTTCGTCATCAACAATAAAAACACTGTACACTATTTACTCCACGGAACCTTAAATGAAATAACCGTTCCTTTATCCAGTACGCTCTGAATTTCCAGATTAACTGCCTTATCATAATATAGATTCAATCTTTTGTTAACATTGTACAAGCCGTATGTGTTTTGAAGGTTTTCCGGCGGGTTGTCGGACTTCAATTCCTTTTTGACTTCTTCCAAACGCTCGGTGGTAAATCCCTTTCCGTTGTCTTCCACAGAAAAAACGATGCAGTTCTCCCCGTCTGAATTTCCGTCTATCTGTGCGGAAACCTTTAGCATTCCACGGCCACGCTTGTTTTTTATGCCGTGGTAAATTGCATTTTCTACAAGAGGCTGTAGGATGAGCTTTAAGACCATTGTGCCTGAAAGCCGCTTGTCAAAATCGATTGAATAGTTGAGGATGTCCCGGTAGCGGATTTTTTGAACGGTAAGATAGCTTTTTACATGTTCCAATTCCTGCTCAATGGGAATCCAGTCGTGGCCACGGCTTAGCGAGATGCGGAAGAAGTTGGAGAAAGCCTTTGTGATTTCTACGACCTGGGAAGTCTGCCCGGACTCTGCTAGCCAGATGATTGTGTCAAAGGTATTGTAGAGGAAGTGCGGGGTAATCTGCGCCTGCAGGGTTTTCATTTCTTCTTTCTGAAGGTTTTTTTGCTCGCGGATGTTTTCTTCTATGAGTTCCTTTATCTTTCCTGCCATTGTGTTGAGGTTGACCGAAAGGTTGTCCAGCTCTTCTACGTTTGAGCGGTCAATACGGGCGGAGAGGTCACCGCTTGCAATTTTGGTGGAAAGAATTTCCATGCTGTGAATGGGCTGCCTTATGCTTTTTGAAACCGTATACATGGAAAAGAAAGCAAGGCAGATAACGAATATTACGATTGCAATTTGTACGATGGAAAGTAAGATTGACGAGTGGCGTATGCTGTCATTGGTCTCGGAAAGGGTCTGGATTTCTGCAACGATAAAATCTTGGAAAATATCGTTCATCAAGGATGCACAGCCGCGAATTTCTTCGAGGGTTTCTTCCTGCTCAGAAACAGGATTGTTGTTTGCAATCTGGCGTCCAAGCAGGTCTATGTATTTTTTTAGTGTCTTTTCCGCCCTGTTTGCAACCTCAAGCTTTTGCCTGTTGTCGTTGAGAGAGTTTGTTTCAAGTATTTCGGAAATTCCGTTTTCAATCTGCAAAAGGATTGCATATTGCCGTCCCTCTTCAAATGTTTTTTTTCCTGCAACGATTTCCCATATTTCGTTGGAGATGTCCTGATTGATTATGAGGTTTATCCTGTTTGCACGGCTTACGTTCTGAATAATCTGATTATACTGGTTCGTGTGGTGCAGCGTTATGTAGATTGAATATACTGCGGGCAGAATCATCATGAGGAGAATCAGTATGTAAGAAAATCGGAGGGTCTTTTTTATGCTTTTGGGCCGTGAAGATTTTGCACTTTGATCTTTCATCTGGTAAATCAGTATCCTCTCGGTTCTATTGCGGCA
Organism: Treponema sp. UBA6988; assembly: GCA_002448445.1. GTDB lineage: Bacteria > Spirochaetota > Spirochaetia > Treponematales > Treponemataceae > Treponema_D. The sequence goes on from DJYC01000068.1 coordinate 17,664, forward strand.
GTGTCAGCGTTTTCCGTAAAGACGCTTTCGGCTACGTATGTCATGGCGGGGATTGGCCTGTTTCCTGCAAGGTCCTTTACAAAATGCATAACCTGTGGCCCCATCTTTGGATTACATTCTATTACGCAGTTGATTTTTCCATTGCGCAGTTCATCAATAGCAGCCTGCTCTGCATCTATAGTTATTATGGTTACGTCTTTTCCGCTTTGAATTTTGTATTCATCAAGAATGCCCAAGAGTCCAAGCGTCATCTGGTCATTGTGTGAGAAGATAGAATGGATTGTTTTGCCTTCAACCTGAAGCTTTCCTGCCGGTGACTTGGAGCAAATATTTTCGGCTATTTCTTTTCCGCGTGAACGCAAAAAGTCGCCCGACTCTGTGTATACAATGGAAAACCTTGGGTCTCTGTCGATAATTTCGTGAAAGCCCTTGTTCCTTCCTTCCGAAACTGAAGAGCCGACTGTTCCGTAAAGTTCCAATATGTTGATGGGGCCGGAGGCATCCTTGTACTTTTCCAGAAGGAACCTTCCTGCATTGCGCCCCTCTTCCAGACTGTCAGTTCCAATATAGCCTGCATAGAGGGAATTGTCCCTTGTCCTTATCTTTCTGTCCACGATGATTACGGGAATGTTTGCATCCTTTGCTTCCTGCAAAACGTTGTCCCAGCCGTCCTGAACTATGGGGCAAAAAACAATAACGTCAACCTGGTATACAATAAAGGAGCGTATGGCCTTAATTTGGTTTTCCTGCTTTTGTTCCGCATTGGAATAAATGAGCTGGATTCCCTCTGCCTCCGCAGCTTTCTTTATGCTTTCTGTATTGCATGTGCGCCATTCGCTTTCTGCCCCAATCTGGGAAAAGCCTACGATAATGCTTTTTTCTGTTTTTTGTTTTGGCTCAGGATGGGCCTTTGCCCTGCAGCTAAAAAGTGTAAGGCAAAGACCGCATAAGAGAAAAATGAAATTTAGGAATTCATGTTGCCTCTTCATTTCTGACCGTAATAAGCGTTCTTTCCGTGCTTGCGCTGATAGTGCTTGTCGATGACATAATCAGGGAGCGGCTTCCAGTTTGGATTTACAGCCATGGTAATCCAAGCCATCCTTGCAACTTCCTCAAGAACGGCAGCATTGTAAACAGACTTGTCTGCATTGCTTCCCCAGGTAAAAGGGCCGTGCCCTGCAACCAGAACCATGGGGTTTTCGGATGGAACCAGAGGCTTTAGTGGGCTTCCGTCATAGCTTCTCGCACCGACTTTTTCGGGGTGAAGGAATGTGTCTACGATAAGGATTCCCGTCTCTTTTTCATAAGCCCTTTCAACCGCTTCTTTCGTTATCATTGGCGTGCAGACGACGGCATTTGCACTGTGGTCTGCATGTGTTGTTCCCAAAAGGGGAATTCCCTTGCAGGCCTGAGCCCAAGCTGTTGCGTGGGGTGAATGTGTGTGCGTTACACCGCCTATGTCCTTAAAGTTTTTGTAAAGTTCTGCATGGGTCGGAGTGTCGGAGGAGGGGTTCAGCTTTCCTTCCACCTTGTTAAGTTCAAGGTCAACAACAACAATGTCATCTACGGTCATCGTGTCGTAGGGAACCCCTGACGGCTTTATTGCAAATACGCCTTTTGCCTTGTCGAATGCAGAGACATTTCCCCAGGTGTAGATTGCAAGCCCACGCTTTGGAATCTGCATGTTTGCCTCAAAGGCTTCTTCTTTTAATGTCTGATAAATTGAACTCATTTTTATACCCCTGCCTTCATTTAGTCAATGTTCTCTGTGGCGGCTTTTTCTATTGCAAGTCCCTTTGTGTAGTTTGCAAAGAATGCGTTGAAGCCTTCGATGTCTTCCTTTGTCGCTTCAAAAGACTTCACTTTTGCAGAGGCAAAAACGTTCTTGTCTAGCCAGTCATCTAGCTTTTCGCCTTTTTTGTTCACGGTGTAGGATGCAAGAAGTGCCATTCCCCACGGTCCGCCTTCACCGGCAGTTTCCATCAGAGAAATGGGCGTGTGCATTGCAGATGCCATGGCGGTAAGGCCGGCTTCCTGTGTCTTAAAGAATCCGCCGTGACCCGTGAGCCTGTCGATTTTTACGTTTTCCTGGTCAAAGAGAATGTTCATGCCTGTGCGAAGGGCACCAAGCGAAGTGAAGAGCTGTGAGCGCATGAAGTTTGCAAGGGTAAAGTTGTTTTTCTGCGTGCGTACAAAGAGGGGTCGTCCCTGTGAAAGCCCCGTCATGGATTCGCCAGAAATGTAGTTGTAGGGAATGCAGCCGCCACAGTCCTTGTCGCCCTTAAGAGCCGCACCCAAAAGGCTGTCGTAAAGCTTTGGCTTGTCAATCTTAAAGCCGCATTCTTCAATCGCTTGGCCAAAGAGCTTGATCCATTTGTCGTATTCGCCGGTACAGTTGTTTGCATGTGCCATAGCCGTAAGTTCTCCTGACGGAGTTGTTACCAAGTCGATTTTGCCGCTGTATGCCTTTGAAAGTTCCTTTTCCAAAACGACCATCGCGAAGACCGAAGTTCCCGCGGAAACATTTCCTGTCCTTGGGCGTACGGAATTTGTTGCGACCATTCCCGTACCAGCATCGCCTTCCGGTGGAGCAAAGACAAAGCCTGCTTCAAGCTCGCCGTCTCTATCCAGAAGCTTTGCACCGCTTTCCGTAAGGCTTCCGGCATCATCTCCTGCCTGCAAAACCTGGGGAAGCAAATCCTTAAGCTTGAATCCAAAGTTAAATGGCTTTACCAGTTCGTCAAACTGACCAAGCATCTTTTCGCTGTAATCCTTAGTATGAATGTCTATGGGGAACATTCCCGAAGCGTCACCCACACCCAAAACTTTTTTGCCTGTCAGCTTCCAGTGCACGTAGCCTGCAAGCGTCGTAAAGAAGGCTACGTCTTTTACATGGGGCTCCTTGTTGAGCATGGCCTGATATAGGTGGGATATGCTCCAGCGTTCAGGAATAGGATAGTTAAAAAGTGAAGAAAGCTTTTCCGATGCGGCACCGGTAATCGTGTTGCGCCATGTTCTGAAGGGAACAAGGAGCTTGCCGTCTTTGTCAAATGCAAGGTATCCATGCATCATTGCACTGATTCCCATGGCCTTTAATTTTGTCAGCTTAACGCCATATTTTTCTTTTACGTCTTTTTTAAGATTTGAATAGCAGGTTGCCAGTCCGTTGTGAATTTCATCGAGCGAATAAGTCCATATTCCATTGTCCAGAGAATTTTCCCAGTCAAAGGCGCCAGATGCTACGGGCATATTCTGGTCGTCGATTAAAACAGCCTTAATTCTTGTGGAACCAAATTCCAGTCCCAAGACTGCATTCCCATTTGCAATAAAATTGCCAAGTTCTTTTTTTTCCATGGTTAAAACACGCTCCTTAAATGTGTAAGTGGAATTTTAATATTGGTTTTTATGTAAGCGGACGTGTATATTATAAACCTAAAACTGGCAGTTCGCAAGTTTTATTTGTGTGCGGAGTTATTCGTGATGTGCCATAAATTTAATCTGAATCTTTTTTAAATTTAGACACTCCTTTCTTTTTGTCTACTATTCTGCAGCAATCAGGCATTCATTTTGTTACGTTAAGCTTGAAGGTAAGCCGGTAGCAAGTGCGTACCGATTTACCCACAGCCAAGAAAATAAATGTAAAAGTCTCAAATATTGATGAGCATTTATTTTGTTACGTTAAACTTAAAGAATAACACGTCCCCATCCTGTACGACGTATTCTTTTCCTTCCGTGCGGTATTTTCCGGCTTCCTTGATTTTTTCTTCGCTGCCGTACTGGCGCAAATCGTCCACGGTGTAGGCTTCTGCCTTGATGAATCCTTTTTCAAAGTCGGTGTGGATGACTCCTGCTGCCTGTGGCGCCTTGTCTCCGGCGTGAATTGTCCATGCGCGGCATTCGTCTGCTCCTCCTGTAAAGAAGGTGCGGAGACCCATCAAGTGGTAAACCTGGCGGGCAAGAACTGTAAGTCCGCTTTCTTTAAGTCCAACGGATTCCATGAATTCTTTGCGTTCTGCTTCATCGGTAATCTCTGAAAGGTCAGCTTCGAATTTTCCGCAAATAACAACCACTTCGGATTTTTCTTCTGCGGCAATTTTCTTTACGGCTTCTACGTATTTGTTTGTGCCGGATTCAATCGTAGATTCGTCTATGTTACAGACAAAAATCTGCGGCTTAATCGTAAGCAGGTGAAGGTCGTAGATTGCCTCGCGCTCATCATCCGTAAGGTCTGCCATACGGGCACACTTGCCGTCCTGGAGCAGGGGCTTAATCTTTTCTACGGCGCTCATGTAAGGGGCAAGTTTTTTTTCTTCTTCTTTGCCCATAGCACGGATCTGCTTTGTGATTTTTTCCTGTCTCTTGGTGATTGTGTCCAAGTCTGCCTGTGCAAGCTCAAAGTCTATGGTAAGGATGTCGCTTTCCGGGTCGATAGGGGCATCTGTCTTTGCGTCTTCGCGTACGTGCTGAATGTCCGGGTTGTCAAAGCAGCGTACAACGTGGGCTATAACGGTTGTCTCGCGTATGTTTGCAAGGAACTGGTTGCCAAGGCCTTCTCCCTTGCTAGCCCCCTTTATGAGTCCTGCAATGTCTACAAAGTCTACGGCAGCAGGAATTTTCTTTTTGGGCTGGAAAACGCTTGCCATAAAATCAAGGCGTTCATCAGGAAGGTCAACAACGCCAACATTTGGGTCTATTGTACAGAAAGGATAGTTTTCTGCGGCGGCAGGTGCCTTTGTGAGAGCGCAAAAGAGAGTGGACTTTCCAACATTAGGAAGCCCGACGATTCCACAGTTAAGTTTCATATATGATTCCCTTGTTTATAGAAAATATTTGAGAGATTATAGCGCATTTTGCAAAATTAGTTAAGGGCAAAATACTTATGCAAAAAAATACGGACTTGTTCGGCGGGTCCCAGTAACGGAAAAAATCAAGGAATCCTCCCTAAAGGGTCCCTCCTTGCTTTTTTCCTACGTCCCGCCGAGCAAGTCCGTGTTTTTTTAGTAAAATATAATGTTGCAAATGTTAGAAGTCAAAGAGGTGGAGGTAGGCTCCGAAGATCCAGCCTTCTTTGTCTTCGCCTTCGACCCTGCCGTAGTACCAGTAGTCTGTTATGCCGTTGATTGTCTGGGTGTGCTTTGTGCGCTTCTGGGCAAGAAGAACCTGGTAGTTGCTTCCGCTGCCAAGACCTTCAACTTTTGCTGTTACGGAATTGTCTGCGCTTGTTCCAGGCTTGCTCCTCATGTTGATTGTGGAGCTGGAGTCTGCAAAGATTGCCATTCTGAGCGTTGAAGAGAAATCGTAGAAGCCGCCTTCTTCCAGGTCTACGCCGTGCAGGTATTCATCCGCGGCCTTTACTATGGCAGAAATGTCTTCTGTGGATTTTTCCTGGAGCTTCTTAAGGTTGTTAAAGCTTGCTTCCTGGGCTTTTTTTGTCTTTGCCTTCTTAATTTTTGCAAATACCGTCATTGCCTGACGCATAGCCTTGTCTGTGGAAGACTTGCCTTCGAGGATGTAGCCGGTTGTTACGCTCTTTATGGAGTAGTTGTAGTACTGGATTTTTGTAAGCGTTGCGAGTTCCTTCTTTGAAGTTCCGCAAGAAAGTACGAGAGCGCCGGTCTTGAGAACTGACTTTCCGCAGTTTACAAGGTCAAGTCCGTCGAATACGGTTGCATCTTCTACGATGATGGCCATTGCTCCGTCCGGGATGGAAGAGATTTGGTTCTTGTTTGCCCAGAGCTTTTTGCCCTGATAGCTTACCTGAACTTTGCCGTCTTTTTCTTCTCCGCCAAGAGTTTCAAGAGAGGTGCCAGTGGAAAGCTTTGCGGCCTGTGCCATCTTACCGTCTTTTTCTTCGTAGAGAAGTCCGTTTGCCATGAGCATATAGGCTGTTGCCGCAAACAGGTTTGCCCCTGATGCTGCCATAACAAAAGCTATTATAAAATTTCTTATTGTCTTTTTCATAACTGGTTCTCCGTCTTTTATTCTTCTATTCCAAAGTCTGGGGTTCCTGAGCTTGGGGCTGGTTCAAGGACACCGTCTTTTATCCATGCGCTGAATGCCCAGCCTTCTACAGCGTTTGTGTAGTCAAAGTATGAGTGTGATGAAAAGCGTGTTGGGGAAATGTCCAGTTTGTTGCCGTTTTCAAGGGCGGAAGGTGTGTCTTCTCCCGGTTTTCCTGTGGTAACGTAGAGCCACTTTCCTTTCTGGCCTGCAACAGTGCCTGTCTCTGGAACTGACATGCGGTAGTAGACAGGAGTTTTGTCGTCCAACTTTGTCTTTACTGCAGAAGCTGTTGTTGGCTGCAAGCGGAGGGATATTTTTGAACCGTCGCCTGTGTTTACGTAGGCTACGTACCAGTTGCCCATCTGGGTTATTTTGTCTGTGGAAACGGAAATGTCTCCCTTGTCGCTGGTTGCGTTTACCATCTGAGAAAGCCTGTAGTCTGTTGAAGATGAGAGGCTTCCGCTGTTGCCTACAGACCTTGCGATTGCAACGAGGTCTTTCTTTACGGTTGCATTTGCAGTGTTTTCTGCACGGCCAAGGAGCATTTCGCAGGCAATTTCTGAGCTGTTGGACTTGATGCAGTCTGATTCAATGTAGAACTTCTGAAGCCAGCCTGCGCTCGTCTTTCCGTAAACCTGATAGAATCCGTCTGTTTCTGAACCGATTCTTGCAACGATCTGATCCTGGGGGTAGTAGATGCCGTCGTCGCGGATGTTTTCTATGGAAGGTTGGTCATAGGCAAGGGCATCTCCGCTTCCGCTGATGATTACCGGTGTGCCGCGTACTGCAACAAGGTCCTTCTGAACCCACCTGTTTTCCTGGTTGTTGAACACTACATGAATCCATGTGCGCTTTTGACCGTCGTATGTGCGGATTGCCTCTTTTTCTTCAGGCTCACCGCTTGCATTCTTGAAAGCGTAAAGGACAGTTCCTGCTGCTGCCGAGGCTTTCCAGTCCATTCTGCCGTTCTTGTTTTCTTCGTAAACACCGGATTCTGGTGTCCATACCATTACGACTGGAATCATTCCTGCGGTATTGTATTCCTCTGCAACAATTGGGGCTGCTGGGCTTTGTCCGCTGCTGGAAGTGGCTGTTCCGTCTTCTGAAACACTTTCAAAAGTGTCTTCGGTATAAAGTTCTCCGCCTTCTTCGTCTCCGTCCCCTTCTTCTGAGGAAGACTCCTGGTTTTCTGTTTCTTGATCTGTTCCGCTGCCTGATGAATTCTGGCTACCATCTTTTTTTGAACAAGAAAGGATGGCTGCGGCAAAGATAAGGACTGCCGCAACTTTTATGCATCTTTTGAATATCTGCATGCTCTGCTCCTAAAATTTTAGTTATGAGAGAATATAACATTTCTGCATGTTTTTCAAGGTTACGATTTTTTTAAGGCAAATTTCCTGTCTACTTGCTTATTTTGCATTAAAAAAATAGAATTGCAGTATAAGGGGGTTGGCGATGGGCTTTTTAAAACACACGGGGATTTCTACTGATTTTAATTCTGCGCGCTACCATAAAATTCTGTGCGCCGATTATCCTGATTTTTTGGATGAGTATTTAAGGCTTCCCATTTTGCAACGCTTGGATGGCGTTACGCTTTTGTGCGGAACCGATTGGACGCCTCTTTTTAAAAACCGCTTTTATTATTCCCGCCTGGAACATTCGGTTGGGACTGCCCTTATAGTTTGGAATTTTACCCACGACAAAAAACAGACCCTTGCGGGGCTTTTTCATGATGTTTCTACCCCGGCCTTTAGCCATGTGATTGATTTTAGGAACGGAGATACGCTTACCCAGGAGAGTACCGAGCTTAACAACCAGAAGATGATTAACGAGGATTTGGAACTTAGCGAGCTTCTGTTTAGCCACGGAATCTACAAGTACGAGATTGACGACTACCACCGCTATCCAATTGCAGACAACAATATTCCGGGCCTTAGCGCGGACAGACTGGAGTACATGTTCCCCAGCGGATGTTCGCTGGATGCAGTTTGGAACATGGACGAGATTGAAAGGCTTTATTCCCAGGTTGCGGTTCTGGAGAATGCCGACGGGCTTCCGGAGCTTGGCTTTTTGGACCAGCAGGCGGCTTTTGACTATATGCGCAAATTTATAGAAGTGAGCATGATTTTGCAGCACAACGAAGACAAGGTTTCCATGCAGCTTTTGGCGGATATTGTTTCGCGGGCACTTGAATGCAAGCTGATTGCGGAAGAGCAGCTTTTTACGATTAGCGAAAAGGCCCTTGTGGAAAAGTTTGATGCGCTTGCAAAGGATAATGTTGACGAGTCTTTTACCAGGCTTTACCACACTTTCCGCAACATGAAGGTTGTTCAGCATACGCAGGAACCGCTTCCGGACAGTTATTGCGTTTCTGTTTCCGTAAAGAAGCGTTATGTTAACCCGCTTGTTAAGCTTGGAAATGGGACTTCTTCTTCTCCTGCAAAAGCTGTAAGGCTTTCTGAACTGAACAAAGAGGCAGACTCTTGCATAAAGGAATTCCTTTCTTTTGCGGACACTCAGTTTGGCTGCGTTCCCTGGTGCTGATGTGCGGTTTGTTTTGCGATGCGTGTTTTGCGGTGGGTGCCTTGCGGGCCGGGGAATGCCGGTGTGCTGATGCGTGGTTTGTTTTGCGGTTGCGTTTTGCGGTTCATTTTTTGCGGTGCGCAGGGTAGCCGGTGTACGGAATAGCTGATGTACGGAAAAAAGAAAATACTTTTTGTTGGGACTGACCAGAAGATGCTCGTATGCCTTTCTCGAGATTACGATACGGAGGTTATTTCTTCCGTTAGGATTCTGGACAGCATTTTGTTCAATTTTATTCCCGACATGCTGGTTTTTGACTCTTTGGAAGACCTTGACGTTAAGGCTGTAAGGCGCTACGAAAAGCTTAGGAATGTGCCAATAATGGTTATAAGCGACAGTTTTAACGGTTTTGGAAATGAGAGCCTTGTTGCAGATTTTCCGCGCACCATTCTTTGCAATACCGCCATTGCCCTGGGAAAGCCTTTCTTGCAGCGCATAAGATGCATTCTGGAAAAAAAGGATGCCATCTTGCCGCCACGGACAGGTAAGCTTGTAAAGCGTGCGGTTTTTTTTATTAACAAGAGCTTTGGACAGCAGATTTCCCGGGAAGACATAAGCGCTTACTGCGGGGTTTCTCCCGACTATCTTACCCGGGTCTTTGAAAAAGAGATGGGAATTCTTTTGTGGAGCTATCTTGCCGAATTCCGCCTTTACATGGCAAAACTTATGATGGAAGAAACTTCCCTTACTGCAAAAGAGGTTGCGCTAAAGTGCGGCTTTGCAAATGATTCCTATTTTAGCAAGGCTTTCCGCAAGGCTTATGGGGTTACGCCCAATTCTTTGCGCAAATGACTGCTTTGCAAAAAGAACATTTCTTTCCATAATAAACCCTACCCCCGATTGGAAGGATGGCGCAGCCAGACCGCCACAGGCGGGCCGGAGCGAAAGCGTAGTCCTGGAAAGCGGGTTTGCGAACAAAAGCGGGTCCAAAAAAAAACAGATATTTTATGCTTACTTTTTTACAATCACGTTGTAAATGCGGTCAAGATCTGCCTGGTTGTAGTATTCAATCGTGATGGAGCCCTTGTCGAAGCTGCCCTTCATCTGAACCTTTGTTCCCAGCATGTCGCGGAATTTCTGCTCGATTGCGATGTAGTTGGGGTCTCGGGTGTCTTCTGCCACCTTTGGAGCCTGTATTGATTTGGAAGCGCGTTTGCCACCGTTCAGATCCGTTGCCTGCTGCTCACACTGGCGTACGCTAAGCCCCTGCTTTGTTATGCGGTCAAATAGAAGCTTCTGGTCTGCGGGGTTCAATACGCTAAGAAGTGCCCTTGCGTGTCCGGGAGAAATGGAGCCTGCTGCAAGTGCGTTTAGCATGTCGTTTGGAAGCTTTAAGAGGCGAAGGCTGTTTGCAACCGTTGAGCGTTTTTTGCCGACGCTTTCTGCAACCTGGTCTTGGGTAAGACCGTCAGTCTGCATTATTTCTGCATAGGCCTGGGCTTCTTCCACAGGGTTAAGGTCGCTTCTGTGAATGTTTTCTATAAGTGCAACTCGTAGTTTTTGGCTGTTTGTATATTTTTTTAGCTGAACCGGAACTTTTTCAAGTCCTGCGGCCCTTGCTGCCCTTGTGCGGCGTTCACCTGCAATAATTTCAAAGGAACCGTCACCAGAATCCTGTATGACGATTGTTTCTACAATGCCTTCTTTTTTTATTGATTCGGTAAGTTCGGCAAGCTTTTCTTCGTCAAAGTATTTGCGGGGCTGCCTTGGGTTTGGCTTTAAGAGTGCCGGGTCTACCCACAGGGTTCCGTTTTCGTCTACGCTAATGCCTGCTGGAAGATTTGCTGTTGCGGCTTCTGCCTTTGGAACTTGGGCTGCCGGAACTTTTGCTGTCGTGTATTCTGCAATAGGGGTTTCTGTGGAGGAACTTTCTGTGGGGCTGCTTTCTGAAAGGCCTGTGTCCATCAAGGCCTCGAGTCCCCTTCCGAGCGCATGTCTTTTAGCCACGGTGAACCACCTCTTCCGCAAGCTTTTCGTAGCTCTTTGCACCTACGCAATTTGGATCGTAAAGACAGATAGGCTCTCCGTGTGATGGTGCTTCCGAGAGGCGGATGTTGCGGGGAATAATGGTATTGTAGACAACGTCCTTAAAGTAGCTCTTTACCTGCATAACAACATCCTGGGCAAGGCGTGTGCGGCTGTCGTACATGGTAAAGAAAATGCCGCCAAGAATAAGGTTTTTGTTTATACCCTGCTGAACTTTCTTAACGGTCTGCAAAAGAAGGGTAATTCCTTCCAGGGCAAAATATTCGCACTGCATGGGAACAAGCACTGCATCTGCCGCCGCCAAACCGTTCATCGTAAGTATGCCAAGGGACGGAGGGCAGTCAATAAGTATGTAGTCGTATTTGTCGCGGACAGATTCCAGGGCCTTCTTTAAGAGAAAGTCGCAGTTTTCCACGCTAACAAGCTCTATGGAGGCACCGGAAAGGTTTATGGATGCGCTTATAACATCCAGATTTTCTATCTTTGAATGCTTTATTGCTGATTCTGTTGTGGCTGCGATAGGGTTGTCCGGCTCTACCATGCCGATGATTACTTCGTAGATGGTGGGCTTGTCTTTGCTTACCCCCACGCCGCTGGACATGTTGCCCTGGCTGTCAAAATCCACAAGCAGAACTTTTTTGCCTGTCAAAGCTATATATGCGCCTAAATTTATAGCGGATGTAGTCTTGCCAACGCCGCCCTTTTGGTTCACAAAAACAAAAACCTTTCCCATAATATTTTAATTATAGCACGATTTGCACAATGCTAGCAAGCGAATTGCAGTTTTATGAGCGTTAATTTACCGCACGGATTGCTTCGATTATGTCCATGTATTTGCCGCCGTGCTTTTTGTAGACCGGTTCCATTGCCTTTTGGAATTCAGCATAGGCCTGGTTGGTCAATTCTATGACTTGGCAGCCGTTTTCGCGCGATATTTTTTCTGAAAGCTGCTCGCGTTCCTTCCACTTCTGGATTTCGTAATCCTGGGTTTCCTTTGCAACCTGCTTGATGATTTCCACGTCGGCAGCATCCAGCCGGTCAAGGACCTTTTTTGAAGCAATTAGAATTTCGGGAACCCTGGTGTGCTGGTCCTTAACGAAGTAAGGTGCAATGCTGTAGTCGCCGTTGCTCTGGTAGCTTGGGAAGTTGTTTTCGGCACCGTCAATCTGATCACGCTCAATGGCACCGCGGATTTCCGTCATGGTAAGTCCGGTAACGCCCTTGGCGCCAAGAGCCTCGCACATGTCAAGCATAATCTGGCTGTTCATAACGCGTATGCGCAGGCCTTCCATGTCTGCAACTGAATGTATGGGGCGCGTGACATAGAAATTCCTGGAACCCGCATCGTAGTAGCAAAGGCCCACAAGCCCAGAGCCGGATGTTTCGATTCCTGCAAGAATTTTCTGACCTATGTCTCCGTTCAAAACCTTCCACATGTGTTCTGAATTCCTGTACAGGTAGGGGAACTGAATTGCATTTATCTGTGAGACAAATGCCGCAACTGATGAAGCGGATACGCGGGTAAATGCAAGGTCACCGCTTTTTAGGCCTTCAATTGCATCGCCTTCATTCTGTGCCAGGGCACCACCCTCGCGGACTTCTATCTTAATACGGCCTTCCGTCCTTTCTTTGACAAGGCGGGCAAATTCCTCGTCTGCCAGGGATGTGGGGTAGCCAGAAACGTGGTTTTCGGAAAGACGGAGCGTTACCGGGTGCTTCTTTATAGATGCGCGCTCTTTTTGGGTGCAGGATGCAAATAAGACGATGCCCAAAGCTATTGCAGTAAAAATATTTATTTTCTTCATACTAAACCCCTTATTCTGTCTTAAACAAATCAATCTGGCTTCCAATCTTGCTGATTGCACTTTGAACATCGGTTGAAATTCCTTCCAGCGAGCCACCTGTTGAATTTATCTTGCGTGCACCGTTGGCCATTTCATCCATTCCGGTCTGCATGTTTTGCGTTGAATTCTGGAGGGACTGCATCTCCTGCATGATGATTTCGTTGCGCATGCTCATTTCCTTTGAGGCATCCTGTACCATCTGCGTACTTTCGTTCATATTCTTGAGGGCGCCGCTGATTTGCTTGGAGCCTTCATTCTGTTCTTCCATGGCGGACTTGATGTTCATTACGAGGCTATCCGTTTCATGAATGTGTTCGGAGACGGAGTTGAATGCCTGGCTTGCTTCTGAGGAGAAGGATGCAACTTCCTTGATGGAAGACTGTATGTTTGAAAGCTGTTCCCTGATTGAGCGTGACTGGGAAGAAGAGGTTTCAGAAAGCTTTCGGATTTCGTCTGCAACTACGGAGAAGCCGCGTCCTGCCTCGCCGGCGTGGGCAGCTTCGATTGCGGCGTTCATGGCAAGCAGGTTCGTCTGGGAAGCGATGCTAGATATTGCCTTGTTTGCTTCCTCCAGCATCTGGGACTGGACTTCTATCTGCTGGATGCGCTCGTTTACATTCTGCTGCTTTGTAAAGCCGACGTTTACGTTCTTGTGCAGTGCACCGAAGGAGTCTGCCATCTTGTCAACGGATTTTGTAACCGAAGAAATGTTTCCAATCATTTCCTTTACAGCGGCAGAAGCCTGGGTAACGCCTGCACTCTGGTTGTCTACAAGGCCGTCAAGGTTAGTGATGTTCCTGGAGATTTCCTGAACTGCACCAGCGGCTTTTGTTACCGTTTCCGTCTGAGAAGTAATCTGGTTGTGGATGCTTTCTATGTTTGCAATGATTTCCGTAATTGCGCTTGCGGTGTCCTGTGTGGAGAGGGAAAGCTTTGAGCCTGATTCGCCAAGTTCTGTCTTGGTTCCCTTTATTTCTCCCATGATTTCCTGGAGCTTGTCCAGAAAGAGGTCAAAGTGGATTATGAGGTCGCCGATTTCGTCGCGGAGGAAGAGCTTGCAGCGCTTGGTAAGGTCTGCATCCCCTGTTTCCAGTTCTTTGAGGAAGTTGGTTACGTTTGCGATGCGGATCATAAGCCAGTTGATGAACCTGAAGCAGAAGAAGCCGAAGATGAGTACGAAGAAAATAGCACCTGGGACTACGTAAAACATCGTATGGTTGCGGATTGAATTTACGATGCCCATGCTGCGGGCTACGAATGCCATTCCTGAAATTACGCCGTTGCTTGATTCAAGGGGGAAATAGACCGACATGTATTTGTTGCCGTCGATAGTGTTTGTTCCGTGGTATTCGTTTCCGTCGCGAAGGACTGCATCAATTATTTGCTGGTTGTCAAGAGAAGTTCCGATGTATTTTTGGCCCAGCGTTGTGCAAACCCTTTTTGATCCCTGGAATATTGTGCATGCTGCCCCGTAGGACTTTTCCACCTGTTCCGTTACTCTTCCGTTTACGAGTGAATAGGCGGCAACCACGCAGCCTACAAGTTTGCCCCTGGAGCGGATTGGTGCGGTTGCAACCATGGAGTAGCCTATGGTTCCAAGGTCATCATAGGAGTAGCCTGCAATACCACGCAAAGCGGAGCTTACGGAGCTTACGGCCTTTAGGTTTTCGCCGTTTTTTGTTCCGTAGCCGGAAATGACCTTACCGCTTTCGTCGGTAAAGGCAAGAAGGTCAACGTTTAGGGTTCCGTTTGCCCAGCCAATGACTGTATTAAGGCTGTGCATGTCTTTTGCGGCAACATTGCTTACGGCATCAGAGCGGCTTGAAAGCATGGTAACATCTGCCTCCAGGGTGTTACGCCAGTCCTTGAATGTCATATCCAGACCCTGTGAAAATTTCATAAGGTCGTTGTCGGTTGATTCCCTTACACCTTCGGAAAAAATATTCAGCGAAAGAATAGCAACCCCAGTAACGCTAAGTACGATTGCTGCTGTGATGGCGGACATTAGTTTTGTCAGGATTGCAATATCTCTTCTTGGATTTTTTTCAAATCTGTCAAGCTCCCTTTTTTCGCGTGCCATAAGCTGTCTCCTGTATTGCGGTTTTTTTCAGATTAGATTAATTTATAACTATAAGCGTGAAAAGTCAAGAAAGCATAAAAATTTGTGCAATATATTGATAATAATGACATGATTTTGACAATGCTTTGTGTAATTTGTTCCATAATATACTTGTTATAATGACGGAGGTTCGTATGGTTTTTAGGAAAAGACAGACTTTGGTAGCGGTATTTGCGGTGGTTTTGTCGTCAGGGCTTCTTTTTGCCCAGAACACGCCTTCCAAATACACGGAAGCGGATTTAATCTGGAAAGACGACTTTAACGGCAGCAAACTGAACAAGGACGACTGGAACTACGAAACACATAAGCCGGGTTGGGTTAACAGCGAGCTTCAGGCCTACGTAACCTCGGAAGAAAACACCTACCTAAAGGACGGCTACCTTGTGATTCAGCCGGTAAGAAAAGAGGACAAAAACGGAAATGTTTCCTATACATCCGGCCGCATAAACACATACGGAAAGCACATCCCCACCTACGGAAGAATAGAAGCCCGCCTAAAAGTTCCAAGCGGAAAGGGATTCCTTCCAGCCTTCTGGATGATGCCCCAGAACGAAGGCCGCTACGGTCAGTGGCCCAAGTGCGGCGAAATAGACATCATGGAAGTTTTGGGAAACAAGACCGACACCCTTTACGGAACCCTCCACTTTGGAGAACCGCATACCCAGGTTCAGAAAGCCTACACGCCTGGCAAAGTTGACTTTTCAAAAGAATTCCATGTCTTTGCCGTTGAATGGGAACCCGGAGAAATCCGCTTTTATTGCGACGGAGTGAACTATCAGACCGCAAAAGACTGGTTTACAAAGAGGCGCGGTGCAAAAGAAGAATCATACCCTTACCCGGCACCCTATAACCAGCCCTTCTACATAATCTTTAATGTTGCAGTTGGTGGTGACTGGCCAGGAAACCCGGACAAAAGCACAAAGTTTGGCGAAAATGCCCAGATGGTGGTGGACTACGTAAAAATCTACCAGAAGCCTTCCTATGACGAAAACGTAAAAAGACCGGAAAAAGCACCTGTAAAAACCGTTGTAGATTGCATTGGAAACATTGCAAGAAGCGGAAGCGGTGCATGGGAATTCCTTAAGGCACAAGGTGGAGACGGAAGTATTAATGTAGACGGCAACAAGCTGGACATAATACCGACCAAGGACGGTTCTGTGGAATATTCTGTACAGGTAGTGCAGCCAGCCCTCCCCATGGAAAATGGCAGAAAGTACAGAATTTCCTTTGACGCATACGCAGACAAGTCCCGCAAAATGATAGTCGCAATTTCTGGCCCCGACCGCAACTGGGTACGCTACTTTAAGGACACAAAAGTTTCTCTGGGCAAAAAGAAAAAGCACTATTCCTGGGAATTTACCATGACCGATGAATCCGACGCAAACGCCCGCATTGAATTCAACTGCGGCGCTCAAGGTTCAACAGCCGCAATCCACATCACAAACGTACGCCTGGAGTTCGTGGACAAGTAAAGTTTTGCATCTAGGAGGGGGAAGTCTCCCCCTGCGCGCCCACTTCGTTGGTCGCTACCCTCTCTGCGGGCTCAAACGCCGCCCGCAACGCCTGCTGTCTGAAAACCGTCATGCTGTCCTGCCAACAAGCAAGGCTTTTCTAAAATACCGCGGTAGCGATGGGAGGGGCCCGCCGTAGGCGGGTTGCGGAACGAAGTGGAGCAATGGAGGCGGGAGCCGGAACCCCGGACGTAGGCGATGCACGGAAATCAATTTTGTGTTTCGCTCCCAGGCAAATCCGTCTGATAAACCCGCGGTGTCGCGGAATAGGAAATTAAACTCGCTACGCTCGTTCCGCTCCAATGCGGGTTTTCAGCCGATTTGCCTTCCGCTGCACACAAAATTGATTTCCAGTCTTTTTAGCATAGGAAAAATATTAGAAATTAAAAGCTTCTTCCGCCGCCGGAATGGCTTCTTCCGCTGCTGCCCCTTGAAGAATGGTAGCCAGAAGAATAAGAAGAGCGTCCGCCGCCACCGCCACTTCTTGTGCTGTTCGATATGATTCTTTCCCTTGTTTCCGTAGTATTTATAAGCACATCGGATGAATCGGTAAGCACAAAGCTGTTTGGTTCGTAATAGGGTTCAGCGTCTATGGCTTTTTGGATTGTTACCATTCCACGGTAAAGTCTTTTGCGGTATTTGCCGGCAACAATAAGTGCCAAAATTAAGCCCAGTAGAATTGGCCAGAAGAATCCCAGCTTGGGAAGGGTAAAGCCCAGCTTGTACATTAGGCCCGCATCGGTCAAGAATCTGGAGGCGGCTTTGTAGCAGTCATTCTTTTCCATTGCGTCCCCTATGTATTCATCCATGTGGTCCGTGTTTTTTTCGCTGTAGCATTTTCTTTGGGCATCTCCGGGTACAAAGGCCCAGCGCTTGCCGTAGTCGTCGCTGATTATGCAGAAGATTAGAGCGTCGTTTGCATCCCCCTGTCCGTAGCCATTGTAGCGGTAGTAGTCTTTTGCGTAGCTTCCTGCCGATCCGCCGCGGATCGCACTTTCTGCGGTAACAATTAGAACGTCTGAGCCAAACTTTGTAGAAAGAGCAAGAGCCTTTTTCTCGAGCCGCTCTTTTTCTTCCTTGCTGAATAGTTCCGCCTGGTCAATCACGTATGTTTTGTTCTGGGCCTTAAAGCGCACAAAGTTTGCCTCGTCGCTTGGGTACCAGTCGGGGACTTTGTAAAGGTCGTAGGCCCTGTACAAATAGTCAAGTGCTGCATCAATGTAGCTTCCTGGTTTAAAGAAGTACCTGAGGCCGTTGGCCAGCCTGTTTACTTCGTAGTCTGAATAGATGGGCTTGCATTTTCCCTCCGCGTAAAGGCCAAATCCCTGGTTGCCGTTTTCTGTACATATAAAAAACACAGTGCCTGTATAGTCGTCGCCGAATCCGTAGCCATTGTATTTGAAGAATTCTTCCGCAATAGTGTCCCTGTCTTTCCAGTAGCTTGTTTCGTCGGTATAGATTGCAACGTCCATGCCGTATTCGTCTTGGATGCGCTTTATTAAGTCCTGGATTTTTTCTTTTTCTTCTTCGCTAAAGATGTTTGCGTAGTCTGCAATGCGGCTTGCGCTTTCGTTGTGGAAGGGCTGGAATGCGGCCTTGTCTGCGGGGTACCATTCAGGAACCCTGTAGAGGTTTTTTACGTTCTTTAGGTAGTCTATGACTCCTTCGCCGTACTTTCCCCCGACCATGTAGGGTTCAAGGGCATCATCCAGGTAGTTTATTACGTATTCAGAATAGATTTCTTCACATTCGCCGGTTGCATCCGTCCACCAGCCGCGGTTGCCTTGTTCCATGCAGATAAAAAGTACCGTTCCCGAAAAGTTGTCGCCGAATCCGTAGCCGGCCAGTTCATTTATGTCAGCCGCAAAGGTTCTGCGAGAAAGTCCGTATGTGGTAACGTCCGTATAAACAACTATGTCTTTGCCGGAGTCTTTCTGGATTGCCTGTATTATGGAAAGCATCTGCTCTTCTTCTTCCTTAGTAAAGATGTCTGCAAGGTCTACCAAGCGGGGGGCATCTGCATCGTGGAAGTCTTTAAAGTTTTCCAGGTCCTTGGGGTACCATGCGGGTTTGCCGGATTCCTTTATTTCCTGCTGGCGGGCTTTTAGGAGTTCTGCATAGGCAGTGATTATCTGCGACCAGGATTTTTCCTCGCTGCGCATCTGCGAAAGTCTGGTGGTAACTGTCTGCTTGAATTCCTCCGAGAGGAACCAGTGGCCAAATCCGTAGCCCTTTGCAAAGACTTCCTGGCTGTCGGTATAGGCAATGAGCATTACGCCGTCTTTTCCGTCTCCCCAGCCAAAGCCGTTGTGTTCGTAAAAGGTGTCTGAATATTCTTCTGCCGTCGCAGTTCCTTTTCTTTTTACCGCAATTGGAAAGTCCATGTGGCAGTTGGACATTTCTTCCTTTAAGAGGGCGTTGAGCCGGTCTTTTTCTTCTTCTTCAAAAATTTCGCCAAAGTCGTTGAGCCGGTAGATGCCTGTTTTGTACATCTGCTTGGGGCTTCCTTTCGTGCTGTCACTTTCGTTGCCACCAGATTCACTCCCGCCAGATTCGCTTGCACCCTCCGCGTATATGCTTGCGGAAGGGACTGCCGCCAACAGTGCGGTCAAAAGCAAAAGTGTTATGCTGCGTAAAAGTCTATTTCTTTCTTTCATCTTTGTTACCTTACCCCTTAGAAAATAATCTGAAGCAAAAGCATGACAAAGGCTGTTAGTCCTCCAGTCATAAGGAACATGAACCAGTACCAGAACTTTGCTTTTTTCTTGTCGATTGGAAGCTCGCCAACAATCTTTCCTGTCTGCCCGTTTACCGCATACTGGTATTTTTTTCCTTCGTAGTTGCATTCAAAGATGTAGGCTGGAACCATTGCATATATTACGCTGGGGTTTTCCGTGGTGTAATTGCAGTTTTTAATCTTTACGTCTGAATAGCCGGAAATTGTCTTGGAGAAATGCTTTTCCGCTGTCCTTGCCATTCTGTCTTTTGCGCGGGGAAGCTCTTCGTCCGGTGAGCGGTCAAAGCGGTCTGCGCAATATCCTGCAAGGTAGCGGTTGTCAAAGTCCACAAGTTCCGAATAGTTGAACGGTTCTAGGGAATCCATAAGCTCGTTGTCCATTTTTTTGCTTGCGTCTACAGGGACCTGCTTAAAGCTTAGACTGCCCGACCTGTTTACGTCATAATGCTTTGTTTCGTGGTAGCGGTAGTCACCCTTTGTGTAGCTTCTCGTTTTTTTTGCGGAAAATACTGCGTCGCCGGAAAGCTTTGTGTCAAAGAGCCAGAAGGGAACATATACCCCGATAGGTTCTCCGACTTTGTTTGCGGTAAAGAAGTTGCGTGGAAGAAGCTTCTTTTGCCAGTAGAATGAGCGCAATATGCCCGGCAGCTTGTCTTTGGTGAATTTGAAGGGGATTATCTTGTTTGGTTTTAGGCCGCCTGTTGCAACTTCGTTCAAGACGGTGTTGTTGTGGCAGTAGGGGCAGGTCAATGCCATGGTGGTAGCGTCAGTTTCTATGGATGCACCGCACGACTTGCATTCGAATATCTTTGTTCCTTCAAGTTTTTCGCCGGAAAGATTTGCCTTGTAGTCTCCCCAGTCAAAGGCAATTTCGGAAGGTTTTGCTTCTTGTGTTTCCGCTGCCTCTTTTGCTTCCGCAGATTGATCAGCTTTCGCAGATTGATCGGCTTCCGCAGCTTCAACTTGCGCAATAGTAAATTTGTTTCCGCAGTAGTCACAGACCAAAAGCTGGGAGTTGGGATCAAAGTGCAGAGGGGCTCCGCACGCAGGGCATTTGTGTTCTGTAGTTGTTTCCATAAAATAGATTATAACACAGTATTGGGTATATTCAAAAATTATTTGCTTTTTCTATTTGGTGTAGAGCTTAACTTTCCCGGTCCTGCCACGAATTTCGGACTCGTCAACAAAGGTCAGTTCCTCGCCGGAAAGGTTTGCCGTGGTGTCGGAAATAAGCAGGTCCGTCTTGTAAGTCTTGCACAAGCCTTCAATTCTGCTTGCGGTGTTTACCGTGTCTCCAATAACGGTGTATTCCATCCTGCTGGAAGCCCCAATATTCCCTGCTAAAACTGGCCCGGAATGCAGGCCTATGCCAAAGTGAATCTCCGGCATGCCTTTTTGCACAAAGCTTTTGTTCATCTCCTCAAGGGACTTTCGCATGTCCAAAGCTGCAAGGTAAGCATCAGTGGCGTGGGTGGAAGATGGAACTGGTGCCCCAAAAAGTGCCATAACTGCATCGCCAATGTACTTGTTGATTACCCCGCCGTGGCTTGCAATGCATTTTTCAAGGCCGGTAAAATAGCTGTTAAGCAAAGAAACCACTTCCTCTGGCCTCATGTGCTCAGAAAGGGTGGTAAAGCCGCGTATGTCGCAGAACATAACCGTAATCTCAAGCGTCTTTCCGCCTAAGCCAGCGTTTCCGCTCAAAAGGTAGTCGCGAACCTGAGGAGTAACAATCTTTCCGAATGTATCCCGCATAAACTCCTTTTCCTTTAGCGATTTTGCCATGGCGTTAAAGCTGTCGCCCAAAATGCCCATTTCGTCATTAGAACAGATTTTCGTTGAAACGTCGTAGTTGCCCTTGGAAATTTCGTTGGCGGATTCAGTAAGCTTTTTAAGCGGCCTCTGGAAAAAGTAAGCTATCAAAAATGTAAGGACCAGACCAATCAGCAAGAGGAGCAAGGTAAAAACAAAATCAAGGTAGTTTGGAATCTCTACGTTGTATCTTTTGGTAAAAAAGAGCCTTATGCCAAGGTATGCGGTCGGAAATACCGCTGTAGAAAAAAAGTAGAAAAGGAACATGTTTTTTAGAGAAGACAAGGAAGCCCGGTTTACCCTGGAAATGTTTCCCTGGGGATAGAGTGCTGGTAAGACAAGGTTCCTGTTCAGCGTCTCCAGGGAAAAGAAGGAGAGCGTAAAAGTAAGGATGGTCAGAAAGATGTAAGATGTAAATGACGAAATCAGGATGAATGCAATGTCCATGTTTGCAGTAATCTTTAGGTAGAGCAGAATAACAACTTCGCAGAGGGCATTGGAAATCCAGCCTGTGGTTCCCCGCAACGAGTATGCAATGGGCATGTGGACTAAAACTTCCGTGTATTCCTTTGGCTTCTGCCTGAATTTTATTGTTTTTAAGCCGTATAATATGCAGAGGATTGTGGGCAGCGAGTAGCAGCTTATGGCAATGGTAAGCACGAGGACACTGTGGCTGTGCATAAATTCAATCCATTCGCGCAGGGGAGTGGTGTCCGGCATGGGGAAGCTTGTCAGATTTGTGGAAACAACGGCAAGAATGTTGGCTATAAGACAAATAAAGCCGTAGTGGATAGCGTGGTGCTTTACAAAAAATTCCCTAAACTTCATAGGCCTATTATATTATATTTTTCTGTTTTTTTGGAGTGCCTACCTGCCGCAAGAATTACTGTTTGGGCATAAAAAAAGGATTTACAACCAAAAATTGTAAATCCTTAAAGCATGGGCCGTCTAGGACTTGAACCTAGGACCAAGGGATTATGAGTCCCCTGCTCTAACCAACTGAGCTAATGGCCCATTAAAAGTGAAAAAAATATAGCAGAAAAAACGCCTTTAGTCAAGGATATTTTGCGCCTTGTGGTTTTAATGCTTATACTATATACTTTAAATAGATATGAAGAAAGTATTTGCTTTTGCCATTGCAGCCTTGCTTTTCTTTGTTGCCCCTGCGCTTTATGCAGCAGAGTATGCGGGGGATATACAGGTTAATGCGGGCTATTCTTACTTCACTGTTATTATTGATCATGGGAAAGACATAAAATCAGATAATTTGTCGCTTGGAATTGCAAACCACAACCTGTGGAAGTTTACGGACATATTTTCTTTTGGTTTTATGGAGAATGTAGACTTTGGCGGTGGTTTAAAAGAAGATTCAAACTCTTACCTTAGCATTATGATGGGGCCTGCTGCAGCCTTTAACTTTAATTATGGCATTAGCCTGAACCTTTCTTTTGCCCCTGTTATGGGCTGTGCATACGTTGGTATTGAGGAAGATTCTTATTTTGACTGGGACGGCTTGGGCTGCGAGGCGGATATTCAAGTAAAGTTTTTTGCTGACAGCCGTTTTAGTCCTGTCCTAGGATTTTCATGGATTCACTTTTCGAGTGACAAAATATCCTTTACCTTGGATGACCACAGCGATGAATTCTACATGGACACTTCTTCCGATGTATTCAAAGTCTATGCCGGTGTGAGCGTAAATTTTTAAGCATAAATTTTTAAGGTCAAAAAAAACTTTACATGTGAAAAATTTGGTATTATCCTTGAATTTATAGATTAATATAGTAGATTTTTGTAATTACAGGATGAAATCATGAAGAGCCTAAAGAATTATGACCCGACCCAGATACTCAAGCCCTACAAGGGAAAGCTTTACAATGGCGAATGGCCTACGCTGCCCGAGCTTTTTAAGATTAGCCTTGACCGCGTGCCAAATAATGCCTGTTTTACGGATTTTGAAGGTCCAGGTGGAGCAAGGAATGCGCTTACCTATACCCAGGTTGTGAATAAGATAGAGGTCCTTGCAGACTGGCTTTATGCAAAGGGTGTAAGGCGTGGAGACCGTGTTGCCGTTACCGGGAAAAACTCTCCCGAGTGGGCTGTGGTTTATTTTGCCGCCCTTTTTGCGGGTGCTACAATTTGTCCCCTTGATTATGCCCTTCACAATGAGGAGCAGGAAAATCTTTTGGCGACCGCAAAGCCCAAGTTCCTTTTTGTGGATGAGGAAAAGTATGACTATTATGCGGGAAAGGCCAATGACTTTGAGGTGTATTCGCTGAGCCCCAAGTTCAAGGAAAAGTATGCCTACAATTTGAGCCCTGCTTCTGCGGATGTAAGGTCTGAAAGGGAATCCCAGTTGCCAGAGCTTGAGGATACCGCAGCCATTCTTTTTACCAGCGGAACTACCGGCAAGCCCAAAGGGGTTATGCTTAGCCACAAGAATCTTGTTAGCGATTCCTTTATTGCCCAGCGCAACATGATTATTACCAAGGACGACGTTTTCTATGCCCTTTTGCCGGTTCACCATGCCTACACAATGCTTGCCGTCTTGATAGAAACCATTTCCGTAGGGGCGGAATGCGTCTTTGGAAAGAGCATGGCAGTTAGCCGTCTGATGAAGGAGCTTAAGGAAGGCCACATAACAATGCTTTTGGGCGTGCCTCTTCTCTTTAACAAGCTTGCTGCCGGAATTATCAAGGGGATAAAGGAAAAGGGTGCCTTTGTCTACGGAATAATGAAGTTTCTTATGGGGCTTTCCTACCTTATAAAGAAGGTCTTTGGTGTTAACCCGGGCAAGAAGATGTTCAAGAGCGTGCTAAAAAAGGCAAACATCTATTCGCTGCGAATTGCAATATGCGGTGGTGGCCCGCTTGCAAAGAGCGTCTTTAAGTTCTTTAATTCCATGGGCATAAATTTTGTGCAGGGTTACGGTCTTACGGAAACTTCCCCAATTCTTACGCTGAACCCAATCGAGCACTTTAAGATTCAGAGCGTTGGTTCTTATTTTGTTGGCCACATGGAGATGAAGATTCTTAACCCCAACAAGGACGGCATTGGAGAAATTGCGGTTAAGGGGCCAATGGTCATGCAGGGCTACTACCAGATGCCAGAGGAAACTGCCAAGATGTTTACGGAAGACGGTTTCTTTAAGACAGGGGATCTTGGCTGGCTGGACAAGGAAAACTACCTTATGCTTTCTGGCCGCGTAAAGAACATGATTGTTACTTCCGGCGGAAAGAACGTCTACCCGGAAGAGATAGAAGACATGTTCCAGCTGGAAACTGAGATTTCACAGATTACGGTTCAGGGCTACATTGCAGAAGGCTCGGATGTGTCGGAGGAACTTGAGGCTTTGGTTTATCCAGATGACTCGCTTTTTGCCCGGCTTGGGGTTGCCCGCGAGGACAAAATGAGCGACAACGTTGTAAAGGCAGAGGTTCAGGAGATTGTGAACAAAATAAACCGCAAACTTTTGCCTTACCAGAGGATTACCCGGCTTACGATTCTGGAAAAACCTTTGGAGATGACGACCACGCTCAAGGTAAAGAGAAATTATAAGAAGTAGAGAAATTTTCCCTTAATTTCCCCTAAGTTCTGAAAGTATGCCGTCAAAGTCCGGGGCGCGGGTGTAGCCGACCAGCCTTTTGTTTACCGGAATGGTCTGCAAAAGTCCAAGTTCTACGAGGCCTGCAAGGTCTGAGCGGATGGTTTTTACGTTTACGTTAAAGCGCACAACCAGTTCCTTGCATACGAAGAGCGATGAGGGTTTTTGCATGCAGAGCTTGATGATTTGGGCCTGGCGCTCGTTTATGCCGTGGATTTTTAATTCCACCAGGGAATTTTCTTCTTTGGACTTTCGTTCAAGGTAGAGTTTTAGCTCTTCGTAGGATTCCTTTAGCACCCTAAGGTTGAATGTTACAAAGTAGCCCAGGTCCAGGTTGTCGTGTTCGGTGTAGAGGAAGGCCTTTTCGTACTGGGATTTTTTCTTGTAGATGATTCGTGATATGGAAAGGAATTCCGTCATCCAGTAGCCTTTTTTTAGCATGTACCAGTAGAAGAGAGAGCGGGCGGTTCTTCCGTTTCCGTCTACGAAGGGGTGCAGGAAGGAAATCATAAAGTGGATGATTATTGCCTTTAGCACGGGATGTATAAAGAATTTGTCTTGGTTTGCAAAGTCGCAGATTTGTTTTAGGATTGTGTAGAGCAGGGTGCAGGGCGGCGGTTCGTGGGCAACTTCGCCTGTGATTCCGTTTGCTACTATTATATTGTCTTCTGTTCTAAAGCGGCCTTCGTCCTGGGGGTTGTCCAGCGTTTTTTCTGTTATTTTTTTGTGGATGTCCAATAGCAGTTCTATGGAAAGGTCTTCGTTCTGGTGCTCGGAAAGGTAGCGGATTGTGTTGTAGTTGTTTACAATCATCTGCTGGCTTTTGTCTTTGGGTTTGGCCTGTTTGCGCAGCATTTCTTTTGCAACCTTGCGGGTTGTGTTGGCGCCTTCCATCTGGCTTGAGGCAATGGCTTCTTCCATGATGGAGCTTAGCAGGTAATACTGGCGGTTCTTTTCGGAGATTACGGCGGAGGAGGTGAGGGTTCCGCCAAAGTTCATGTCAAATTCGTGGAGCAACTGCTGCATGTAGTTTGTCTGCTCCAGCTGGAAAGTGTAGGGGGCAAAGGCAATCTGTTCGCCGCGGCGGGAATATTTTACTGCTGCCCAAAAATTTCTTGAATCCAAGTCTTCGGGGGTCCTGTACTTTACCTTGTCCCAATAGAGGTATTCCTGGTTTATCCTGTTTATTGCATCCTGGTACTTGGGATTAAGCAGGATAGGGATAGCCTGGTCCAGAAAGTTTTCGTATTTTGGCGCTTCTTCTATCATACAGAAAATGATAATGCAGTTTTTTTTGCCTGACAAGGAAATTAAGGGAAAAGAGCGGAAAATTTCCTTTGTTTTGGGTTGCGGTAGGTCTATGGCATGGATTTTCAGACAGATTTTCCTGGTAGTGAAGCCCAAAACTGATTTCCGGTGTCTTCTAGACGGCGCTTTTGTTTGCTCTACCATTTTGCTTTTTGGCTAATTCGACTGTTCATGCCTTTGCGCCACCGCCGTCGCTTGAAACTTCGTTGCGAGAACCGCCCTTCGCCTGTTCGGCTCATACCGCTGCGCGGTACTAAAGGGGCTCCATGGCGGCGTAGGTTTATTGGTGTTTCTTGCGAGGGGCGACAGATTCACCCAATGCGGCAAGGGGCAGTTCAGCCCTTCTATGGCAGCTCAGTTCTTGGGTTTATTGTGATAAAATTCACGCAATTTGCAAATTCGGCCTGGTTTTTGCCAAATTCCTGTGAATTTTGCCCGGAAAAGCAAATTTTGGCAAATTTTTACTGGATAAATACTTTTCAAATCAGTAAAATACATAAAACTTGCTAAAAAAGCAGGCAGTTTTTTGTGAAAACATTCACAGCTTGGGTGTTAAAGTAATGAAAACCATTCCCGGCCCTTCAAAGAGAAGGCTTGTTTTACTGGAGCGGCTTCTTGCGGGCCTAAAAGAAAAAACAATCACTTCTCAAAGGATAGAAGAGCTTACCGGATGGTCGGCTGCCGTTGTGCGCAGGGACATTTCGCTTTTGGAAGTGAAGTGCGGTGCCAGCAACGGTTACAAGACGGAAGAGCTAAAGGAAGCTTTGTGCCGTGCCTTTAACATTTCCAAGGAACTGCAAAAGTGCTGCATAGTGGGGCTTGGCCGTATGGGTCAGGTTCTTTTGGACAACATGGAGATTGAAGGTTCGCCCTTCAAGATTGTGGCCGGTTTTGACAGCAACGTTAACAGGACGGAAGTGCTACGTTCGGTTTTTCCCCTGCATCCCACCACGATGCTGGAGAGCGTTATAAAAAGCGAGGGCATTGCATTTGCAATTCTTACGGTTAACCCGGAGGAGGCGCAGAGTACGGCAGCCCGCCTTGCCGCTTGCGGAATAAAGGGAATTGTAAACTACACGCCCTGCGTGCTTTCGGTTCCAAGTTCAACAAACGTGGAGAACGTTTCGCTTTTGACCGCCCTGGAAACCCTGAGCGCCTGGCAGAATGGTTAGTGCAAGTTTGTGTTTTTGATGTAAACAATTAAGGTTACTGGGGAAGCCCGGTAAAGACAAATCTATATGCAATGGAGTAAAGCGATGAGCAGAGTGTACAATTTTAGCGCAGGACCAAGCTGCCTGCCGGAAGAAGTGTTGAAGGAATGTGCCGCCGAGATGTTGGACTATAACGGAACAGGTCAGTCCGTTATGGAGATGAGCCACCGCTCAAAGGCTTATGAGCCAATCATTCAAGATGCAGAAGCCATGATTCGCAAGCTTATGAAGGTGCCGGACAACTACAAGGTTCTTTTTGTACAGGGCGGAGGTTCAACACAGTTTGCAATGGTTGCACAGAACCTTGGCATTCACACTGGAAAGGCTGCCTACATCGAAACCGGTGTCTGGGCAAAGAAAGCCGCTGCAGAAGCAAAAAAACTCGGCGTTGAAGTTGACGTTATCGCTTCCTCCAAGGACAAGAACTACTCTTACATCCCAAAGGTAGAAAAGATTTCCGGCGACTACGACTATGCATACATCTGCTTTAACAACACAATCATGGGAACCCACTACGAGTACATCCCTGACACAGGAAAGATTCCTCTCGTAGCAGACATTTCTTCCTGCGTACTCAGCGAACCACTTGATGTTAGCAAGTTTGGCCTTCTCTTTGCCGGTGCACAGAAAAACCTTGCTCCGGCTGGTGTTACACTCGTAATCATCCGCGAAGACCTTATCCCGGAAGTGGAAAACTGCCGCGCTGGCACTCCAACAATGCTTGCATACAAGACACACGCAGACAACGGCAGCATGTACAACACACCGCCATGCTACACAATCTACGTCTTGGACAAGGTGCTCCACTGGATAGAAAAGAACGGTGGTGCAGAGGGAATGCTCAAGCGCAACAAGGAAAAGGCTGAATACCTTTACAATTACTTGGACGGCAACGAGGGCAACTTCTACCACGCAACTACAGAGGTTGGAAGCCGCTCATTGATGAACGTTCCTTTCCTTACAAAGTATTCAACTGGTGCAGAAGACGAAGCTTCTAAGGCCAAGGAAAAGGAAATCAACGACAAGTTCGTAAAAGAAGCCGCCGCTGCAGGACTTGTAAACCTTAAGGGCCACCGCTTGGTTGGCGGAATGCGCGCCTCCATCTACAACGCAATGACCCTCGACGGAGTAAAAGCCCTTGTAGACTTTATGAAGAAGTTTGCAAAGGAAAATAAGTAGCTGTAGTTCATTCGGTCCCTGAGGCTCTCGAAGGGTGGTCCCTGAGGCTCTCGAAAGGCCGGATGAATATAAAGGCAGGCGGTTTTATGGCTTTTGTATACATACTAAAATGTTCTGATAATTCTTATTATGTTGGAAGTACTATAAATCTAACGCAAAGAATCGAAGAACATAATAATGGTATGGGCGCAAATTATACAAAAAAAAGACTGCCTGTGGAGTTGGTTTATTTTGAGGAATGCCAAAGTATAGAAACTGCTTTTGAACGTGAAAGGCAAATTCACGGATGGAGCCGTAAGAAAAAGGAAGCATTAATCAATAATTTGCATGATAAACTACCTAGTTTGTCAAAGCGCTATACGTAAACTAGGCTCTTGTGCTTCGAGAGCCTCAGCAACCGAGCCTGATGCTTTCAGCAACCGTGCTTCGAGAGCCTCAGCAACCGTGCTTCGAGGGCTTCTGTAACCGGGATTTAGAGCTTTTACAAATAGGAAAACAAAATCTATTTTCGGAGGACACTTATATGTATAAAATTCAGACATTGGACAGAATAAGCGCAAAGGGACTGGACAACTTTCCCCGTGATGACTATGAGATTGCAAGCGAAATTGTAAAGCCGGACGCAATTCTTGTCCGCAGCCACGACATGCTTTCCATGGAACTTGACCCAAGCGTAAAGGCAATTGCAAGGGCAGGTGCCGGTGTTAACAACATTCCATTCAAGGAACTTGGCCAGAAGGGCGTTGTTGTATTCAACACACCTGGTGCAAACGCAAATGCCGTAAAGGAACTTGTAATGCTTTCGCTTCTTTTGGCAAGCCGTCCCGTTATTGCCGCAAACAAGTGGACAAACACACTTGCCGGTAAGGGTGCAGAAATTGCAGGCCTTGCAGAAAAGGGCAAGAAGAACTTCATCGGTCAGGAACTTAAGGGAAAGACACTTGGTGTTATAGGCCTTGGCGCAATCGGTGCAATGGTTGCAAACCTTGGAATTGAATTTGGCATGAACGTAATTGGCTACGACCCATTCCTTTCCGTAGACGCCGCTTGGAAGCTTAACAGCGCAATCAAGCACGCAGAGACAATGGACACCCTCTTTGCAAAGGCAGACTACATCACGGTTCACGTTCCCGAAACTCCCGACACAAAGGGCACAATCAGCGCAAACACAATCAAGAACATGAAGAATGGTGTGCGCATCATCAACATTGCCCGCGGCGGACTTGTAAACAACGAAGACGTACTTGCCGCAATCAAGAGCGGAAAAATTGCCTGCATGGTAACAGACTTTGCAGCAGAAGAGCTTTTGAACAACGACAACGTAATCTGTATGCCTCACCTTGGAGCTTCAACTCCAGAAGCAGAAGACAACTGCGCTGTAATGGCCGTTCAGCAGTTGCGCGACTTCTTGGAAACAGGTGCAATCAAGAACAGCGTAAACTTCCCAAAGTGCAAGATGGATTCAGAAATCCCTGCAAACGGAACCCGCCTCTGCATTGCCCACAAAAACGTTCCCAACATGATTGCCCAGTTTACATCCGTATTGGGTGAGGCAAAGCTCAACATCAGCGGAATGGTTGACCAGAACCGCAACGACATTGCCTACTGCCTTATCGACGTGGACGGAAAGGTGGACGAAGCTACACTGGAAGCCCTTAACAAAAAAGAAGGTGTAATCAACGTACGCCCAATCTACGCATAAAAAAATTAGAAAAATTCTTTTGCGGCACTTTTGTATGCAAAACATTTGTGCCCCAAAAGAAGCCCTCGTCATTTTTTTGAGGGGCTTTCCGGGGTTCCGGGGGCCCCAATCCCCCTCCATTCGCGGACAAGCCGCGAACGCTTCGCGCCCCTACAATCCCTGCCGTGTTTGATATGCTATGTGGAATATTTGGTCCATTTTCTAAACCCATTGATAAATTGACGTTCTTACCCCATCCGCCTGCAATTAGCAACTCAAAAATTGGCGTTGCCGTAGATTGGCATTCAATGGATTCTGTTATTTTTTCATTACAAATGGTAGGTTATGAATGATGATTAAAAAGATTTATTTGCTTTCTTTTATATTGTGTATTTCCATATTTTCCGGCTGTTCACGGACAATATTTTTCTCTCGTAACATAACGGATAATTTTAGTAATACAGATGCCTTGGAATTGGCAAAAGCTGTTCAGACAGAAAATGTTTCGAGAATAAAAAAAATATGCAGAAAAAATCCTGAGCAGATGTATGCAGTGGACAATTCAAATCATTACACACTCCTGCACTGGTCTGTAAGATGCTTAAAACTAAAATCCATGAAAGCTCTGCTGGAATGCGGAATGGATCCTAACATACAATGTCCAGAAGGTGGAGAAACTCCGTTGTTTATGGCCTGCTGTTATGGGAAAATTCCCCCTGATTTTGTAAGGATTCTGCTTGACTACGGAGCGAATCCTGACATTTCCTTGAAATCCGTTCCACTGGATTCCAATGGCGTTGTTAACGAATTTTACATTGAAGGAACGACACCTCTGATGATGCTTCCGTCAATGCATATACCTGATAAAAAGATTAACATGGAAAAGGCCAGGCTCCTTGTTGAAAAAGGGCATGCAGATATAAATTTAAAGAATGTTGATGGAGAGACTGCAGCTATTGAGGCTTTGAGGGTCAAGGATATAGAAATGGCAAGATATTTAATTGTTGACTTAAAGGCAAATGTAACGGATGATTATTCGTTCAATTATGATGAAAATATCCCCTTAAAAACTGTTGGTTTACTTCGCCGATGGTGGATTTTTCCATTGGATTCAGAAGAGTATAAAATAAAAATGGAAATTGTAAAGGAATTTAAAAATCAGGGAATTGATTACTATACAGAACCAATTCCTGCTGATGTAGAAAGACTGATAAAGAAAAAATACCCCGACACTTGGGAAGAATACATAAAGGTGTATTGATAATTACGCCATGAAAACATGCGGAAATAGATCCACACAGATTTTATACAGGTCCGAGACCAACAGGAGAATAAAATGAGTCAAAAATTACCCGACTGGCTGGGAAAGAAAAGAACATATAACAATGAGTTTGGGGACGTTGAAAGAGAGATAATAAAATGGGAAGTTTTGTCTATTCAGAAAAAGCAACTTGTAAAGGTTAGATTTATAAGTGTTAATTCTGATAATAGACAGGGCATTAGGATTGCAATAGATGCTGGAAAAGGGACATTAACCACAAACGGTATTTCGGGAAGAGCTTTTGAATTGTGGGAAGATGAATGCCCTAAAGAATTCGAAATAGAGTGTTCATCAGATGGAGGGTATTTGAGTGTATACAATATATTTGAGAGAAATGAACTGGGATCAATGAAAAAATATTCTCAAATGGATTATAGCGGAATGATTCTTGAGCAAAAAGGAAATATCTATAGATATCGCTGTAATGATACAGGTAGAAACACTAATTTTGATAAGCTTGTGTTTGAAATCGAGCTTCTGAATTAGGTCAGTACCCATATTCCTATGCAAAAAAGAATTTTTCTGGTAGGATATAACAAAATAGGCTCGGAGGCAAAGAAAAGACAGGAAAAGCTTGCATAAAACCGGCAGAAAGCCTCTGCTAGTCCAACATATGGCGGTTTGTACCATTACGCCGCCAACTGCCCGGTACGCTATATAGACCCGGATGGAAAAGTTGCTATTGTAGATGATTTCTTGCTATCTTTCGTTGGAAATGCATTTGGAACTCGAAATGACGGAGTGTTAGCAGGAACAATCTCAAATTTTGTAACCAGTTGGAAAATGACCTTGCATAGTATGGTACATCCAATACAGACAATTTTGAGCTTACCACAAGAGTTATTGGGACTATTGTTTGGGTATGCATTTATTGAATTGTTTCAAGGTGAAGTTTCATTTTTCGGTGGATTCAAATATGTATCAACCCCTGCAAATTTTATGAATGGTTCTGCCATAACATTAGGAAGTATAGGTATTGGTGATGATAATATTAATTATGCGACTTTGATGCACGAAAAAGGACATTATTTACAATCACTTATTTTAGGTCCTCTTTATATTTTTGTTATTGGAATACCGAGCATTATTCATGCAAGTGTGCATTATAAGAAATGCAAAAATAAAGATTATTACCATTTTTGGACAGAAGCATGGGCAAATAGACTTAGAGACAAATACCTTTTGGAGACCGAACAATGATTTTTTACAAGAAATGTATTTTTTTTCTATACCTCGCATTGTTTTTGCAACTTTTTGTTTCATGTGATAATTTTCCAACAATCGGATTTTTGAATAGTACGGAAACAACTATTATGATTCGTTATGAGATAAATGAAACTTTCATAAAAGAAAATCTAGGTTTTTCAATGCAGGCTTCCCCTGTCATTATCAAACATGGTCAAGAACTTTCGCCTTTTTGTTTTTGGGAAGGAATTCCGCCTGAACAGATGTTAGCATCAGATGAATCAGAAGTTCGAGCGTTGTTGCAAGAATTCTTCAAGGATATATCGGTTTATACAATGGAAAATGAGAATGAACCAAAATTATTATACATGAAAGATGATGTTTTGAAATGTAAAATACGGCTTGACATGCCAAGCTTGATAATAAACATTGAGTGAGAAATCTGCTTATCACCCCCACATCTAGCGTCCCTGCGCCACCGCGAACCCACCCCTATTATTCCCAACAATCGGCATTTGTGGGAATAAACAGTTTGTGGAAATGCCTTTTTGCAGATGGAGCCTAGCCCCGATTGGAAGGGCGGCGAAGCCGTTGCCGCCAGGCAATGGAGCGGGAAGGGACCCGCGGAACCCTGGAAAGCGG
>DJYC01000037.1 GCA_002448445.1 Treponema sp. UBA6988
CTTAGGGGCTAGCCCCTAAGAACCCCAACCGCTTTGAAAAACCAAATAACCTACTGAAAACCATATAATTTATAAAGAAACACTCGAAGCTGTGAACAGAGGGTTTTATCATGTACTATATTAATAAAGCTCAAAAACGAAGTTCTTCTCAAATTGTAATTTTTATTTTTTTCCTGATTGTTTATTGCGCACAGATGGTATTTGTCATGCTGTTTTTAATGGATAAATATGTGGCAATTATGAAGCTGCTGTTTGGGATAAAAAAGGGCGAAATGATGTTTGCTCCAATTGGATGCCACATCTTTTCGCTTACAGGCTCTTTGCTTTGGATTCCAATTTCATACTATATTCTTAAGGCAGTTTTTTCCCTGCTTTTTGGGATGAACAAATTCTTTGCATCAATAGATTCAAAAGAAAACTACAGGGGCGGAAGGTACAGTCTTGGCTCTTATGAAAGGGACATGGTATTCTGCATCGTAATAGAACTTGTGGCGCTTTTCTTTTTTGTCTTTAGCATTTTCTACAACATAAGGGTGCGCGAGGAAGGCATTATCCACAAAAAATTCTTTAGCCTAAGGACAGAACTTATTCAGTGGCATAGTGTAGACAGCGTTGATTTTTGCCTAGAGATAAGCAAGCGCAAAGAAGAATCTGCCGAGCCAAAATTCATTGTTCACGCAGGAGAGCAAAGCCTTGACCTGTGGAACGGATTTGGAATTGGCAGTCCCGAAGTTGAAGAACTAATTTCTTTTACCGAACTGCTTCTAAAGAAAAACCCCGCCGCCAGACTGAACATAAACTTTGAGCTTTCCGCAAAGAACTTGTCCGTGCTAAAAAAATACAAAAGCGGCGAAGAAAAAATAAGGCTCTTATACAATTACATCCTGCAAAAACAAAAAAGCACAAATGTGCAAGGAGAAATATATGGAATGCAAAATGAATTTAAAAAAGGCAATCAAGAACGACTACCTTTTGGGCTTGCGCTGATTGCACCGCTTATGTGCCTGGTTGTACTCGCCATCCTAATCGGGACAAATAACGTATGCCCGCAAATATTGCGCAACATGACCTTGGCAGAAATGTGGGGAACTCCAGACTTCCGCATACTTGCTTTATTTTCCTTGATTATTGTCGTAACACTTATTTTATTTGTAAAAAGGGTCTCCTACATAAAGTCTTTTGAAAACGAGTACAGAACTGTAGACGCAAAAGTTGTAGACATAAACTATGTAAAAGACAGGTGCGGCGTGGACGTGGAGTTTAACTTTAACGGAGAAAGCTGCAGCAAACACTTTATGCTCTTTAACAACAAGCAGACCAGATACGTTCACATGGATTCAGACGTAAAGCTGATAATGAAAAACGAAAACCCAAAGAAATGCTTGATTAAAGACCTGTATTTTGATTAGTTTTTAAAGAAAGGCTAAACTTATACAGACCCTGAGTCAAGCTCAGGGTGACAGGCGCAATATAAATTAAAAAAGGAGAGATATATGACTTTTCCAGGATTAAGAAAATTGGCTGGCGAATTTGGATTTGCCAACAATGGAACGTATTTTTATGGATTCATTCATAACACATACGTGATTATGGCAGACGGAACGAACAAGAAGATTGTACAGATGATTTTCCCCTGCAAAATTGACCAAAGCGACAAGGAGAAAATCCTGTCGTGGAAAAAGAAGGGCTATGCAAAGAGCATAGATTTTGGTGAAGAACATGTTTTTGAAGTGCAAATCACTTTCGCAGAATATTTTCTTCCATTCAAAATTGAAAAGATAAAGGAAGTAGTTCAGGATATTGCAAACTACATCAAGGAAAAATATCCCGATGAAAAGCCAAAGTGCACGGGAAAAGAATGTCAGGCAGATTCAGAGCTTGAAATTTACAATGTAGACGGAATACCGCTTCCCCTGTGTTCATCCTGCGCAAAAAAGATGCAAAGCGACATTGAAAGAGTCTACGAAGAAGAAAGCCTAAAACCCAACAACTACATCCAGGGCTTGCTTGGCGCGCTTACCTTCCCCATTCCAGGAATTTTTCTAACCTATATTTTCTTTATGCTGGGAAGGATTGCAGCCGCATCTGGACTTGTATATTTTTTACTTGCGCAAAAGGGATACACCTGGGCAAAGGGCAAGCTTAACAAAATTGGCATACTTATAATTTCACTTTCCAGCATCTTCTATACAATTGCAGGAACCTTCGTAAGCTACGTGGCCTGCATAGTAAAAGAAATTCTAAAGGATCCGTCCGTAAAGGGAGTGCCTTTAACTGAGATAATAAAATACACCGTAAACACAGTATTGACGGAAGAAGAAGCAAGGGCAGAAATCATCAAGAACTGCATGATGTCTTTGCTCCTCTGCGGAATCGTCATTGTAATCAACTCGGTAAAACTTTTTAGTGCAAGCGGCAAGACAAAAATAGAAAAGGCTTAGTAAGGAGACAGCTATTATGGAAGAAAAAGAAACAGAAGCAAAGCATGCAGACAAGCTGCAGAAGTTTGACGTGCCAAAGTACATAAAGGTTTTGAGCGTCATATACATTGCATCAAGCATTGCAACAGGCTTCTTGAGTTTTGCGGCAACCTTTTTGGAGCAGGGAAAAATTACTGTAGTCCAGACTCAGTATATCGTAACTGTCTTGGGCAACGTTCTTACAGGATTTCTCTTTTGGGGAATCGGTCAGGTCTTCGCTAAATTTATGGAGAAGAACAAATGAAGTTCAGAAGCTACCTGAAGATAATTAAAATTTATTTTCTGCTTTCAATAGTCTTGACACTTATATGTTTGGGCATACTGATTTCTGGCAGCAAGTCACTTTTTGAAATGGCACTTCAATATGGAGAAGTCAACAAGGAAATTCCTAAAATAGCACTATATCTCCGTGGAATAAACCAGACAATAGCCCGCATTCACTTTCAACTTTATACACTTCTCATATGCCTTATTATTTTTTTTATCGCAAAAAATTTTAAGCTTGTGTACGGAAAGATTCGGGAATATTTTTAGATGCCGAAACAAGTTCGGCATGACAGGTTTGTTATGTTAATGACACATTTTTTTTAACGCATTACCCCTGCGTCACCCTGAGCTTGACTCAGGGTCTGTGCCGATATTCAACGCCAACATTTATAGATGCCGAAACCAGTTCGGCATGACCGGTTTGTTATGCTAATGACACATTTTTTTTTACGCCATTTCCCTGCGTCACCCTGAACTTGTTTCAGGGTCTGTGCCACCATACGTCCGCTAACATTCATAGATGACGAAACCAGTTCGGCATGACCGGTTTGCAGCATATTGTGGTGTTGCTTGCCAATCAATATAAAGCCACGGAAGGCGACTTAGCAACATGCAGATTTGATTGTAAATCTGCAATCCTAGAAAAATCCATGGAGGGATTTTTTTTTAGGCAAGCACGGCAGGGATTGGAGCCACGCCGTAGGCGGCCACTGGACTGAACGACCGCAAGGGAGTGAGGGAAGCGGCTGGAGCGAAAGCGGAATGGCGGAAAGCCCCTAGCAGAAAAAACTGCCGCAATAAAAAAAATTATTTTGCGTAAGAGGGTGTGTAGGCTTCGTAGGCATCCAGCCAGCGCGTGATCGGAAGTGTCCAGTCGTCTTCGGTGGTGCCTTCCAAAAGGAAACGCTCGTACATAAAAATTATGTGGCTTCGGATTTCGACCTTGTCTTTTTCTGCAACGTCTTCTGCCTTTTGGAAAAGGTCGTTCACAAAACGCACGGCATCGCTTGCGGTAAAAAGTTCCGGTGCAAGGCGGGTGAGCATGTAGAGGGCGGCGGGTATGCAGTTTACGCTGTGCTGCTTAAGGTAAAGGACGGTCTCGCCAATTTCTACCGCGCGGGAATAAAGCTCCCAGTTCCACCTTTGCTTTTCCATGAATGTAAAGTTCTCGCGGTCAAAGAGCATTTTGTAAAAGCTAAAGCAGAGGCAGACGATGGAAATGTGCAGGCTTGGAACGCAGCAATAGTGCGGGTCTGCGGCACGGAGTTTTTTTACCTGTTTTTCATCGCAGGGTGTGCGGTAGGTTGTGGTCATGCAGTGCCTGTAAATTTTTAGCGCATAGGTGTAGGTCTTTATTAGGTAGCGCATGAATTCTGCGCAATGCCTTGAACCCTGCAGCCAGCCGTAACGGTGGAGCAGCATGTTGAGCGGGCGGATCCAGATGTTTATAAAATCCATGTAGCACTTTACGGTGTCTGCGCGGAAGGGAACCTTTTCGTCCAGCTCGTGGTCAACATGTTTTACAGGCCACCTGATAAGCTTTATTTTTCTTAGGTAAAGCGGCGCAAAGAATTTTCCTATTACGGAACCAAAGACCAGCCTAAAGGACGTTATGCAGCTGAATGGGCTAAGCGGCAAGAGGAACCAGGGCGAAACCGGACAAAATGAATTGATGCTTTTGCAGCACACTTTCTGAATACGCTTTGCAGAAGGCTCTTTTACAAGCCCCCTTCTAAAAGGATACATTCCGCTCATTTTCCAAACACCTCTTTAGCAATAGCAACAGATTCCATGGCATCCTTTGCGTAGTAGTCCGCCCCGATTTTTTCTGCATAGTCGGCAGTAAGGACGGCACCTCCAACCATTATCCTGCACTCTTCACCGGCATCTTTTAGAGCCTGGTGCAAAAGCTTTATTGTCTCTTCCATGTTGGCAACGGTCGTTGTCATTAGGGCACTAAGCCCAAGCAGCTTTATCTTGTTCTGCAATACCGTGTCGATTACGGTCTGGTAGGGCACGTTCTTTCCAAGGTCAATAACAGTGTAGCCGTAGTTTTCAAGCATTGCTTTTACGATATTTTTTCCAATGTCGTGAATGTCCCCGTAGACAGTGGCAATTGCAATAGTCCCCTTGCTCTCTTCTTCTGCACCGCTTGCGGCAAGTGTCTCTTTTATTTTTCCGAATGAATTTCCTACGGTTTCTGCGCTAAGCAAAAGCTGGGGCAGGAATTTTTTTCCGGTCTCAAAATCCTTTCCTACGTTGTCCAGTGCTGGAACTATGCAGTTGTTTATTACGTTTACCGGTGCTTCCGATTTTAAAAGCTCTTCCGTTGCAGCTGCGGCTTTTTCTTTAAAGCCTTTTTCTATGATGGTTATAAGGTTGTCTTCCAGTGGATTGTTCCCTGTTTTTTTTCCGTCTGAATTTCCTGCTCCAGAAGAATTTACTCCGTCAGGCTTTTTTTTTTGGTCCGAATTTTGGTTCAACTGACCGCCAGCAGAAAGACCTGCCGACTTAAATGAAGTGCTTCCGCTTCCTGTGTTCAGGCAGATGGAAATTGTTCCGTCCGCAACAGCCTCTTCAAGGATTGCCTGCCTTGCCTTTGCGGATGAAGGGTCAACGGAACCAGTGTATGTCTGGATGTAGTCGAGTGAATTTTCATCGTAGCAGGCAAGCGAACGGTATGCACGGAAAGTGTCCATCATTTGTGCGCTTGCCGGGTTTGCAATGCAGCCGGTAAGACCTGCTTCCAGTGCAAGCATAAAAAAGCGGCTGTTCATTATGTCACGCCTTGGAAGGCCAAAGCTTATGTTGCTAACGCCCAGCACAAACTGTAAGCCGTCTTTGCCGTATTTTTCCTTTAGCATACGGATGGCGCGTACCGTTTCCAGAGCAGTTTTTTGTTCAGAGCTTACGGTAAGGGTAAGCGTGTCTATAAAAATGTCGCGGACAGGTATTCCGTATTTTGCGGCTTCTGCAATTATTTTTTCTGCAACAGCAACACGGCCCATTGCGGTGGGTGCAATTCCGCCCTCGTCTATGCAAAGGGCAACAAGGCATCCACCGTAATGCTGAACGATGGGGAATACCTTGTCCATAACTTCCTGCTTGCCGTTTACGCTGTTTACCAAAGCCTTTCCGTTGTAGTACCTTAAGCCCCGCTCCAAAACAGCCGCTTCGCTAGAATCCAGCTGCAAAGGCACGTTGAATGTTGACTGGATTGTCTTTACCGCACGAACCATCATGTCCGCTTCGTCAATGCCAGGAAGTCCTACGTTTACGTCCAAAAGATGGGCACCTTGGTTTATCTGGCTTTCTGCTTCGTTTATAAAGAACTGCATGTCTCCTGCAGTAAGCGCTTCCTTGCACTTCTTTTTTCCGGTTGGGTTTATGCGCTCACCGATTATTACAGGGCCAAAGCTTCCGCCAATCTGCTGGCTCTTGTTGTAGGAACAGACGTAGGTTGCGTTAACGCCGTCCGTAAGAGGTATTTCTTCTTTGCCATCTCCACTAGACTTGTCACTAGACTTACCGCTTTCACCGCCGGACATTCTGCTAACACCAGAAGATTCGTCTTTTGAAATACTTTCTATCATTGCGCGGATATGCGTGGGGTTTGTTCCGCAGCAGCCACCCAAAAGAACAGCCCCTTCACGTCTATTCTTAAGCTGGGACGCGGCAAATTCAGCTCCTTCAACAAGGAAAACAGTCTTTCCGTCCACCACCTGTGGAAGCCCCGCATTCGGCTGAATCAAAACCGGAAGATGGGCATAGCGCAAAAACTGACGCGCAAGTTCCTCCCCTTCTCCAAGCGAACCGCCGCAGTTAAAGCCAATAACATCTGGCCTAAGGGCTTCAAGATAGGTTACGCAGGTAAGCACGTCCGCTCCGGTAAGAGTGCGAAGGTTTTCCTGAAAAGTCATCGTGGCAACAATGGGCAGCTTTGTGTTTTCCCTTACGGCAAGAATTGCAGCCTTAACCTCAAACAAGTCGCTCATGGTTTCTATTATGGCAAGGTCTGCACCGGCCTTTTCTGCCGCCACGCAAGCCGTCTTGTAGGATTCGTATGCCTGGTCAAAAGTAAGGCTTCCCATCGGCTCCAAAAGCTTTCCAATCTGGCCCGTGTCCCAGGAGCAAAAATGGGGGCCTTCAATTCCTTCTGCCTCAGCCTTTTCAATTGCCGCCTTTTGAATTTCTACAGCCTTTGCAATGTATTCTTCTGCAGTGTGGGCAGACTTTTCAAGCTTAATGGGGTTTGCGCCAAATGAATTTGCGGTAAGGACATTGCAGCCCGCCTTCATGTACTGCATGTGAATGTCTTCTATAATTTCCGGGTGGTAAAAATTCAAATCCTCTGGAATTGCATAGCCCACAACCCCGCTCTTCTGAATCATGGTTCCCATGCCACCGTCAAAAAATACCGGCTTTCCAGATTCAATTTGAGAAGCTAAAAATTCGCGGAAGGTATATTTTTTCTTGCCCATCAACTTGCCCATCTAAATTGAATTCCCCGCCTCAATGATTTTGTCAATGTTCTTCATTATTGCAATTGCAACTTCCGGCTTGTTCATCGTATAAATGTGAATTCCCCTAACGCCGTTGCTAACAAGGTCTATAATCTGGTCTGTTGCATAGTCAATTCCGGCCTGCCACATTGCTTCGGGATAGTGCTCAAACTTGTCGCAGAAAGAAAGCAGCTTGGAAGGAATGTATGCGCTGGAAAGTTTTACCATGCGCGCCACCTGGTTTGAATTTGTAATGGGCATAATTCCCGCAAAAACGGGGACCCTTATTCCCCTGGACTGCAAGCGGTAAAGGTAGCTGTAAAGCATGTTGTTGTCAAAAAACATCTGGGTGGTCAAAAAGTCAACGCCAGCATCCACCTTGTATTTTAGGTTGTCCACATCTTCGTCGCGGTTGGCACTTTCAGGATGGCCTTCGGGGTAGCAGGCACCGCCAACGCAAAAGCCCTCTTCCTTTAAAATCGTAACAAGCTGGTTTGCATGGCAAAGCTCGGGAACAAGGGCAGTTTCCCCTTCTTCAAGGTCACGGGGCATGTCGCCGCGCAGGGCAAGAACGTTTTCTATACCACAGCCCTTCATGTCGCGCACAGTCTCGCGGACAGATTCAGGAGTGTTGCGAACACATGTAAGGTGGGCAAGTGCCGGTGTTCCAAAAGAAATCAGTTTCTGGGCAATCTCTACGTTGTTGGTTCTTTTTCCGCCGCCCGCACCACAGGTAACAGACATAAAATCGGGCTTAAGGGCAGAAAGCTCCTTTGCAGCATTCACAACATTGTCAAAATTAACCTGCTGCTTTGGAGGAAATATTTCAAATGACACAATCGTTTTTTTGTTATCGAGTATTTCTTTAATTGTCATTCTTCTATTATAAAGACTTGCATTTTGTTTTTCAACTGGACGGCAGGTCCCTTTCAACTGTGCCCGCACACCGTGCGGTCAGCCTTATCTTTTACCCCGCTTTCCAGGGTTCCGCCTTTCGGCTCCATTGCCGTTGGCAACCCGCTGCGCGGGCCCTTACAATCGGGCGTAGGCTTAAAATCAAGATCGATTCTTTACACAAAAGCCGCAAGCTCTTCCCAGCGCGAATATGATTTTTCAAGCTCCTCTTCCACCTCTTTGTACCTGTTACCAGCCACAGAAGCCTTTTCGTAGTCACCGCTGGCCATGTCTTCCTCAAGCTTTTTCTGCTCATCCTCAAGCTCTGCTATGCGCACTTCAAGCCCTTCAAATTCCTTCTGTTCCTTATACGAAAGTTTTTTCTTTTTTTGCAAAGTCACACTCGTATCGCTTGCCTGCACGCCTTGTAAACTAGCGCTAGAAGACGCCTCTTTTTTCTTTTCAGCATCCTCCTTTGCCTTAAGCTCCATGTACTGAATGTATTCGCTGCACTTCCCCACGTAACCGGAAACGCTTCCGTCGCTCTCCAAAACAAGAAGCGTATCTGCAACCTTGTCCATAAAATAGCGGTCGTGGCTAACAACCAAAAGGCAGCCGGAAAAACCGGAAAGGAACTGCTCAAGAATATTCATCGTAAAAATATCAAAGTCGTTGGTGGGTTCATCCAAAATCAAAAAGTTGGGATTGGAAAGAAGAAGCCGCACAAGAAAAAGCCTCTTCCTCTCACCGCCGCTCAAAGTTCCAACCGGTGAATACTGAACCTTTCCCTCAAAGCCAAAGCGGTCCAAAAACTGAGATGCGCTAAGGGTAGTTCCGTCGTTCATCTGCATAACCTCAGCCGCCTCTTTTGCGTATTCGAGAACCGTCATGTCCAAATCCGCAAAAACAGGATTCTGCTTGTAATAGGCAAAGACCGTGTTTTCCCCAACCGTAACCGAACCCTTGTCCGGCAAAAGTTCCCCGGTAATTATGTTAAGCAAAGTTGACTTTCCAGTGCCGTTGTTTCCAAAAACGCCAATCTTCTGCCCCTTGTTAAAAGTAAAGCTAAAATCCTTAAGCACAGGGGCCGCATTCTGAGCACCCGCATCTTTACCGGCACCATTCTTGCAAGCACCATTCTTTGAAAGCCCGGCCTTTTTAGCCACCGCATACCCCTTGGGAAAATCCTTACAAATATCCTTCAGCTCAAGAATCTTTCCGCCAAGCCGCCGCCCCGCAACCTCAAATGCAAAGCCCTTCTCTTCCTTTAGCTTCTCGCGGTTAATAAGAGCCATATCGTGCTGAATGCGAGCCTTAGCCTTTGTTCCCCTTGCGCAAGGACCCCGCATAAGCCAGTCGCGCTCAACACGAAGAACAGATTCAATGCGACGCTCCGTATTCTTGTAAACCTCAAGCTCGGTCTGCTTCTTTTCCAAATAAGTTGAATAGTTGCCCTTGTAAAGCTTAACGCCGCCGTTAGCAATCTCGTAGATATTGTTGCAGACTGCATCCAAAAAGTAGCGGTCGTGCGTTACCATAAGAACTGCCCGCTTGGTCTGGGCAAGATAGTTCTGCAGCCAGTAAATCGTCGTAATGTCCAGATGGTTTGTAGGCTCGTCCAAAAGCAAAAGCTTAGTGTCTTCCACAAGAACCTGGGCAAGCGAAACCTTCTTTGCCATACCGCCCGAAAGCTCCCCCATCTTGCGCGAAAGATCATTAATGCCAAGCATGCTAAGCACCGACTCAATCTGCTGGCGGTAATTCCAAAGGCCACCCTCTTCCATCTTAAAATTCAGATCGTCAAATTTTGCCCTAAGCGAATCAGACGCAGCACTTTCCATCTGGGCGCAAAGCTTGTCGTACTCGCGGATAATGTTAAGCTTTGGAGAAGAAGACTTAAAAATGTGGGCTTCAATCGTATCGTCAGGATTAAAAAGAGGATTCTGCGGCAAAAAAGAAAGCCCGGCTTCCTTATTAATCACCACCGTACCTTCATCCGGCACAAGCAGCCCCGCAACAGTATTCAGCAAAGTGGACTTACCCGTACCATTGCGACCAATCAGGGCAGCCTTGTCGCCCTCGTCCAAGCCAAAAGTAACCCCAGTAAAAAGCGGCTCTTCCCGCCCAATTTTTGAAAGATTGTTAATAGAAAGAAGATTCATTTGCAGCAGTATAGCATTTTTATTGGATAATATACAGTAGGTAATTTTTTAAATCATGCGGCACTTTTTTATGCAAAACATCCGCGTCCCAAAAGAACATCTTGCCATTTTTTATTTGGTCAACAAGCAGCGCCAAGGACGGCGCGTCAAGTGTTTGCAGAAAGACTCGAGTTTTTTCGCCAGAAAACCCGTCCTAAAAAATGGCAAGGAGGCCATCTTTTAGGGGCTTTCCGCCATTCCGCTTTCGCTCCAGCCGCTTCCCTCGCTCCCATGCGGTCGCTCAGTCCAGTGGCCGCCTCCGGCGTGGCTCCAATCCCTGCCGTGCTTGCACCGCAAAAACAAATGTCAGACAAGCAGCACCAAGGATGGTGCGTCGTTTGTTAGCAGAAAAACAAGTCGAGTTTTGCAAAAACTCGCGTGAAAAAAAATTACACGGACGTAATTTTTTTTCATCTATTTCTTCCGTGCCCAAATATAAGGGAAAAAATCGCAAGGCAAAAAACCGTGCAAATGGCAAGAGCAATAAAAGAAGCAAGAATCAGCAGCTTGTACTTATGCCTTTCTTCATAATCCGTATCCGGAAGCCTGCAAAACTTAACAATATTCCGAACCAGAAAAAACAGCGATACCGGAGCCATAATTATGAACAATTCCACCAAGGCCAGCCTCCTTCGCATAACATAGCACAATTCCGCTCTTTTGTGCAGAAAAAGCATCGCGAGCAGCGCCAAGTCGTAGACAAATCCGCCTGTTAGAATATTGCCGCTAGTCTGATG
Source organism: Treponema sp. UBA6988 (assembly GCA_002448445.1). Classification (GTDB taxonomy): domain Bacteria; phylum Spirochaetota; class Spirochaetia; order Treponematales; family Treponemataceae; genus Treponema_D. The sequence goes on from DJYC01000037.1 coordinate 11,082, forward strand.
GGGTGAATGTAACGCGGGGACGGATTGTTCCATCTCGGTTACTTATCGTGTTACAAATAAAAGTCCAATTTATACCAGCGTCACTTTCTGAACCATTGTTCTTTCCTGTCCTTACATATTCAAGCGTTGTTGAACGGCTAATGGTTTCACTTCCGTCAATTATATGTAAATCATCACCGTCCTTGTCTCTTCGGAACTTGTCGGCAATTGTTAAGGTTATGGTATCTGACGGTGAGCTGAATGTTCTAGAAAAAGAGTAACTCGTATCACGGAGTGGTGTCCATGTTCCTACCACTACATCCTTAAAAGGGTTTTCCGTCCAACTGAATATATTAATGCCATTAATCTTTATTGTGCCTCTAATCCACATACTTTCACCGCTATTTTTACCCAAACCGGTAATCCACGCAGAAAGTTCTCCGTTATTTGTCGCCTGCATTGAAAGAGTAACCGGCTTAATCTTTGCCGTAAATTTTCTGGTTACTGTTTCGGAAGTTATGCAGTATTCCCGTGACTGGTTAACCGTAATTGTATAAACACTAGTACCGTGCCCTATCAAATCGTCATTATCAAAGTCATCGGTGGTTTTTCCACATGACGCTATAACAGAGTCACCCTTTTTAAGCGACACTTCTATTTTGTTGCCGGTATTCCCGGGGGCAACTTTTACTGGCATCTTGTCATAAGAAATATAGCTGAACATTAAATTCTGTGTTGAGCTAGTGTCTGCCATTTCCGTCCACACTTTGTTGCTTTCTGTTTTTTTAGCGGAATATTGTATTTTAGCCGGCGCAAGGATTCCCTGGGCAAAGACAAATTTCTGCGTGGTAAATTCCTTTTCCCTCCATCCCGGTTTAGAGACCCGGAACGTAAGCTTATGGGGACCCAGTGCAAGTTCTCCGCTTGCGGCAAGGTCCACAGGGCTTGCGCCAGAGGCCACATAATTCTCCACAACGACTACGCTTGCCCCGGAATTGGCCGAATTGGGCGTTGCAATATAAGCCAGGCTGCCACTACCGTCCGCTGCAAGTGCAACGTCGTATGCATCATAAAGCAGGTATCTTGTGTCGTCCGGAGTTCCAGACGATGAAGCTTGGCTTCCGTCAAAGTAGAATTTTATGCTAGGCTCTTTTAGTTCCTGCACAACCTTGATTTTGCGCGTTACTGTTGTCCCTACAAGGCCTGTTTTGGAAACAGTCACTGATATTACGTAGTTTCCAACGCCAAGCTGTCCTGACGTATTTCCTGTAAAGTTCTCTCCGCCAACGTGACCGCTAAGTGTCGCCCCACTTTCCTGAGAGGTAATGGTATAGCTTACTGTGTCATCTGCGTTTTCAACTTCTATGTATTCAAAGTCGCTGCTGCCGTCCGAACATCCGTTCAAGTCAGGGCTAAAGGTAATGGAAGGCAGTGCAACTTCGGAAAGGGTAACGTCAAATTCATAGTGGCCGCGGGAAGTATTAGAAGAGTAGGAATGGAAATGCTTGCTTGACTTTAGGGCGCTCAATGTCCTTGTAGAATCTGATTTTCCTACACTAACCGTACCCAAATCGTCGTTGTCGGAACCTCCGTCATAATCTTCAATCTTTGAGGTGTAGAAATAGAAGGTGTCAGAAGGAGAGTCCATATAGAGGACATGACTATCTGGTGTTATGGTATGGTTATTGTTAACCTTCGTTCCATTTGCCGCATGATAGCCCTTTAGCACAAGCTGCGGAGTCCGCGTCGTCTTTGCATAGAAAGTTCCCTTAAGGTCAACATGCTTGTCGCCGTCCGAATTAAAGGCACTTATTTTTCCAACCGTTACGCAAACCCTCTTAATCTTAACGTAAACATACTTTGTAATTTCCACAGGTGTAAGATTTTCTTTTTCTACCCTCATAACAATTGTGTGGTAGCCGTTTGAAAGCGTTGCATTTGTTGGCGAAGACACGGTACTGCCGTCCACCGTTACAGTCAGAGTGGAATCTGCATTGGAGACAGGATTGCTTACGGTGTATTTTAGGTTGCTGTAAGTAATATAGCTGTACTCGTAGTTTTCGTAGGTCTGCCCTTCATGAGCGGCAGTTCCCGTTTTGTTTCCGTTGGAAGAGGTAAAGGTTGGTTCTTCCAGTGACTTTAGTATCCAGACTTTTTTGCTTGAGGTAACATCGTTGCAGTTCTTTTTGTGTACCGTGGCAACAAGCGTGTGCTGGTTCGCAGGCAGACTTCCGGTCGCAGGAACCGTCATTTCGCCGGACTCACTTCCGCCGTCTATGCTTACGGAAAGCCTTGTTCCCGCTTCCGGTGCAGTTATTGTGTAGCCTACAAGGGCGTCATCACTTTCCACCTCTATGAACTTGTAGCCGTTCGCGTCTTCATCACAGTCATTAAATTCTTTTTCAAATTCAAACAAGGCTGCATCGGGTGTCTTAACAAGGGTTATCTTCTTTGCCACCGTTACGGAACGAGCGCCAACCCTGCTTGAAGTAACAGTTATTACGTGCCGTCCTATTCCGCTTACAGTATAAACTCCGCCTGTTGCGGTCACAGGAATATTGTCCACCATGACAGTCAGGCTGTCTCCTTCCTGGCCTGGAGATGCAGTAAAGGAAACCGTGCCGTCATTGGAAGCTAGCTCGTAGCATTCGTATTCGGCATTGTCCTCGTCAAATTTGCCGTTCGGCGCATCCAGCACAGTGATTGTCGGCTCAACAAGAACGCACACGCCAAGGCTTGGGTCTGTGGAAAGGAATTCCGACTTGCGCCCGTGGGGACCGTTTACCTGTACCGTGTATTCGTATGCGGTAAGGCTTGATTCCTGCCCTGGGAAGCAATAAAAGAATTCTCTGCCACCGCCACTGTTCTTGTTGTCGGCCAGGGTAAGCTCTGACCTTCCCTTCCAGTACAGCTGTCCATCATGCTCGCGCAGGTAATAGTTCACCTCATAGGTGGAACCTGTGTTCCTGTTAAGGTTCTGCGTGTCGGGCAGCTTAAAGTAAAGGTAGGCATTTTTACCGTCCAAAGGCTCCCTTACAACCATAAGGTCTTTTACGTTGTCTGGCGGCGTGTTCTGAACAAAACTTGCAGAGTAGAAAAGTTCAGGTGCCTGTCCCCTCAAATCTTCCAGGGAAAAATCCGTACGGTTTTCAGGCCAAAGGCAGCCGGAAAGAGTCCATGTCTTTCCCTCGTGGGCATCGTCAAGCCTTGCCTGTATTTTTACGTGCGTAGGGTCAACCATACACTCGCTGTAGTTGTCATTAGATACTACGGCCCCATCTTCTGTCTGCAAGTAAAAGCCGTTTTGCCCTTCTTTGCAAAGCAGGCGCAGCTGTTTGGGGTTTATGGTGTACAAATTGATTTCTATTGGATTGGCCGCAGAAAGGTTTTGCATGCCGTTCATGGAAACGTGATCTGAGGCATATTCAATTTTTCCAACCTGACAGGTCGAAGTCCAGTGCTCAAAATATTCCTTTATAGGCTCATCATTTTTAATGTCGGGAACATCAAAGCTACAAGCTAGAAGAGACAAAATGCAATAAAACAAGCTGCAAGAGAGCGCAAAAAATTTTGTCCTCATTCTCATTCCGAAATCCTCCGGTACCACTATAAGGGCGACTCTGAAAAACACAATGCTCCGTAGCTTAATAATAGCACAAATTTCGGGGGGGGCACCTACCCAAAAGGGTAGTTTTTTAAAGAAATTTTACACCCAGGCTAAATCAAGCCCATAACGCGGGCCTCCCAGACTGCCTCCAGCGACGACTTTACATTGAGCTTTGAAAATATATTCTTCATGTGGAATTTTACCGTGTTTTCGCTTATAAAATAGAAGTCGGATATTTCTTCCTTGCTCTTCCCCTGCTCCAAAAGCTTTAAGATTTCCACTTCGCGCTGTGAAAGAGCTTCTGTATTTATGTTGCGGTCGTTAAGATAGAGCGGGTGGCTTATGGCCATGCTTCTTGCAATTTCCAAAAGCTTCATCAGAAAGATGCTTTCGCCCCTTTCCTTTATGTAGTCAATCAGCAGTTTAACCACAGCAGCACCCTCGTCACCGACAAGGCGGTAGAACTTTCTTCGGCGGGCAATTTTTAGCGCACGGTCAAAGGCTTCAAATGCAAGCTCCTTTTTTTGGACGCGGTAAAAACAGATTGCAACAAGGACGTCCATCTCGCACAAGTCCATGAACCTGTTTCCTTCTTCCAGTAGGGGGCGCAGCTTTTCCGCAAGGGCAAGCAGGGCTGTGTATTTCTTTTCTATTATGTAACAGCGCATCTTTACCATGTAGCGGTATAGGTCCAGCATGTTAAAGTCGGCATATTCGTCGGGAGACTTGTTTTTTCTCCAGCGGGAAATACGCCCCTGGTTGCCGTCGTAAAAGGCGGTCATAACGTCCGCAGAGTCTATGTTGTAGGAAAATTCGGCTTCCCCTTTCTCCTTTACGTACTTGCGGATGTTTTTTATGTAGCTGTGGGATTCAACCAGCTTTCCCTGTGCGATGAGGATTTTTGTCTGAAGGAAAAGGGCTGCAAACAAGAGCCTGCTCTCTCCTCCCTTGTCAAAAACCTTTATCGTCTTTCCAACATGCACTGCCGCGTCAAGAAGCCTATTCTGCTGGTAGTAGTATTCGGCCAGGAACATGTCGTAAATAAAGGGGCAGATTTCCTTGTCGTAAATCCAGGAAAGCTCCTCCAGAACAAAATCCTTTTGCCGCTCCAAAAAGGGGAAAATTCTTGAAAAGTCGCCAAAGCCGTTTATGACGGAAGGCCGACCGGCTGTTAGCACTACGTGGGTAAGGGGCGTGTTTATGCTCCTAAGATAGCCAATTATGCTTAGTATTTCATTCCAGCTAACCTTTGGATGCACAATGCGCAAGCCATCCCTCAAAACCTTCATGGGCCCCTGGTCCGGGATTGAATTTATCATTTGCTCCGCCCTTTCAAGCTCACCGTCCATAATCAGGTTCAGGCACACTCCCGAATTGCAAAGCCACAGTTCAGGCTTTTTAAGGTCATCCGGCGTAAGCCTGTAAAAGGAAAGCCTGTCGCGGTGAACGTCAATCAGGTGGTAGGAAAGAGAAAACCTTTCCATCCGCTCTTCCAGTTCCTTTGGACTAAGAAATTTTTCTTCCATAAAAGATATTGTATCATGAAAAAGGCAATTCTTCCTCTTTTGCTTTAAATTTTCCAACTTTGCTGTTATAATAAAGCATACTCTCATTAGGAAAACTACATGACTGACTTTATAAGGGTTATCAGCATTTCATCGCTTTTTTTTCTCGCGCTATTTTGTTTTCAGGCGGGGATTTTTTTGTATTCGGGTCACAAGCTTAAACAAAATGGGCGGCGGACACTTATTCTCATTGAATTCTTTACCGGTTTTTTGCTTCTTTTTGATGCCATGGCATACTTTTACCGGGGCAATACGAGCGCAGCCGGCTGGTACATGGTGCGCATCTGCAACTTCTTTGTCTTTATTTGCAATTTTTCAGCTTCGTTCTTCATCTGCTTTTATATCTGTGAATTCATAAAGCATGCACGGCTCAACTTTTCCATCCTCTTGCATCCCAAGGCTTCCATAAAAGACGGCATTCCGATTCAGCTTTTTCTTGTCCTCTTCCTCTGCATTAGTAGCATAATACTTACGGTAGTCAGCCAGTTCACGAATATTTTATATTATTTTGACGAAGGCAACGTCTACCACAGAAGCACTTTTTATTCGCTCGGCGTTGCGCTAGGCCTTTTGCCCGGGCTTATCACGCTAACAATGCTCCTGCAGAACTGGAAAAAGCTTTCAAAAAATGTCTTTATTTCCCTCGTGGTCTATTTTGTCCTACCGCTTACCGGCATTGTCATGATTCTTATTGTCTACGGCTTTTCCTGGATAAACATTTCCTTTGGACTTGGTGCGCTGCACCTTTTCTACTCGTCCATAAAGCTGATGGAGATTGAATTTTATTCCAGGGAGCAGGCCGCCACGATTTTGAATCCGGTCTACAAGGCAAAACCAGCAGACCCAGAGGCGCACAAAAGGGTTGTAAGAAACCACTTCTGGCAGACGCTTTCCGTAAGCCTTGGCGGAATCCTTTTGATTCTAGCAATTGTTTCCATTACCGGAATTTCCCTTCCCGAAAAGACTCTGGCAATCGAAGAGCCTTTTTCGAAAAATGACCTAACAAAGTCTGTCTGCATTGTGTTTACGCAAAATGCGGACAAGCACTGGGTGGACGGAGAAGACCCCGACCGGACTGGAGCTCAGTACGACGGAATCATATACAACAACATGAGAAGCACAATCATCACCGACTGGAATTTTTCAATTTCTGTTCCAGAGGGATGTTCCGTAGATCCGGGGCCTTGGAACGGAACCTTCTCGCTTTCTGACGACTCACTGAATGTAAAAAAACCGCGTGAGGGCGACAAGGAAAACATTCACGGAGAGGATTTTTACACGATTACCCCCTTGAAGACCCTTGGCTTTGGCTGCATCATGTACACGCCGCATGGCTACCAGCCGCTTATGCAAAAAATCACGTTCACGTATTCAAGTATTTTAAAGCCGCTTACAAATGTCCTCTTTGACATCTTCCTGGCCCTGCTTTTTATAATCTTTATCATTTCAACTACAGTCATGCTCTTTGAAGGAAAGCTTATCCGCGTGGAAGAGGAAAACATAAAGCTTGAAAGCACTGTAAAGGAACGCACCAAGGAACTTGAGACGGAAAAGAACCGTTCCGAAAGCCTTCTTCTGAACATCCTTCCAAAGGAAATCGCAAAGGAGCTTACCTCCCACCCCAACAGCACCATAGCAAAGGAATACCCGAACGTTACCGTCCTTTTTACTGACATTGTGGGATTTACAAAGATAAGCGGAGAAATGAAGGCGGAAGAAGTCGTTACCATGCTGAACAAAATGTTTTCCCTGTTTGACGAAAGGGCCCAGCGCGAAGGCATTGAAAAAATCAAGACGATTGGGGACGCTTACATGGCAGCATCTGGCCTTACGCAGGAAAGCGAAAATGACGGTGCCGAAAAAATGCTCCGCTTTGCACAGGGGCTTTTGAGCGACGTGCAGTCTTTCAACAAGACATCGCCTGTAAAGCTTATGATAAGGCTAGGAATAAATTCGGGGCCGCTCGTTGCAGGCGTAATAGGAAAGACAAAGTTCATCTATGACATTTGGGGCGACACCGTTAACGTTGCAAGCCGGATGGAAAGCACGGGGCTTCCAATGCGGATACATGTTACCGAGACCACAAGGGCACAGACGGCAGACTTATTCCCCTACAACGAAAACACGGAAATAGATGTAAAGGGAAAGGGCATGATGAAGACGTATTTCCTGTAAAAAAAAGGCAGCTCGTCAGCAAAAGCGACAGGCTGCCTTTCTCTTTTAATTTGCAGTTTTAGTTTGCGGTGCAGATAACCCTTAGGCCGCCATACTCGCTTATTTCATAAGGATACTTTGGCTGACCTCTTGCTTCAATATTGCAACCAGTTGGGTATTTTATACCATCGTCTTTTCCTGTGTCACTTCCATCTTTTTTATTTACATAGCAACCACCACGTCTAACACACTTTGGGCCTTCTGCTCCAAAAATGTCTGTTTGACTTGTTATCGTACCATGACGGTCAAAACAAATTTCTGACACATTTCCCAAAATGTCATATATACCTAGGGTGTTTGGCAATTTTTGTTTTACCTCGTGTGATTTTTTTTCACCACCTTGGCAGTTACCTGAATACCAAGCATAGTCACCTATACTTTCATAAGTTGCGTCGTTAGCACTTCCACCGCGAGCAATAAATTCCCATTCAGCTTCTGTCGGAATACGGTAGCCGTTTGCATCGAGATTACATTGCACTTGGTCTAACACTGCTGAAATAGCTGAATCAGACGGAACATGATTTTTGTCTCTTGTTTCTTTGTAATAAAATTTTCCATCGGCATCCACTTCCAGATTGGAACCGTCCTGTGTTAACCAGGTAACGACATCATAATTTTCTTCACCATCAATTATAATGTAATAAGCTGGAACCAGACCTTCTGCTTCACTCCTTAAATTACAGTAAACAATGCAGTCATACCAGCATACATTATATATAGGGTAGTTATCTCCTTTTCCCCAGCTATCTTTTAAATTGTTAGGCTTCATATATTTTGCCCATTCATCCTGGGAAACTTCGTGGTCGCATACATAAAGGCTGGGAATTGTAATGTTACGGGCTCCGTTTTCATCTTCTATAAAGATATTGGATCCCGGGATTGGTGCTTCAATGGTAAATTCTTCTCCTGTCGGGATATAATTGTTACTGATAAACCTTGCGTAGAGGTTCACGTCGGAGTCTACAGCCTTGTTGAATATAAATCTTTTCGTAAAATTCGGGTTTTCGTACCAGCCAACAAAGCGCAAATTTTCATCGCCTTCAGGATTGGCAGGCCTTTGAGCCCGAGTTCCTGACTGGACAGACTGAGAGTCATAGACTTCGCCATTGTTATAAAAGGAAACCCTGTAATAGGTTGGTTCCGCCGGCTGGACTTCCGTTACATTAGCCGCATCATCTTCATCCGAACTTGAAGAAGACCCACCGCCACAAGCCACAAACATAGATGCCAAAAACAAAACGCATATTGCCTTAAGAAATTCTTTAAGCATAGTCGTCCTCCTTAAGCCCACCCCAACCTATATTATCGGCAAATTTGCTAAAAAATCAAGGGCATTTTAAGTGTAGCATGGTCAGGCCTTGGAATGTCGAGGTTCTTGCTTAGGGATGACGGATGAATGGCTTTTACGCGGCCCTTCGAGAGCCCGCTTGAAGCTGCGCTGCGGGTTCAGGGACCGGGCGGGGGTGGAATGGAGGGATTTTTCCTCTTTCTTGATGACCGGTACAGAGCCACGGAGGGCGGCTTAGCAGCGCGGAGATTTCCGAAGGGAATCTCCGATCCCTGGAAAAATCCATGGAGGGATTTTTCCTCTTTCTTGATGACCGGTACAGAGCCACGGAGGGCGGCTTAGCAGCGCGGAGATTTCCGAAGGGAATCTCCGATCCCTGGAAAAATCCATGGGGGGATTTTTCCAGGGCAATGCGCGGCAGGCACTGGAGGGGCGGGCGCAAGCCCGTTCCGGCGGGAGTGCGCAGCGCGACCAGAGGAATGGAGCCGAATGGCGGAACCCCGCAAGCGCCACATAAAAGGCACGGTTGTTAGGAATGGGCACATCATGGACAGCAGGCAAAAGTGCCGCAATATTTAAGAAGTCCTTAAAAATTACACTTTTTGGCAGTTCACATTTATTTTTTTTCGATATATAATGGAAGATATGAATATACATGAACTTGGAGAAGCCATAGAGAAGTCCGAAGGTTTTAGGGGAACCGTTTCCTACAACGAGCCGCTTGCAGAGCGCACCACGATGAAGGTTGGAGGACCGGCTCTTATTTTTGTTGAGCCTGAGGATGTGCTTTCGCTTGCTTCCGCACTTGTGGTGCTAAAGGGCGTAAAGGCCCCCGTTTTTGTTTTGGGCGGTGGAAGCAATATTGTCGTTAAGGACGAGGGCATTCGCAAGGTTGTCATCTCTACGGCAAAGCTCAAGGGAACTACAATGGTTCCGGGAAAACCCATGCCCTTTGAGATTGAAGGCTTTGAGCAGGCAAAGGAATGCTGCCCGATTACGGTTTCCGTGGGTGCTGGCATGGGCGTTACGGAGCTTACGGAATGGGCTTCCAAGTATGGCATTATTGGCCTTGAAAAATTCGCGGGGCTGCCGGGGACTGTAGGCGGGGCCTGCTTTATGAACGCAAGATGCTACGGCGAGGATTTTGGCGGCCTTGTGATGCAGGTTAAGTACATAGACATGGACGACGTTCATTACGTGAACAAGTTTACGCTGGATTCCATCATAAAGACTTACACCCACTATTCCACAGGAGACGACTGGGACTACAAGAAGTCACCATTCCAGGGCAAGAGGTGGATTATTATAGAAGCAAGCCTTGCGCTAAAGTGCATTGACATGTACATTACCGAGGGCTGCTTTGCAAATCCTGCGGTTCAGGACTATATCCGCAAGGGGAATTCCTTCTATATTAAGGACAGGGAGGACAAGGGGCACTTTAAGGCTCCAAGTGCTGGTTCGGTCTTTAAGAACAACAGGGAATTCGGCAAGCCAAGCGGCAAGATTATTGATGAAGTGGGGCTCAAGGGAACAAAGATGGGAGGAGCTCAGGTTGCCCCATGGCACGGAAACTTTATCATAAACAACGGCAATGCAACTGCGGCGGACGTTAAGAATCTGGTGGCATTCGTGCAGGAAAAGGTGAAGGAAAACACAGGATTCAGCCTGGAAAGCGAAATTCTCTTTGTATGACGCTTTTTTTGTCCAATTTCTTTATTTATTTCCTTGCATAAAAAGTGAATTTCTACCGATAATTAATTGACATTCCGCATTTTGCTTTCTATACTTTAAAAATAGAAGGTTAAAAAGGACGAATAAATTCAGGACGGTAAAAAGTGCTACAGTTAGCTTTTGTAAATTTTAAACAGAATTCATATATTCAGGTTGAAGGCACCCCGGCGACCTCTTGTTTTTACATTATTCAGAGCGGAAAAATCCGCTGCTTCCACGAGACGGAAGTTCCCGGTAATGCGCCTAGAATGCTGGGTCCGGGAGACTTTATAGGCGTTGTTGCCTGCATGTCCAGCCACAGCCAGACGGAAAGCGTTATTGCAATTACCAACGTTGTTGCTATCAAGGTTAACCGCGAGCAGTATCCTGAGCTTATCATGAAGAATACGCCGGTAGCAATGAAGATAGTCCGTTCTTTTGCCCAAGAAATGCGCGTCCTTAACGACAACCTTACAAAAATTACGCTTAAAAATACCGTTACGGAGACGCCGGATCAGCTTTATCCGATTGCCCAATACTACGAGGATTCGGGCTGGCCGGAGATTGCGGCCTACTGCTACTACCAGTACCTAAAGGAATGCCCCAAGGGAAGCTACAAGGAACAGGCTATAAAGAGATTCAGCATATTAAAGAAGAGAACCAACCCGCCATATCTTGAACCCAAGGGCGAGATGATGAGGAGCTACAAGCAGAACACGATGATTTTCTCCGAATGCCAGAGCGGTGCGGATATGTTCATCGTGCAAAGCGGTTCCGTTAAGATTGTAAAGGTTGTTGACGGCTCGGAAGTTATGCTTGCCCTGCTTAAGAAAGGCGACATTTTTGGCGAGATGGCACTTTTGGACAACCGTCCCCGCTCAGCATGTGCAATTGCCCACGACGACTGTACTCTTATGGTAATCAACAGAACCAACTTTGACCAGATGGTTTCCACACAGCCGCAGCTGGTTGCCCGCCTTACTTCCATGTTTGCAGAGCGCCTTTGGTCCATGTACCGTCAGCTTGCAAACACAGAACTCCGCAATCCGCGCGAGAAGATGGTGGATATGCTTGCCCTTCAGGTTGAAAAGTCTAGGCAGCAGCCGGTTAAGGGCGTTCCTTTTGAAACAGATTTTACAATTACAGACATCATAAATCTTTGCGGCATTCCTTCAAACGAAGTAAGAACCGCAGCCTGGCAGCTTGAATCAGACCAGAACGTTAAGGTTAAGGCCGGCAAAATTGTTGTTCCCGATGTGGAAGAACTCATCAAACAGGCGGCATTCTACCGCAAGCAGAACAGTAAGCATGCAAATGAACAATAGAAAAAGCCACAAGATTTTGGCAGGCGCACTTGCTTGCCTTGTAGCAATAGTAGCCCCGCTTTTTAGCGAAGATTCACTTCCTTCCGGATATGCGGGCGTTAGCCTTGGCATGTCTCTGGACGCGGCAAAGCAGGCCCTTAAGCGCGACCCCCAGTTTGGCTACAGGGGCGACAGGGATGTTTCCCTTTTGCCGGGAGACTCCAGGATTCTTATAGAGACGGACACTTCCATTACGGCCCCCCATTCATACCTGGACAGGTGCTACTTCCAGTTTTACAACGAAAAGCTCTACATTATCACTATAAACCTTAGGCAGGACAAGGTTGACCACTACTCGGTATTCAGCTCGCTGTGCAAGAAGTACGGAAACCCGGTAAGCCTTAACCCCCAGAAGTCTGAATGGCGCAACGACAGCGTTATAATGACGCTTGAACGCCCGCTTACGATAAAATACACGGACAGAGCCGTTTTTGAAAGCCTTATTGACCAGTCACTTGTAGAAAAGACGGGCCGCGAACAGAACACGGAACGCTTTCTTGACGGGCTTTGAGTCGCAGACCCAATAGGAATCCAGCATGAAATTCATTCGCTTTGACAAAGTCCTAGCAAAGGCCGCTGTGCTTACGGTGGCTCTTTTTGCCTTTATCCCGGCATCATCCTGCTCTGGAAAGAAATTTGACCTGCCGGTAAAAACCCTTTCAATCACCACTGCAAGCGGAAAAACAGTCCCCGTAGAAGCGGAAATTGCCTCAAAGGCAGAGGAACGCAACTACGGCTTTATGAACCGCACCCGCATTCCCGACGGCACAGGCATGCTTTTCGTCTTTGAAAAGGACCAGGTTTTGCACTTTTGGATGAAGAACACGCCCCACCCGCTTTCAATTGCCTACATAGACAGCACTGGCAAAATAAGCGACACTTTGGACATGACCCCCTTTAGCGAAACTTCTGTCTCAAGCACAAGGTCCGTCCGCTATGCACTCGAAGTTCCCCGTGGCTGGTTCAAGGCAAACTCAATTGCCCCGGGGGACAAGGTAACGCTTGGCGACGGAAGCCCTCTGGAAAAGCTGCGGTAAATCTTGGCCGCAGTGAGCCTGTTACAAAGACGTCACCCTGAACTAGATTCAGGGGCTGTACCAATAAATAATAATTCTCTTTTTCTTTCTTTGGAGCAGCTTTTTTCTGCTGTACAAAATATTCATTAAAGAACATCTTGCCATTTTTATTACGGGCTTTCCGGGGTTCCGCGGGGCCCTACCCGCTCCATTGCTTCCGGGTTCGGCCCTTCGACCTTGCTCAGGGACCTCGCCCTCCAGCAACGGCTACGCCGCCCCTACAATCCCGGCTAGGCTCTATCCGCTAGTATAACGAACATAAGATAACAGGTCATTCCGAACTGCTACGCCACATCCGCACGCGCTTGCTACGAATGTGGATTCGGAATCTATATATGTTAGAGGTTGGTGCCCCCGCAGCGCAGCTTCCAGCGGATCTGCCGAACCACGGTTGTATGGAGGAACAGATGCTGAATCAAGTTCAGCATGACGGCTATAAAAAAAAGTTCAGCATGACAGTTAAAAAAAATGCCGCCCAAAAGCCTAACTTCTGGACGGCATTTTAATATATGTCATTCTCGGGCTTGACGTGAGGAATCCTCTAAGCAGATTATCGGGTCTGGCCCGATAATGACACATTTTGTACTATACTAGGCTTCCACGCTAACAAGGGAACCCGTAGACTTGCGTTCTGCGTAAACAGAGGAAAGTCCCTTGTAAGGGTTCTTAAAGCCGGAAATCTGACCGCGGAGCTCTTCCAGATGAATCTTTAGAAGGTGGCGGTTGCGCTGGTTCTGAATGATAACCTGCTCGCGGAGCTTTCCAAGTTCACCCTGTAGCTTTTCCACCGGAACTGCATCCTGCGGGTTGTAGGTGCTTGCCCTGCTCTTTACGTAAAGATCCTGCATGGGGACAATCACCTTCTGCAAGGAGGCAATACCCTTTACAATCTGCTTTTCCAGTTCCGTGTGAGCAAGCAAAGATTCTGCGTCTTCCGCATTAATCCTCTTTTCCTGGCTTTCCAGAACCTTAAGATATTCCCTGAATTTTGTGCGCTGCTGTTCAAGAAGGGCGCGGAACCTCTTTAAAATGGCCACGCGCTCGTCCAGCTCTTCTTTGCTAAGATTTTCTACCGTCATAATTCCCACCGTTTATCCCTTTATTTTCGGTTTGTTCTATCCTGTTATGCTAAGAGTAGCCCTTTCTCCAGCCATCTTAACGGCACCGTTTGCCTGTGTCTGCGAAACGCTGGCCCATGAATCCCTAAGCTGGGAAAGCAGGTCCAGAATGAATTTCATCTTCTTTTTGTCGTGGCTAAGGCTACAGTTAAGGAGTTCCTTGTTAAAATAAATGTAAAGTGCCATGAGGTTCTGAGCAATCTCTCCGCCCTTTTCCATGTCCAGGCTAATCTGAAGTTCAGTGATTATGTCCTGAACCTTCTGGAGATGCTTACCAAAAGCCTCTATGTTTTTTGGTTCGATTCTGTTTTCTTCGCCCACAAGCGTTATTGCCTCATGCAAATTGCTTACGGCGCCTTCGTAAAGCATTACCACAAGCTTCCCCTGGCTTGCTGTCTTTACGCCTATCTCCCGGTACGTGTTGTAACCGTTGGCAGAATAAGAGTTATAGTTCATATTCACCCCACATAAACCATAATGAAGTTGATGGCTCTTGCGAAATTTAGGCCTCCATGCCAAAAAATGCACAATAGTCTACATTCAAATATCGGAAGGGAAAAATAAGAAGTTAACACTTTTTTTAGGATTTTTTTTGGTAGACAAAACAAAAAGTTTATTCTATTATATGAATAGCTAAAAGTATGTATTCAACACAATTCTGGATATTTTTTACGATCTCCTTCTTCTGCCTGTTTGCTACGATAAGCTGCTTTACCGCAACTTTGTTGGACAGACCTTCCATACAGCAGCGCAATGTCTTTATGACCAGCGGAATCGTGATATTCTACATCATAGGCCACATTCTGCATTTTACTGCGACAGGAGAATATTCCCTGCTTCTGAGCGCAAAGTTTGAATACACGGCAAACCTATGCCTTTTGGCGGGAATATACAACTCCCTTGCAGGCTTTTACAGGACAGCACCCAACAGGATTCTTATTTCAGCGGTCAGGGCAATGCCCATCCCCTTCATCATGATGATTTCCATGGCAAGCAACAAGACTTCTTTCTGGGTCTTCAACCTCTTCTTCAAGAACTTTTCGGTCAAAAGCGGGGCCAATGGACTTTGCGAGCTGGTCTTTGAGCACAGCCCGGCCTTATACTGCTACATGGTCCTTTCAGCAATATATGCCCTGCTTATCATAGGTACATTCATAAACAACTACGTTTCCTCAACAAAAAAGGAACGCTCTCTTATAATAAGAATGTTCATGCGCCTCATTCCCTTCCTGGCAGTAACGATACACTTTGCCTTTACGGAATACAAGAGGCCTTTAGCACCCGTAGTACCGGCGGTCCTTTTTGCGGCAACGGCACTATGCGCCTACCTGGTGCACAAGGAAAAATTCCGCAACCTCTACGACCTTTCCTTCTTTGCGGTAGTGGATTCGCTCTACGACCCCCTTTTTGTAACAGACACAAATTTCTTCGTAAGGAATGCCAATACGGCGGCAAAAATACTCTTCCCGGAATACCACAAGGCCAACTACAGGAACCAGATTCAGATTGCCCCGGAACTAAAGGAAATCCTCAGCCAGGCCGTCTATACCATGGACGCAAAGAACGTACGCATAGCAAGCAGGGAATTCTGCCCGGAACCCCACCGCATAGAGCGCGACGGAATCCTTTATGGCTACATACTTGTGCTGAACGACGTTACCGAACAGAGCAACCGCTTTATGCAGCTTGAGCACAAGAACCTGCAGCTTTCCGTGGACTACAAGGAAATAGAAAACGACCTTCTGGCAACCCGCAGCAAGATAGTCGGCGGACTTATCCAGTATGCACTTGAGCAGGACAGCTACAACGGCGAGCACATGAGGCGGACCAGCAACTATACCGCAATACTCGCAAGGCAGCTTCAGGCGGCAGGAAAATATGCGGGCACGATTACGAATGAATACAAGACCATACTTTGCCAGGTTGTTCCCCTCCACGACGCGGGGAAAATAATACTGACGGCACAGAACCAGTCCAAACTTCAAGACAGCAACAAAGAGGCAGGCCAGGAAGCATACCATTCTCCGGAGCACGTCAATGCCGGCGCAAAGCTCATAGACAGGCTTTTTGTAAACGACCAGAATGACCTTTTCTTTACCCTTGCAAAGGACGTTGCACTCTACCATCACGAATGGTGGGATGGAAGCGGCTACCCCAAGGGGCTCAAGGGAGAAGAGATTCCTCTGGGAGCGCGCATAGTTGCCCTTGCCAATGAATTTGACTCGCTTACGGTAAAGAGGCCGCCCACGGTACCATTTTCATTTGCAGAGGCCTACACCACGATTCTCTCCCAAAGCGGCATCC
The DNA here is from genome assembly GCA_002448445.1 of Treponema sp. UBA6988. GTDB lineage: Bacteria > Spirochaetota > Spirochaetia > Treponematales > Treponemataceae > Treponema_D. Next base: position 27,307 of record DJYC01000037.1, read on the forward strand.
AATTTGACCCGGAGATTGTAGAGGCATTCAAGCTGGCCAGAAAGGAATTCCTTGACATGTACAATCAGGTGACAAAATCTAAATAGTGCTTACTGATTTTTTTTCAAGGGAGTGCCCTTGGACCCCAAACTTGGAGAGGGGAAAACCAGCTCAGAGTCCGAAGCCCGCAGTTTTTCCCCCCGCTTGAAACTTCGTTGCGAGTTCCAAACATCCCTTCGACGGTACGCGCTTGCTACCATCTCATCTTGGGCACGGCTTAGGGCCATATCGCTCAACGTTTCGCGATATGCCTAAGAACCCAAATTCGTTTATTTACAAAAGTTTTCATCCAGACATAGACTGACTCTTTGTAGACAGTGCAAGTTTTTCGGATTTGACTTCCGCGCAGTACAAACCAAATTTCCAGCTTCTTTGCATAAGAAATAAGATAAGAATAGAATAGGTAAAAAAAAACACTTGACACAACATACCCCCGGCGGTATTATAAAGATACCATAAGGGGTATAGGCATGGCAGAGAAAAAGAATTGTGCACATTGCAAGACCGGGCGTAAAAAGGTGCGGTCAGATGAAGAGAAGAAGATGCTGATTGGAAGGCTTAACAGGGTCATTGGCCAGCTTAACGGCTTAAAAAAGATGGTGGAAGAAGATGCCTATTGTGCAGACATACTTATTCAGGCAAGCGCCTGTACCGCAGCAGTCAATTCATTCAGCAAGGTTTTAATTTCTTCACACTTAAAAAGCTGTGTGCAAAACGACATAAAAAACGGAAACGAAGAGTCACTGGATGAATTCCTTAAAATAATGAGCAAGCTGTTAAAGTAAGGCAAGGTACATCTATGGAAAAATATACTGTAACAGGAATGAGTTGTGCGGCTTGCAGTGCCAGAATAGAAAAGGCTGTTGGCAAAGTTCCCGGGGTAAAATCTTGCTCTGTAAACCTGCTTACCAATTCAATGGGGGTGGAAGGTTCAGCGAGCAGTCAAGCCATAATAAGCGCTGTAGAAAAGGCAGGCTACGGTGCAAGCAAGGCAGACGGAAACGAATCTTACTCCGAGAAGCAGTCCGTGCAGCAAAGGGAAGACGGATTAAAAGACAAGGCTTCTCCAGTGCTTGTTAAGAGGCTTTTTTTTTCCATAACGTTCCTTCTTATACTGATGTATTTTAGCATGGCGGTTCCAATGCTAGGCTGGCCACTTCCTATTTTTTTGCAGGGCAACTGTATTGCGCAGGGAATAATACAGATGCTTCTTGCGGCTATAGTTATGGTCATAAACCAGAAGTTCTTTGTTAGCGGAACAAAGGCGCTCTTTAGCCTTGCCCCCAACATGGACACGCTTGTGGCACTTGGCTCCGGGGTTTCTTTTTTCTACAGCGTAACAAGCCTCCTTCGCATGACAGTGGTTCAGATGGAAAGCGGAAGCGAAAAGGCAGCCCACCTAATGCACGACTTTTACTTTGAAGGCGCTGCAATGATTGTAACGCTAATAACAGTTGGAAAGCTGCTTGAATCCATTTCCAAGGGAAGGACGACAAACGCCCTAAAAGAACTGATGAAGCTTACCCCCAAGACGGCGAGGGTTATAAGGGACGGAAAGGAAGTTGAAGTTTCTATAGAAGAAGTGCTGCAGGGGGACATATTTGTAGTAAAACCTGGAGAAAGCATTCCGGCGGACGGAATTGTTCTTGAAGGAAGCTCTGCTGTAAACGAAAGCGCCCTTACCGGAGAAAGCATTCCTGTTGACAAAAAAAGCGGGGACAGTGTTAGCGCTGCAACGGTGAACACAAGCGGTTTGTTAAAATGCAGGGCAAGCCGTGTAGGAAAGGACACTACCCTTTCAAAGATAATCCAGATGGTAAGCGATGCGGCGGCAACAAAGGCCCCCATTGCAAAGGTGGCGGACAAGGTTAGCGGAATATTTGTTCCAGCGGTAATAGCAATAGCGGTTTTAACTTGCCTTATATGGCTGCTTTTTGGAAAAGATCTTGGCTTTGCACTTTCCAGGGGAATTGCGGTTCTTGTAGTAAGCTGCCCATGCTCACTTGGACTTGCAACACCAGTGGCAATAATGGTTGGTAACGGCGTTGGGGCAAGGCACGGCATTCTTTTTAAGACATCAGCGGCGCTAGAAGAAACCGGGCGGATAAAAATCCTTGCACTGGACAAGACCGGCACTATAACAAAAGGAGAGCCTTTGGTAACAGACATTATTCCTGCTAAAGAAGAAAGCAGGGATGAACTTTTGCAGACAGCCTATTCGCTAGAAGCAAACAGCGAGCACCCCATAGCAAGGGCAATCGTGGCCTACTCAGAGGAAAATGGCATAAAAAGGCAGGAAGTAAGCAACTTTACGGCAATAGCAGGAAGCGGTCTTTCTGCAAGCTGCGGCGGTAAGGACATTTTTGGCGGAAGCATAAAATTCATTGGGGAAAAGCTTTCGGCAGGGAAGGATTTTGAGGAAGAAACGGCTAAAGATGCCATAAAACTTGCGGAAGAAGGAAAGACTGTCTTTGGCTTTGCAAAGGAAGAAAAATTCCTTGGGCTAATAGCGGTGGCGGATGCTGTAAAGGAAGATTCTGCCCAGGCTATAAAAGAGCTTAGGGGTATGGGAATCCAAACCGTAATGCTTACAGGAGACAACAAAAGGACGGCAAAGGCTGTTGCAAATATTTCTGGTGTGGACAGCTTTCTTGCAGAGATACTGCCGGACGGTAAGGAAAAGGAAATCCGCATGTTAAAGGCAAAGGGCAAGGTTGCAATGGTTGGCGACGGAATAAACGATGCTCCAGCCTTAACAAGGGCAGACGTTGGAATTGCCATTGGAAGCGGAACAGATGTTGCACTAGATGCGGCGGACGTGGTGCTTGTAAATTCAAGTCTTTTGGGGGCGGCCAGGGCTATAAGGCTTAGCAGGGCAACTCTCAGGAACATAAGGCAAAACCTTTTCTGGGCATTTTTCTACAACGCAATGCTAATTCCGCTTGCGGCTGGTGCCTACTACAAGGCTACGGGACTTGCGGTAAGCCCCATGATTTGTGCCGCAGCAATGAGCCTTTCAAGCTTTTGCGTGGTAACAAACGCGCTAAGGCTTAACCTTTTTAACATCAACAAGGCAAAAACAAAAGAAAATAGAAATATTATGGAGGAAAATTCTATGGCAGAAGAAATTCAGCAGAAGACGTTCAAAGTTGAGGGCATGATGTGCCACCACTGTGAGGCCCACGTAAAAGAGGCCCTGGAAGCACTTAAGGGTGTTACAGAGGCTAGCGCAAACCACGAGACTGGCGAAGCTGTGGTAAAATTTGCTTCCCCGGTGAGCGATGCGGAAATTGTTGGCGCAATAGAAAAGGCCGGTTACAAGGTAGTGTAAAGCCCTAGGTGGGGGAGTCCGCTTGTAGCTACGCTGCGAATTCCCCCCTACGCGGGATTGGAGGGGCACTGGGAACAAAATCCCCTCCGTGGTATTTTGTTCCCGTAAGTTTTCTGCGAAAACTTACCGCATTTATACCGCCACCAAATGACGCGCCCTCCTTGGCGCTACTTATAGCAAAACAGTGCCGGAACCCCGGAAAGCGCCACAAAAATGGCCTCCTTGCCATTTTTGTGGCCGGGTTTTCTTGCAAAAACCCGCGAACTTCTACGCAAGCATTTGACGCGCCCTCCATGGCGCTGCTTGTTGGACAGGTAAAAAATGGCAAGTGTTGACAATTTAATCAGATGGTAGAGCATTAAAAACTGCCGCCCAGATGAAGAAAGTGACTGCCGCATAAAAAAATATTGACTTTTTTGGAAAAAACTATGGTAACACAAATAGATTTGTGGTACTATCGCCTTTACAGAGTTTGTTCCGAGAATGGTTTGGAGCAGGCTATTTAAAAAGTGAAGAAAATGGCAGCCCGGTCACTTTGGGGTGCTTAATTTTTTTATAGGCAGGAGCAGGGGATGTTTGACCGAAAAGAGTACATTTCTGATTCAGCATGGAACAGGTTTTTGGACGCTTCCAAGAATTTTTCAACGCCCAATATATTCATTGATTTGCGCACAATTAAGAAGAATTTCCTGCAGCTAAAGGATTTGTTCCCCTATGCATACATTTACTATGCCGTAAAGTCAAACCCAGGGGTTCCGGTCATAAAGCTGCTCAGGGACCTTGGTTCAAATTTTGACATTGCATCCCGCTACGAGTTGGACATGGTTTTGGACTTGGGTGTTTCCCCGGACAAGCTTTCCTACGGCAACACGATTAAAAAGGCCGCGGACATAAAGTACTTCTACGAAAAGGGTGTGCGCATGTTTGCCACGGACTCTAAGGAAGACCTTAAGAACATTGCCCGCGAGGCACCAGGTTCCCGCATATATGTTAGAATCCTCGTGGAAAACGCATCTTCTGCGGACTGGCCTTTAAGCCGCAAATTTGGCTGCCACCCAGACATGGCCTACGACCTTCTTGTCCTTGCACGCGACCTTGGCCTTACCCCCTACGGAATAAGCTTTCACCCTGGAAGCCAGCAGAGGGACATTGGTTCATGGAACGATGCCATTGCAAAGACCAAGTACCTCTTTGAATCCCTTGAGGACGAGGAAAACATTAAGCTTAGCATGATAAACATGGGCGGTGGATTCCCGGCACACTACATTCAGCCTACAAACGAGCTTAAGGACTATGCATCGGAAATTTACCGCTACCTGCACGACGACTTTGGCGAAGACATTCCTGGCATCATTCTTGAACCGGGACGCTCCCTTGTTGGAGACAGCGGCATCCTTACTTCCGAAGTTGTGCTTATCTCCCGCAAGAACAATACTGCCCTGCACAGGTGGGTTTACCTGGACACTGGCAAATTCAACGGCCTTATAGAAACGCTTGACGAGTCAATCAAGTACCCGGTGATTACGGAAAAAGACGGAGGAAGGGAAGGAGAAGTGATTCTTGCCGGCCCTACCTGCGACAGTGCGGACATTATGTACGAAGACACAAAGTACCGCCTGCCTGTTGACCTTAAGATTGGAGACAAGGTGTACTGGCTTTCTACAGGGGCATACACTTCTACTTATGCAAGCGTAGAATTCAACGGATTCCCGCCAATCCAGGCCTATTACATTACAGAAGAAGGTGTAATGGACCGCAACGGAAACCCGGCTGAACCCCGCTAGGATAAATGGCAAGGCTGGACAGGGGCTGCATTCCTAAGCCCCTCCCGCCCTGCTAATTGCAGCTGCTCTTACTCGTCACCGCTTTCCTTTGGTTCAGCAGTGAACCAGCGGTGGGGAGCCTTGGCCCAGTAATTGTCAAAGATACGCAGTACGTCTTCGGCTGTCACCTGCTGGATGGCCTTTATCTTCTTTGCTTCCATATTCTCATCATCATATTCTAGGATATTCTTCACAATCATTGCGGCAGAAGCATAGCTTGTGCTCAACGTGTCATACTGGTCTGCGAGGAACATGTTTTTGTAGCGCGGAAGGATTTTTGCAAGGTCCTTGAACAAATAGCCCTTCTCGCCGTGGTTGGACTGGACGACCATACCCAGTGACATAAGGGCGCAGGCCTCTTCCCAGGCATCATTCAGGTATTCAAGACCCAACACCCCGGTAAACAAATCCTCTGCTACCGAAGCTTTGGATGATATTACATTTTCCCGGACTGTTCTGCATGCTACGCGGTGGTCGCGGGCAACACGGGCCAGTACGTCTGTATAGATTACGGAAGCGATTCTTGCCGTAAAGTAGTCCTTGTCCGTAACAGAGGGGAACTTAAACAAAAGGGATGCAAGGCGCACGTCTTCGCCTTTCTTGCACTTCATTGCAAAGGGGTTGGCAGACTTTAGCTCTACATCAGGGATTTCCCTTGCGGAAAAGACTGGCCCCTTCTGCTCAAGGCAGCCCAAGGATTCATTTAGCACGGAAAGAAGCTCCTCACCGTCTATTTTTCCCGATGCAACTACAAAAAGCGCGGACGGATTCAGCATCTTTTCGTGGGTTTTCCTTATATTCTGCAGGGTAATTGAATTCAGCGACTGCAGGGTTACGGACGGCATGGATTCAAACGGATGCCCGGAATAGGCACTGGTATATTCCGCCAAGGAAAGCAGGTTGGACGTTGTCTCTTTGCCGGCCTCAAGGCTGAGCTTCTCATAGAAGGAATTATAGGTTTCCTCATTAAAGTCAGGATAAAGGAAGCTGTCCGTAAGAAGAGGGAGGGCATCCTTCCAGTAGCTGTCTATGACGGTCAAGGATATTGCATTCCCTAGGCTTTCCGTCTGGACCTGTATTGAAGACGAATATTTGTAGAAGGCGGTTTTTCTTTCCTGCTCACCGTAGTTTTTGCTGCTTCGTCCGGCAAGAGTAAGGGTTGCATCCGCAAGTCCAGAGCTTTCGCTTGTAAATTCAGGGAGGCCTCCCTTGACGGCGATGCTGATGGTGTCAATATCGGAAGAAGGGTTATGCTGGACGTAAAGGGGTATTCCATTTTTGAGGCTGTATTTTTTTACCTGCTTGCTTTCTGAACTTGCAAAGGGCACAGCCCCGGCATCCTTGCGCGGATAGTAAACATCCACTGGCATGGACCTGCGAAGCTCCAGCTTGTTTACGGCATTTGCAGCATAGCGGGCATCATCCTGCCAGAAGGAATTTTTTCCCGTAATCAGCTCGAAGCCCTTGCGCTCAAATTCATCCTTTTGCTTTTCATAGAAGGAAGGCATAAGCACAACCGAAACCAGGGGATTTTTTCCATGAATGTATTTTTCTATAAAGGCTTTTGCATCCTCATGCGTTACGGAAGAAAGCTTTTCCTTGTAGGTATAATAGTAGTCGCTTGAGGCACATGCCCACCAGAAGCGCAGGGTGGCAAGCTTTCCCTGGGCGGTCTCTCCCATAATCGTGTCGCGGTCAACTAGGGCACGGGCCTTTTCCCTTACGAAATCCCTTTCAAAAAGAGCCGGGTTAAGGGCTATATCGTCAAAAACCTTTCTTGTCTGCTCAAGAAATTCAGCGGCGCGCGCGGGAACATCCTTTGCAGGATTCTTTACGAAGGCAGTTATTTCTATTACGCCGTCCTCGCGCCTGGTAACATAGGTGCAGTCCACATAATCCGTTCCTGGTATGTCCAGGCTGGCATTTGAGCACAAAGTCTTCTTGAACACGCCGTCCGGATCAAGCACCAGCGAGCAAAGGTAGTCAGCAACGTAGGTATCCTCAAGGTCAAAATCCGTGTCCGGCCCCCTGAATTTTATGGAAATCTGGGCATAGTCCTCGTTTGCGGCCTGATAGGGCATAACGGCAAACTGGGTGGAGTCGAAGGGGGCTGGGTTCTGCTTCTGGTTCTTGGGAAGTGTGAATTCAACCGGCTCGGCTGACTGCAGGCTGGTGCTTTTGTTTGACCAGTCGCCGTATATCCTTTTGACAAGCTCGTAAACGCGGTCGGGCTCTATGTCTCCGCCTACAAAAAGAGCCGCATTTTTGGGAATCAAAAACTTGCCCTGCAAATCGTTCATGCGGGCAACAGAGGCATTTTTAATAACGCTTTCACTGCCAGCCGGGTTTGTCCTGTAGGGTGCATCGGGGAAAAGCCTTAGCGACGAATAGTTGTTGTACTGATAGGAGGGGTCTGACTTGGCTTTTTCCACGCGCATGGATAATTTCTTGCGGAAGACGGAATTGTCAATTTCCTGAACGTTAGGCGTGCGGACTGCTGCGTTCCAGAAGGCAAGCCCCCTCTCCAGCTCGCCCGAAGGAACCGTAATCGAAAAATTAGTATAGTCAACGTTGGTGGATCCATTCCACTCGGCGACCCCCATGTCGGAAAGAGCATCCTGCATTTCGTCAGCGGTTGGGTAAAGGGCGTTTCCCCTCATCATAAGATACTCGTAGACATAAAGAAGTCCTGCGGTCTCGGGAGTTGCATCCACGGCACCGGTCTTAAAGGCAATCTCTATGTAGGCCAGCGGAACATTGTGGTCTTCCAGTGTAAAAAGCGTAAGTCCATTTTCCAGCCGGTATTCATTCAACCCCTGAACGGGAGTCTCTTTTGCAAAGCTTGCTGCACAAAAAATTGCAAGGGCAGCAGAAACAATAGTTTTCTTAATTGAAGTCATGCAAATATTATAGCACAAATTACAGACTACGGCAAATAGGGGGAGATTGCATAGCGGCAGGGATTGGAGGGGCGGCGGAGCCGTTGCTGGCGGGTGGAGGTCCCTGAGCTTGCCGAAGGGCCGAACCCGGCAGCAATGGAGGGGGTAGGGCCCCCGGAACCCCGGAAAGCCCCTAAAATATGGCCTCCTTGCCATTTTTTTTGCCGGTTTTTCTGGCGAACCCCCGCGTGCATCTATGCAAACAATTGACGCGCCGTCCTTGGCGCTATTTGTTCTTAAAAAAACATTTGTATAACCAAGCAAGTGCCGCAAAATTTAAAGAAATCAAAGTATGAATTAAAATTTGACAGTCCAGCTATTTCAAGATAAAATAAAGTTATAACTAAAAAATACTGGGCAGATTCCACCCTTTGCGGAACCCTGCCACCGAGGGGCTTGCGTGTCTAAAAAAAGATTTTTTCAGTATGTGGGCAAAACGCCTATTATTCCGCTTTCCGCAAGGATTCTTGTAATTTTTATCTCGCTAATCCTTATGTCCAACTTTATGACAAACCTCATCTCCATACAGATGACGCAGAGGCAGGTAATTGAGCTTACAAACAAACTGACAGTAACGCAGCTGAAGGACATCTACAAGAACGCCCAGAACCAGTACCAGGTCTATTCCTACAAGCACAACAAAAACGAATGTGTACAGGCTATGGAAAGCTCTGCGGCAGAAGACTTTTCCAACCCCAACAGCCTTGCCCTTGCCTTTGACAGAACCGGGAAGCTTTTCTTTTACATAAGCGCAAGCGGAATGCAGCTCTCGTCCTTTTCCGACGAAGAATGCCTTGCCACGCTAAACGGCAACTTTGACAAGGGAATCCGGGAAGGCCGCATTTCCTTTGACCTTTCCGAGCAGGCAAAGAAGAACACAAAGGAAAAGAAGGCAGGCGAATACTTTGGCGTTTACAAGTACATTGAAGGCTGGAACGTTTTCTTGGTACGGGCAGAAGCCAGGGTGGACACGGACAAATTCTCCCACAAGATTACCCTTATCATTTCTCTTATCATCATTTTGCTTACATGCCTTTTCGTAGTGCTTGGAATCTACATGTTCAAAAAGATTTTCCAGAGCATCTCTAGCATTACCCAAAGCCTTTACGACATGCAGCAGAGGTCAAAGCTTGAAGTTATCAACATAGACGATGCCCCCAATGACGACGTTACCTACATGGCGGCTTCGTTCAACACGCTTTCTGTTTCCGTAAACAACCTGCTTTCCACCTTCCAGAAATTCGTTTCCAAGGACGTTGTTTCTAAGGCTTACACAGACCACACAATCCGTTTGGAAGGCAAGCAGAGGGAACTTACCATCCTCTTTAGCGACATTAAGAGCTTTACCTACCGCACGGAAACGCTTGGCAACGAGATTATCGACCTTTTGAACGTTCACTACAACAGCGTAATCCACGACGTGCACAAGATGAACGGTGTTGTTGGCTCAATCATTGGAGACGCAATCCTTGCAATCTTTGGCACATACAAGAGCGGTACAATAAAATCTGCAGAGGCAATAGACGCAGGCTGGGAGATTACATACGTAACTGCGGAACTTAGGCGCAAGATGAAGGAGCAGCGCAAGAAGATAGAGCTTACCAGAAAGCTTACGGACGCGGAGGAAAGGGTCTACAAGGCGGTTCTTCTGGACATAGGCGTTGGTATAGACGGCGGTACTGTTTTCTACGGAAACATTGGTTCAGACGAGCACATGACAAACACTGTTATTGGAGACAACGTAAACTCAGCCTCTAGGCTTGAAGGCGTAACAAGGGTTTACCACCTGCCTGTAATTGTTTCTGAATATATAAAGAAAGAAGTTGCCCCAACAAGCGACCGCTACAAGTTCTACGAAATAGACACGATTCAGGTAAAGGGAAAAACCGAGGGCAAGAAGATTTTCTATCCTCTGGACACATTCGATGACGGGCACAAAGAGCTTGAAGAAAAATTTGAAGTCTACGAAAAGGCACTGGCCGCTTACTACGACGGAGACTGGAAGTCTGCCAGAAAATTCTTTAAGCTGTCGGACCTTGAAGTTTCAAAAGTCTTCCTTGAGCGCATGGGATTAAAGAGCGCACCTGCAAACTGGAGTGGAATATGGACAATGACAACAAAATAAATTCTCTGGCAGCCGAAAAAAAACTGGACACAAGCCTGGATTTAATAGAAACAAAATCTGCGCAAAAAGAAAAGAACCTTGTCCCCGAGGAAAAAGCGGAATCCGTTCCCAGCAAAATAGAAAGGGAACTCATGCTCTTTTTGGGGGATGAACTTGCACCCCTACGCCGCACAAAAAAAGTAGACGTTTACGACCTAGAAACCGAATACCAGAAGACGGGAAAGAACATCCGCTGGTCGGTCTGGATAACCCTTGCCGCCACTGCCCTTGCGGTCATCCTTGTTACGGTGTTTACGGTAAAAGGACTTTCCAAGAGCAATGAAAAAATCGAGATAAACTTTTCTTCTTTTGCAAACCTTGGGTTGCAGGATTTGTTCAGCCAGCTGCAGAAGACGCAGGAAAACTACGACGAAGCAACAAAGCGCCGCTCGGAGCTTAAGGGCAACCTGGAAGCACGCCTTAACGCCGTAAAGCTTGCCATGGACAACGACCTGGAAGTTCTTGCAGACTCTACATTGCCGGACGACGTAAAAAAAGAAAAACGGGCAAAAATCCGCGAGGACTACAACGCAGAGGTTCTTGCCGCCCACACGGAATTTGACGCACCGCTTTTGGCAGCAGAAACGGAAGTAAAGCAGTACGAAGAGCAGCTCAAGAACTTTGACAGCGAAAACGTTGCCCGCGCACAAAAGTACGAGCAGCAGATGGACAGCGAACGCCAAATCTACGAGCTTGAAAAAAGCCGCACCGCAAAAAATTTTCAGGACAAGCTTGACAAGGCCGCAAAGGAGCTCCAGGAAACAAGGCAGAAGGGAATCGAAGACAGGCGCAAGGCCACCAGAGAAATTGCAAGCCGCTACGAAGGAGAACTTGCATCCCTTGACCCAACCATAAAAGATTCAAAAGTAAACAAGATAATCTCTGATGCAGAAAGCAAACTTGGCCCTTCCATCTTTGACGCAAACGCATTCATAAAGCTTGCAGGAGACACAAGCCAGGAATTTTCCGCATCGCTAAAACAGGCACAGGCAGACTACGAAAATTTGTTTGCCCTTTACCAGCAGGCATCTTCCATTCCCTACAAGAATTCAATGAAGGCACTTGTTCCGGCAGAAAGAAAGCTTTCCTACAATATTATTGCCGCCCTCACCTCTTCCGCATCAAGCGAAATAAAGGCAAAAAACTCGGAGCTTGAAAAACTGAACGAGCAGATAGCATCCCTTACCCGCGACATGGAAGACAAAAAGAAGGAAGTGGAAGCCCTTAGCCAGCAGTTTGACCACGAAAAGCAAAAGGCCACAAACCTTGAATACCAGGCAAGCCAGTCAGCAGCCCTGCAGCAAAAAATAGAAGAAAGCCAGCAGCAAAGTGCATCCCTAGAAAAACAACTGGCAGAAGCAAGCGCAAAGTCCAGCCGCCTTGAACAAAGGATTGCAGAACTGGAACAAAAACTTTCTTCCGCAGAAAGCAGCCTTAGCGCAAGGGAAAACCAGCAGACAGAAGAAACCCCATCACAACAGGGAACGGCATCGGCATCCCAGCAGGCAGAACTTGAAGAGGCAAAGCGCATCAACGAAGAAGCCCAGCGCGAACTAGAAAAAATGCAGTCCCAGCTAAAGACCGTAAAAAACCAGAGGGATTACGCTGTTAACTCAAGCCTTGCATTCAAGGCAATCCTCAACAGCAACGTAATTGCAGACAACATAGCGGGCTTTGTCGTAGGCCCCACAGGTCAAAGCGGAGCACCCGTATTCATAAGGAACGCCTACAAGGGCAGAGTATCTGGCGACGGTTCAACAAGGGTAAAGGTAAGCTCCGGTTCCAGCATAATAGCCACAGGTTCACTAAGGGAAGCAGACGGCGACTTCTACATAATCCCGGACGAAGGCAGCGCCACCCTCTCTTCCGGAAACACAATAGAACTCGACCAGTAAAAGTGAATGCTTATTTTTCTTTTTTGGGCGGCAGTTTCTTCTTTTGACAAATGTTAGGAAAGCAAACACCTTGCCATTTTTTACCGCAAACCGATAGCGCCATGGACGGCGCGTCAATTGTTTGCAGAACGACATGCGGGTTTTCGCCAGAAAACCCGGCTTAAAAAATGGCAAGGAGGCCATTTTTTAAGCGCTTTCCGGGGTTCCGCTTACGCTCCATTCCTACGCTGCGCTTCGGAATGGCTCCGCCACCCCTCCAATCCCTGCCGCTACCTCGTCTGCAAACAATCACAATAAGCTTCAATTTGTTTTTTGTGGCAAACACTTATGCAAAGCAACCGTAAGTCAGGTTTGGGCGCAACGGGAAGCACACAACGGTAGCGAGTGCGTGGCGTTGTGGGGCTTAAAATCCATTTGCGCGGAGCGAACGAAGTGAGCGAAAGTCCTATTACCGCGCACGTGGTTGTTGCAAACAACCCACTGGATTCTTCAGACAGATTTTGCTGGTAGTGGAGCCCAAACCTGACTTACGAAGTTCTGTAGCCCCTCAATTGAAACAAAAACTGCAATCCGCTATAATTGGCATATTCATTTTTATGTCAGAGGATTTAAGATGATTTTTTCACCGGTAGAAATTCAGGAAACTGTAAACATGTTCATGCGCCAGAAGCTGGACATCCGCTGCATAACCATGGGCATCTCGCTCTTGGACTGTGCCTGCGAAGACGCAAAAAAGGCAAACCAGAAAATTTACGACAAAATCATGCGCTATGCAGGAAACCTTGTCCGCGTTGGGCAGGACATAGAAAAGGAATTCGGAGTTCCTATCATAAACAAGCGCATTTCCGTAACACCAATTGCCCTTGTTGCCGGTGCCAGCGGGGAAAAATCCTATGTTGAATACTGCCGCACCTTGGACAAGTGTGCAAAGGAACTTGGCGTTAACTTTATTGGCGGTTTTTCTGCCCTTGTCCAGAAGGGAATCACCCAGGCAGACCGCATACTCATAGACTCTATCCCGGAAGCACTTGCGGTTACAGACAACGTATGCTCATCCGTAAATGTCGGCACTACAAAAAACGGAATCAACATGGATGCCGTTAAGCTCATGGGCGAGACAATCAAAAAAACGGCCGAAGCCTCCGCTTCTTGTGCAGTGAACGGCTGCGCAAAACTTGTAGTCTTTACAAATGCACCGGAAGACAACCCCTTTATGGCAGGAGCATTCCACGGTCCCGGAGAAGGAGACGCAGTAATCAACGTTGGCGTTTCAGGTCCCGGAGTTATCCTTGCCGCGGCAAAAGAATTCAAGGGCCGCCCAATCAACGAGCTTGCAGACGGAATCAAGAAGATGGCCTTTAAGATTACCCGCATGGGTCAGATGGTAGGAAGCGAAGCAGCAAAGCGTCTTGGCGTAAACTTTGGCATCCTTGACCTAAGCCTTGCCCCAACACCGGAAGTTGGAGACAGCGTTGCCCGCATCCTTGAAGAAATTGGCCTTGAAGGTGCAGGTGCCCCAGGAACAACAGCAGCCCTTGCAATGCTAACAGACATGGTAAAAAAAGGCGGCGTAATGGCTTCCACAAACGTTGGCGGTTTGAGCGGCGCATTCATTCCTGTAAGCGAAGACGAAGGAATGATAAACGCTGTTAAGCAACATTCAATATGCCTTGAAAAACTTGAGGCAATGACATGCGTATGTTCAGTTGGCCTTGACATGATTGCAATCCCAGGTGACACTCCAGCCACCACAATCAGCGGAATCATGGCAGACGAAATGGCAATCGGCATGGTAAACAACAAGACCACAGCTGTCCGCCTTATCCCTGCCCCAGGCAAAAAAGCAGGTGAATGGGTTGAATTTGGAGGTCTATTGGGAGGCTGCCCGGTAATGGATGTGAACACATTCAGCTGCGCGGACTTTATTAACCGCGGAGGTCGCATACCTGCCCCAATTCATTCATTCAGGAACTAAAAAGGCCAATGCTAAAACTTGGCGTAGAAGTTGCCGCCTGCAAAAAAGACGGTGACTTTGCAAAAGCCCTTGAATTTGTCCTGCCCTACGAAAAGTTCTGCTGCCAGCTTGCGGAAAAGATAATCCGTAAGAGCGCGGATATTTTTCTAATAAAAGAGGCAGAGCGAATTCAGGGGATTTTTTATTTTAAAGAAAAGAACACGCTCTTGTGCTGCCTACCAAAGAAAAATAAAAAAATTGCAAAAAGCCTTTCGGATTTTTTTTGCAAAAAAAGCATCTTTGCCCTGGCAGGAAAAACAGACTACATTGATTTTCTACAAAAGGCGCTTTCCCTTAGCGCAAAAGAAAAGCGGATATTTTTTTTGATGCGCCACAAGAAAAAACTTTGCGGCCAAAGTTCAAGCCCCTTGCAAAACGACTTGGTAGAATGCAGCAAAAAAGACGCAAGCAATCTAATGCCACTTCACACAGGCTTTTTTAAGGAAGAAGTCCTCCCCGATGGAAAAGAAACATATCTTCCTTCGCTTCTTAGAGACCTTGAAAAACTTTTGGAAAAGCAAAAAATGCTGGCCCTAAAAAAAGACGGGCTTTTTATAGCAAAGGTTCAGACAAACGCATCCTCCAAAAACTTTACCCAGATAGGCGGAGTCTACACCCTGCCCCAGCACAGAAAGAAGGGGTACGCAGAATTCCTAACAAGAACAATTACGAACCAAATTTGCAGCCAAGAAAAAACGGCCATCCTATTTGTAAGAAAAGAAAATTCCGCAGCCCTGTCACTCTACAAAAAATGCGGATACAAAAGCTACGGAACCTTTTGCTTTCTTTATTGTTGACAAAAAAAGCGCTAATTTAATAAAACGAGTTATGAGGATGCCCTCTGGACAGCAAGAATTATGCAAAAACATCTTTACAAAACATAACAGATACTGTTATGATGTGTATAACATGCAACCAATAAGTTTACTAAAGAATGTTTTAGAGAATAACGCTGATAAAACACATTTCCTCTTTAATGTACAGGATTTTTACCCTCTTTTTCCTGACTTTACAGAAGAAAATCTTCGTATGCTTCTTTCTCGTGCAACAAAAAACGAAATCTTAGAACGTATCTGCAAGGGAATCTATCTTTATCCAAAATCTGGCTATGATTCCTCTATCGTACTTTTCAAAGTTGCAGCAAAGCTTAGGGCAGACTATCTGAACTATGTTAGTCTTGAATCAGTTCTTTCTGAATCAGGTGCAGTTTCTCAACAACTCTTGGGATGGATTACCGTAATGACCACTGGAAGGAGTGGAAAAATCAGCTGTGGCCGGTTTGGTACAGTGGAACTGATTCACACTGCAAAACCTGCAGAAAAGGTAATGCCACTTTTGCGACTGGATGCTCGGACAGGAATGTGGTGGGCGAATGAGAAACTAGCATTACAAGATATGAAGGTTGCCAAGAGGAATTCTGATTTGATAATCAATAAATTTTGAGAAACAATTCCTATAATATAACTGAGGGGATGAACAATGGAAAATCAAGGATATGTCTACATTCTTCAATCTCAAAACTGCGACTGCATAAAAATAGGTGGTACAGATTATCCACCATTGAAACGCATAAAAGAAATAAATGCAACTGAGCCATATAAATCTCTCGGTAAATGGGAATTGGCTGAATGTCTGGAAGTAAAAAACTGGCGAATTGTTGAACATAATCTGCACTATCGTTTTAGAAGTTCTCTCAACACAGAAATAAAAAATCAAAAAGAATTGTTTCAGGATGAAGCCTTTTTGTCTTATATCGTTCAACTCTTCAAGTTTACAGGACTTGTTCATTGGATTGAACAGCAGGGCATTTGGACTTTCGTGCTTTTTCCATCTACGAATGGCGGAAGATATTTTACGATGAACATCGGAAGTCACGAAGTCGCATTCAGTACGCTCAGAAAGAAAGATAGAAAAAAATTAAATATGCTGATGCTTGATTCTCTGATTCTTGATTTCCCGAACGTGAAAAAATGGCTTGATAAACATAATGGCTCAATCTGCACGGAAAACTATGCAACTGCACTTCCACATTCTGTAAGCGTTCATTTTGAGGGAAGTTTTTCAGATGCATTGGAACTGTTTTCATTGGACGGTGTGCGTAGGGCGTTGATTGCGTACTGGTACGAAGCTCTTATCAAAAAGACTGAGGAAAACAAATTGAGCACTTACGAACGATATCATAATTACAATGCGGTTGCAAAGATTATGAAGAGAATAAAAGAATAGATTGAAAATTCGACTTGAATTTCTTATCTTCAATTTGTATTTTTAAATTTTAGGAGGATATTTATATGAATTCATTTTATAATATGTGGAATATGGACTATGTTCAGCAACAGGCAAATGCACAACAGCATCATCATGAACAACAGTTACAAGTTGCAGAAACGGCACGGAAGTTACAAGATTTTTTGGATAGCTGGGATAAAATCGAACCTATAATATAGCGAGAATAAACACATGAATTATTTTTCATTAGAACAAATTAATTGGTTTAAGATATCTGAAAAATGAGTTTATGGCCAAACAAGGAATATTTCAATCGATGACGAAAAGAAAATTTATTCCAATAATGATGAAATTAACGATAAACGAAAGAAGATTGTAATAAAACTTCGAGATTATCTAAATACTTTAGAAGTTATTGAAAAATAAATAATAGAGGAATTTCTTATGTCCACATTTGACACACTTGTAGAACAAATAATTTATCAAAATACCGAATACCCGACGCTACGAACGGTCATTGAAAAGGAATTACTGCATTATGACATTTTACGGACAATGAACAGTGCAGGATTCTTGAAAAATCTTACTTTTATGGGGGGAACTTGTCTGCGTGATTGTTACGGCTCAGTGCGTTTAAGTGAAGATTTGGATTTTTCCGGCGGATTTGATTTTTCAAAAGATGATATGGGCGAGCTTGGAAATGTTATTCAAAACACAATTCAAGAAAAATACAATCTACCAGTTACCGTGACGGATCCTGCCAAAGAGGGCGGAAACACGGAAACCTGGAAAATAAAAGTTATTACACGACCTGAACGCCCAGATTTTCCTGCCCAAAAGATAAATATTGATATTTGCCTGCTTCCGAGCCATGAAAGAAAAGTATCTATGCTTAAAAATACGTATGGAATCGACATGGGAACGGATGGAGTTTTGCTTTATGCAGAAAGTCTTACAGAAATTTTATGTGATAAACTTATTGCGTTTGCAAGAAGACCAAACAGAGTGAAGAACCGCGATTTGTGGGATATTCATTGGTTGAGTCAGAAAAATGTTTCCTATAACAAAGATTTGCTGCTTCAAAAACTTGGTGACAGAAAAATTGAGGAAACTGATTTTTGGCAGCTATACAGAAGTCGGATTGAAGAAGTTAAAAGTAGACAAAAAGATTTTTTATTCGAAATGCGCAGATTTTTGCTTCCATCTGCTTTTACTCCACAGTTTAAAAGCGAGCTGTGGTGGGAATATTTGATTGGACTGTTGGAGCAGATGCTGTAAAAAAACACATAACAAAGCTTCAAATCCGGTAAACCGGTCAAGCCCACAGGACTACTTATTAAGAGGAAAAAAGTATGAAACAAAAAAATTATATTATTACAAGTTTGATTCTTGCTATTTTTTTTACAGCTTGCAAGCCTACAGAAACTTACACAGATTATATAAATATAAAAGAACAGCCATCAGCTATTATTCATATAATTTTTGATTCTTCTGATTCTGATTATAAGCTATCTAAAGTTAATAACATAAAAATAGAAAAGCTAAAAACAGGAAGCGATGCCATCAAGATTCCTTCTGGCAAGGCATTCACACTTCATTTTTCAAAAACCAGTACAAGTTCAAATACAAGTACTACAGATAAAACTTCCTCTTTTGAAAAAAATGATAATACATATTCATGGACAGTAAATTCTCCCAAAACAGCAACGACTGTTACAAATACAGTTCAAGAAATAAATTATGATTGTTCTGAACTAAAAGAAAATAAAGAATATATGCTTTCCATTTTTTCGGAAGTTTTTCGTTTGGAAGAAAGTGGAACCCTTACTTTGATAACGGGAGGAAGTTTTCAAAAATAATTTTTTTAAGGAATTATTTAAGCAAGGCAACTATTACAATCTGGAATATCAAAAAGTGATATATAAAATCTAATAACAGGAATCCGGCCACTAGCCTGATTTGTTGGAAGAAAATGGAAATGGCAAAAGTCATAATTTATCCAAAATTTAAAAATTTTGTTTGTATTGGTTCTATTTGTTTAGGCTTATTTTCTCTTTTTGCATTCTTTTATTTTATTATAAAAGTTTCTGCAGCATTAAAAGAAATGACGTTTCTTCCTGATTGGCCATACTTAATCATAGGTTCATTCTTTCTTTTAATTTTATTAATTCTTGGGCTTGTTTTCTTCTTTGCACCATTGGGTAAAAAAATAACAATAAGTGGGAATATAATTGAATATCAGAATTATTTTTTCTTTCATTCTAAAATAGAAATTACAACAGATACAAAAATAAAAATGGGAAGCTGTTATCCTTCATGGGGAGGCCGTCCTGTTGGTATATGGAAAATATCCAATCACCATGGAAAAGAAAAAATCAAAATACATTCAGACTTTTTTGATTATAAATATGTAAATTCTATATTAGAAAAACTGAATGGAAATAAAATAGAATTTTCAAATGCATTAATAAAATATTAAGGAATAAAGCGAAAATACTTACGAAATCAAGTCAAAGTTGATTCCTTAAATGAAAACTTTAGGTGAAAAAGAGGCTAGTGATAGCCCATGGCTTTACGTTAGTTGGAAAAAATGCAATAATGGGGGCATAGCTTCGTTACCGGGAGCAAACGGCATCTTTTTATGAAAAGCGGATTCGGTTCAGCAGGAATTGCTAAAAAAACGGAAAGCACAAAAAATTCTCTTCTAACGCTAGCACTTGCAATCGTGTTCTTGTGCGCATCCCTGGCTTCTATTCACTTTGCGGCAGGGGAAATTGACCACGACTGCTCCGGAAGCGACTGCCCTGTATGCGCTGTAATTATGGTGGCAAAAGCCTCCATGCAAAGCGCTACGGACGGAATTGAGCCCTGCAAAAAAGCCCTGGCCAACATAGAATTTATAGCGGCAAAATTTGCTGTACCAAAAATAGAATTAGAAGTAAAAACATCAGTCACAAAAAAAATAAAGCTTTCAAACTGATTCCAGCTTAAATAAATCTTATTAGTGTTTAACTTTAATTCAATTTTTATTCTAATATTTTAAAGGAGTGCAAATTGGAACTCTTTACCTGCAAGGATTTATCTTTAGGCTACGGTGCAAAAGAAATTATTTCCGGGCTTAACTTTAGCGTAAACGAAGGTGAATACTTTGGCATCGTGGGAGAAAACGGAGCCGGAAAATCCACCCTAATAAAAACCCTGCTTTCGCTACAAAAACCAATGAGCGGAAAAATCATACCGGGGAAAAATTTTTGTCCCGGCAGCATAGGCTACCTTCCCCAGCAGACAGAGGTGCAGAAGGACTTTCCCGCTTCCGTGGAAGAAATTGTAAGGACAGGTTGCCAGAGGCACGGACACTTTTTTATATGCTATTCAAAGGAACAAAAGAAAACGGCAGAAAAAGCAATGCAGGATACGGGCATACTTAACCTTGCAAAAAGCTGCTACCGTGAGCTTTCAGGCGGACAGATGCAGAGGGTTCTTTTGGCAAGGGCACTTTGCGCAGCAGAACACGCACTTTTGCTTGATGAACCTGTAACAGGCCTTGACCCCCAGGCAACGGAAAACATGTACAATCTTATCTATGAACTGAACACAAGAAAGAAAAAGCCCATGACCATAATAATGATTTCCCACGATGTTCAGGGAATAAAAAAATGGGCCCACAGAATCCTTCACCTGGGGAATGAATGTTACATAGAAAAAGGAGAAAG
Organism: Treponema sp. UBA6988; assembly: GCA_002448445.1. Taxonomy (GTDB): domain Bacteria; phylum Spirochaetota; class Spirochaetia; order Treponematales; family Treponemataceae; genus Treponema_D. Next base: position 47,454 of record DJYC01000037.1, read on the forward strand.
ACAATGAGCATTATAGAAACACTTTCCATGTACCTTGAATACCCCTTCGTAAGGTCTGCGCTCATAGTGGGAATTCTTATTGCGCTTTGCTCTTCCCTGCTTGGTGTTCCCCTTGTGCTAAAGAGGTTTTCCTACATAGGGGACGGTCTTTCCCATGCGGCATTCGGAATAATGGTTGTAGCGGGCATACTGCACTTTTCAAACACCATGTACCTTACCCTTCCGCTTACGGTGCTTTGCGCAATCTTTATTCTCTGCGGAAACCAGAATTCAAAGATAAAGGGCGATGCTACAATAGCCATGATTTCAACAGGCTCACTTGCCTTGGGCTACCTCTTGAAGAACCAGTTTACAACAGGGCCAAATGTTTCCGGGGATGTTTGCAGCACACTCTTTGGCTCCACTTCCATACTGACCCTTTCATCAGTCGATGTCATCCTTTGCATAATCCTTTCTGCATTCACAATTATTTTTTACATCATGTTCTACAACAAGATTTTTGCCATAACCTTTGACGAAACCTTTGCGGCTTCTTCCGGGGTGTCCACCAAGACATACAACTTTGCAATTGCCTGCGTAACAGCGGTGATAATCGTTCTTGCAATGAACCTTGTAGGCTCGCTTCTTATTTCTGCACTCATAATATTCCCAGTGCTTTCTGCGATGCGCCTGTTCAAGACATTTATGAGCGTAACGCTTTGCTCTGCAATAGTCTCCGTCTTGTGCGCACTCAGCGGAATGCTCTTTTCTATAATAAAAGGAACCCCCGTAGGCTGTACGATAGTTGCGGCAGACGCAATAACATTTTTTGCATTCACCCTTTTGGGAAAAATTACAAGGAGAAGCTAAGATGAAAAAATTTCTTTTTGCATTCACACTGATTTTAATTTTCTTTCAAGCAACAAGGGCAAGTGCCCAGCAGAAAAAGGCCACAAAGGTAGACGTTGACCTTACAAAGGTAAGCAACACATTTATCTATTCCCAGATATTCAACATGATGAGTGAACCGGAACGTTACGTTGGCAAGACTATAAAAATCAAGGGAAAGTTTATGTCTTATGACTTGCCGCCTGAATTTGGCCGCAAGAAAAGTTTTGCGGTAATCATATACGACGCTACGGCATGTTGCCAGCAGGGTATAGAATTCATCTGGGAAGGAAACCATCAGTACCCCAAGGACTACCCGGCAGAAGGAAGCACAATAACAGTCACAGGAGTCTTTCAGTCGTACAAGGTGCAGAATTTTGACTGTTTTTGCCTTAAGACAAACGATGTGTCTTTCTAAACACGTAAATCAGTTTTGGGCTCCGCTCCCAGGCAAATCCGTCTGAAACCCCGCGGTGTCGCGGAATAGGAAATTAAACTCGCTTTGCGGCTTGAAGCTATGCTGCCGGGTTCCGTTCCGCTCCAATGCGGGTTTTCAGCCGGCTTTGCCTTCCGCTGCGCCCAAACCTGATTTCCGGTTTATTTGCATAAGAAAATATTGTAAAAACAGCTACGTCCCACCTCCAAAGCTTTTCCTTCTGGGTATTCACAAACAACTGCAACGACATCCGTATGTTCTTGATACATTTGAACAAAACTGGGTTCTTAGGGCCATGTTGCTCAACGTATCGCAACATGCCTAAGCCGTGCCTGCCCAAGAAAAATTCCTCCGTGTATTTTTCTTGGGATTGCAGAATCGCTTCGCAATTCTGCATGCTGCTAACCCGCCCTCCCTGGCTTGATATTCCTTGGCAAGAAAGAATCACGTTCCCTGAGCCCGTCGAAGGGACATTCACCAAAAAACATCTGTTAACAACCGGGGTTCTTAGGGGGGAACCCCTAAGCCGTGCCTGCCCAAGAAAAATCCCTCCGTGTATTTTTCTTGGGATTGCAGAATCGCTTCGCAATTCTGCATGCTGCTAACCCGCCCTTCCTGGCTTGATATTCCTTGGCAAGAAAGAATCACGTTCCCTGAGCTTGTCGAAGGGAACATTCAAAAAAAAGATTATTTGTTAAAAAAGTCAGGTTCTCCCTTGAAAATACTTTTTAAGTAATTACTAAAATAGAAGCAGAAATATTCCGATTAGTTTTTTATGGAACTTAAAAACTTGTCTTTTTTTCCTTCGTACAATAATTTTTTGTCTTCTTATAACACGCTTGAAAACTGTTATTTAAAAAAATACCGCGACACATCCATTCCTTTGAATGATGATGAATTCACTTCTTCATTTTTTGCCTGCTTTGATTTTTTGTCTTCGCTTAAAAAAGAGGACATTGACTTTTTAAAGACGGATATAAACCTTCACTGCAAGATTGCCATGTTTGACACAATCAAGCTGCACCTTATTGCGCAGAACCCAAGCCTTAGAAAGATACGCACTTTGCACAAGATTTTCTAAAAAAGCACCCCCTTACCAAAGGCAAGGGGGCAAGTTTTGCCGTGTTATGGTTCAACTTGGTTCGACCACGCACGGCAATGAACTTATGTAGCTTGTGCTTTATTTTGCGTTTCTTGCAACGCGGAAGCCAACGCCTGAGTGATGCTGAGTCATTGGGGCATCATCCCATGCGGTTACAGTTGCAGCCCTTGCGCTTGAGCAGTAGTTACCGCCGCGTACAATGCGCTCACCGTCGTCTTCGCCAAGGTCATAGCACCATTCGTAAACGTTTCCGCTCATGTCGTAAAGGCCAAGCTTGTTAGCAGCCTTTAGGCCAACTTCGTGCGTGCAGTAGCCTGGTGTGTCCTTTGCAACCTTTTCCTTTCCTGTCTTGCCGGTAGTAAGGTTGTAGACATACCATGCAACCTTGTCCAAGTCGGGGGAAGACATGTCGCTTTTTTTGAAGGTCTTTGACTGTGAACCGCTGAATGCAAAGCTCCAGTCGGGAGCAGAGGCATCGCCACCGCGGGCAGCAAATTCCCATTCAGGTTCAGATGGAAGCCTGTAGCCGTTGGCATTCTTGTTGATGGACACTGTAGCATCCATGATGTGCTTTTCTATGTAATTACCGACCTTTGTTTCTTCTATTTTATTGATTTCAATCTTGTAGACTGGTTCAAGGCCTGTCTTTTTGCTGAGCACGTTGCAGAAGTTTACGGCATCGTACCAGGTTACGTTTTCTACAGGACGGTATTTTTGGGTTTCTCCCTTTACAAGAGATTTTTCCAGTGAGCTGGAAGGCTTTGCGTCAAGTTCGAAAATTTTGCCGCTTTTTGTAGAAACTGTTTCGCCAGCCAGAACGGCTTCGTAGAATTCCTGCGTTACTTCGTACTTTCCGATATAGAATGAATCTACGTTTGGCACGTCGTCCAGAAGGCTTGAGTCTCCGTGCTCAACGGCAGCGCCTTTTGTTGAACCGCCCTTTACCAAAACTTCGCTTGCCTTTGAATAGGCCTTTCCGTTTACAATGATTGCTCCCTTTTCGCCTTTTACTGGAGGATCTTTTGGTGAAAATTTCTTTTCCGGCTTTACTGGTGCAGGTTTGGCTTTTGGTGCAACTTTGCCTTTTGCCTTGCCTTGTGCGAATGAGCTTGAAACTAGTAGTGCAGACACAAGGATTAATGTTGAGAATTTACAAATTCTTTTCATTTGGAACTCCTTTTGCTTTAAGTTTTCATTAAAAGAACAATTTTATTTTATTGAAGTTACATTGAATAGTGGCTTAATCAACGCACCCCGCAGCAAGCTACGGGGTATGAGTTCCTCATAAAACGAATCCCCCTGTATCAAAACATCCTTACGCGAACCAACGAGGTGTGCGTTGTTCTTAAAAGGTATTGCAGTCAGGGTTGAATACCCTTATTCCGCCCCAAGGGGCGGGGTATTCAACCCTTCCGCGCGAATAAAAGTTAATAGGGCAAACTTCGAGTTTTATATTTGCAGCAGAAAAATTGGCTCCCAGTGGTTTTTCTGCTGCACTACGGAAACT